>NZ_FOIA01000085.1 GCF_900111605.1 Nitrosomonas marina | reverse complement strand
TAAAAATATACTTAAAGCGAATCTTTCCAAGCCAGGGAACGATTAGCTGGATTTCCGACTATTTTTCTGTTCAAGAATTTGATTTATTCTCAATTCAAGGCGGTTTTGGGCTGTTACCCTCTCGTTTTTTCCTATTTTAGGCAATTTCTGACGCAATAACCCTGTCGAAACTGAAGTATCTTTTGCGAATCAACGTCGCTACACGCTTAATGTTATAAACGAGGTTGAGCAAGCCTATCTGTACTTTTGCTCTCATAAGCCCTATGGTACGAATAGTGATTCCGCCCAGTTCATTCGTCATCGAACCAAATACATGTTCGATCCGCGCACGCACCCGTGATTTCTCTTTGTTGCTGGATTTTTGCGCTTCCGTGAGTGGACGATTGCGAGCACCCTTTTCGTGAATGCGACTCGTGTGCCCAGTGGCAGTCAGACTTTTTTCCTGCTCCTGGCTGCGATAAGCTGAATCCGCGTAAACATCAGTTCCTCCCATTTCAGGCGATTGCAGCACTTCTCCCAAAACCTGACTATCGTGAACTTCCGCTGATGTAACTTCCCAGGCGGTTATCAGCTTGGTCCCTTGATCCACATTCGCGTGATCTTTGTAACCATAAAACGACTCATTGCCCTTCTTCGTCCAACGTGCATCAATGTCTTTTTGTGCCAGCTTTTGAGGATTCTGTCCCCATTCAATCGGAACAGCACCTTCCTTGATAATCTTGTTTTCATCACGCGTATTACGTTGTTTGGGAACAGTCACAAAGGTCGCATCAATGATCTGCCCCGACTTCAGCTCAACATCCAGCTTCCGTAAACATTCATCAAATCTTGCAAACAGTCGTTCAATCAGTTGATTCTCCTTCAACTCCTCCCGAAACGCCCACATCGTCTTTGCATCCGGCACTACCCCCGCCAAATCAAGTCCCAAAAAACGCATGAAACTCAATCGATCCCGCACTTGATACTCCAACCGATCATCCGATAGATTATGCATTCTTTGCAATACCAGCATCTTGAATAGCATCACCCGATCAAACGGTTTGCGACCCGCTGCGCTTTTCCTGGGCTTCTTAGTTGTCTCTTTGAGAAGGTCAGCAAATAAATTCCAGTCGATCATGCGATTCAGTTCTTCAAGCGGATCTTTTAGCCTGCTTAACTGTTCATAGCGATTTTCAAGGTCAAAAAAACTGAGTTGCATGATTGGATCCTATATCAACGAAAACGTCTATTCTATATAATAAACAAAATGTTATTATACACTAACCAGGAAAAATAACTTCACTTCCAGACTTGCTTCGTTTTGTAATCGCAATTTTTAGATATGCCC
>NZ_FOIA01000012.1 GCF_900111605.1 Nitrosomonas marina | reverse complement strand
CACCTCCAGTGGTTTCGTGTTCTGTTTATAATCAATGGCTTGACTATAATTGTACACCTCTCCACTGGAGTTTTCATCCATTTTCTATGAATTATAAAAATGAATTCATAGAGTTACGTTTATGGATGGGAACTAGTTATAGAATTGTATCTACCAAACATTCCGTTCACTGCGCCCGGTCGGATTTTGATTATCCAATACGGCTTTTTAATAATTACGTTAAGATGTTGTTTGGGCGCAGGTTATTGCGTCGGATTGTTGTCTTGTTTTCAGTCGATATGATTTACCCAGGCCGGTGGCTTAATTCCTACCTGTGATATTGTTGGGGAAAATACGGCAAGATGGTTATTATTTCATATCGGTATCGACACATTTAAAGGGATTTGAACATGATGAGAACATGCGTGTGTTTATTGATGCTGTGTCTATCGCTCCTGTTTTCGTCTTCTGCCATTGCGCAGGAAAGTGCCACAGACACATATTTCAGTAAAGCCGGTATGAAGATATTGAGTGGTGTTGCCAATGTGGCGACCGGCTGGTTGGAGCTGCCTAAAAATATTATTTTATGGAATCAAAGAGAGCAGAGCCAGTTTATTGGCTGGACAGAGGGCATACTCAGGGGAGCCGTGCATACGGCAAGCCGAACAGGTAGTGGCGTACTGGATCTGGCGACATTCTGGCTTCCGACTTATCCAACGCCAAACCCTTCATTGATTTGGGATGATTTTTACCAGGAATCGGAATACCTTGCATTTAGAACAGGCGGGTGAGTATGGTGCTGGCTGCCGATTTGCCTGTTTTCTGTTTTTATTGCCAGTTAAACCGCACGAACAAAAATCGTGGCAATTTCGAACCTGTTTATCGCATCTGTGATGGCTGCTGCGGTGGAGTTGAAAAGGCCGTGATAGACAAATACGTTACCGGTTCGGGTTTTTATTTTTAATTCGCATTTTATGAGCTGGGTACTGTTTGCCTTAAAAGCATATTGTGTTTTTATCATATGAGTTCCCTTTACCAAATCCAAGGATAAGCTGCACCAATATCATTCTTCGGGATGTGCTATCAGTTTGAATGAAATGAAATCTTAACTGATTTTAACAATAGTGCAGCCTGGTGAATGTCGATACAAACAGGGTAAAAATGCTCCAATTCATTCATTTGTCCTGATATTTGGCGAAATAATGGGCTCATAAGAGCAATTTTTTGTGCATGTTATAATCTAACTTTGAGTAACTGAATTGCTTTATATTTGATTAATTTATTAAACAGTTGATATTAAAGGCTATTTAATATTTGGGATAGCCGCAAAAGCCTTGCTGGGATGTGCCGTGAGAAAGCACTGCGTTAGAAAGACCGGATTATTCATAATGTGCGTTTGCCTGTAATTTATGAAGAATACCGCTTAACGTATCAGAAACATTATTGTTTTATCTTATCAAGCAAAATTTGGCTTTGTCATTATGATTCAATCTGGTGGCAATTTCTCCTTTGAGCAATTTTTTTTTAACGGAGAAGCGTATGACACCCGTATTACCATTGATTAAAAAACAGTTTCTTACAACACAATATAATGCACCTGAGCATTTTCAGGTTTACACAGAACGTCAAATTGACAAGATCGAAGCGTTAAAGCAGATGTCTGAGGAACAACGCTTTGAGATGAAAGTAGTTGCAAATGTTTTGCCCTTCAGGGTGAACAAATATGTGATTGACAATTTGATTAACTGGCAAAATGTGCCGGATGACCCGATTTTCCAGCTGGTATTTCCACAGAAAGGCATGTTGTCGGATGATGATTATAATCAAATGGCCTCAGTCCTGCGCAGTACGAATGATCGCAGTGTAATTCTGAAAAATGCGAATGAGATCAGGTTGCGATTGAATCCGCACCCTGCAGAGCAGCAATCTTTGAACGTGCCTTATGAAGATGATGAGCCGATAGAAGGCATTCAGCACAAGTACCGAGAAACAGTGCTATTTTTTCCAGGTCAGGGGCAGGTGTGCCATAGTTTCTGCAGTTTTTGTTTTCGTTGGGCGCAATTTATCGGTGACAAGAGTTTGCGTTTTTCGAATACTGAGGCGCAAAAGCTGCATCATTATCTGGCAAAATACAAAAGCATCAGTGATCTGTTAATAACCGGCGGCGACCCTATGGTTATGAAGACAGATCATTTGTCGGCCTATCTCGAACCGCTTCTTCGGCCGGAGTTTGATCATGTTCAGACAATTCGTATCGGAACGAAATCATTAAGTTTCTGGCCGCAGCGTTATGTCAGTGATGAAGATTCCTCACAGTTGTTATTGTTGCTGGAAAGAATGGTTAAAGCAGGTAAGCATGTCGCGATTATGGCGCATTTTAATCATTGGCAGGAAATGTCAACGCCCATTGTGCACGAGGCGGTCAGCAGGCTGAGAGCATCTGGCGTTGTTATCCGCACGCAATCACCATTATTGAACCATATCAATAATGATCCTGATGTTTGGGCCCGTATGTGGCGAGAGCAAGTACGCCTGGGTTTGGTGCCGTATTATATGTTCGTTGAGCGGGATACAGGTGCGCGCCGTTACTTTGAGGTGCCTCTGGCGCGTGCCTGGGAGGTTTATCGCGAGGCGTTGAAGCGTGTATCTGGGTTGGGTCGGACTGCACGAGGGCCGTCCATGAGTGCTGGACCCGGCAAGGTCGAAATCCAGGGTATTTCAGAAATCAATGGCGAACAGGTTTTCGTTTTACGTTTTCTTCAGGCGCGTAATCCGGACTGGGTGCAGCGTCCTTTTTTCGCACGGTTTGATCCCGAAGCCACCTGGCTGGATCATTTAAAACCGGCATTTGGGGAAGAAAAATTTTTCTTTCAGGATGAATATGATGCGATGCGTACTAAACAAGTCAGTCCGCGTGTGTATGAATAGGTGTTTTGAAAATTTGATAGTTTGTTTCGCTGAAGTGCTATTGATAACAGGGCCATGTGCCAGGACTGTCAGCGATGCAAGCTGTCGTTTTTTAGGTATATTCGAAATGATTCATCATTACAGGGTCTGACGGCTGCTATTTTACAGCCTGGTAGCATTTCATGATTTGGTATTCTGTACTTTCTACAAATTGATGATTGAATGCTGTTCTTGTATCCGTTTTTTTTGAGAAATTATCATTATCTGGCGGTCTGATACAGAGCTACCTGACTGTTGATATGGTTTAAATTATTTGTTTTGCGGGAGTCGAGCTGAAATCCGGCATGATATGTTGTATATAGTCATTATCATCATTGTTGCAGCATTAGTTTACGGACCGTCCTACTGGGTGAGGCACACACTTGAAAAATATAGTTACCCAAAGGACCGTTATCCCGGAACGGGTGCTGAACTTGCGCGAATTCTGCTGGATTGGGCCAAGCTGCAGTCTGTCAAGGTCGAAATGACAGAGCAAGGTGATCATTACGACCCATTAGCCAAGGCAGTTCGGTTAATGCCGGATAAATATAATGGCAAGTCGTTGACCGCTATTACTGTAGCAGCGCACGAAGTTGGCCATGCAGTTCAGGATCGTGACGGATATCTGCCGTTAAAAATACGTACCCGTTTGGTTCAGATCGCTGCACCGGCGGAAAAATTGGGTGCGGCAATTTTAATGTTTGCACCGCTGATAATGATTATTACGCGCGCGCCACTGGCGGGTGCGTTATTTTTTGTTGGGGGTTTATTGACGCTGGGTGCGACGACACTTGTTCATTTGGTTACATTGCCGATGGAAATGCACGCAAGTTTTGCGCGCGCGCTGCCCATGCTGGATAAAGGCGGTTATTTGATTAAAGGCGATGAAAAACATGCACGCCGTATACTGAGGGCGGCTGCATGGACTTATGTTTCAGCATCGTTAATGACACTGTTGAATATCGGCCGGTGGTGGGCGATACTTCGCAGGTAAGTTCGGTTACGACCGTGGTTTAAAATTTCTTTCATGATTAGGAGTTATCATTGAAGTATTTTGTGTTGAAAGAGGATCAATATGATGCATTTTGGATATAAGCAGCGACAAGTCTGGTTTGAACGTGGTTTTACTTTGCTTGAATTACTTGTCGTCATGGTTATTATCGGTCTGTTGGCGGCTTATGTCGGCCCGAAATATTTTTCACAAGTGGGTAAATCTGAAATTAAAATGGCACAGGCGCAGATTGATGCCCTGGAAAAAGCATTGCACCAGTACCGTCTCGATGTTGGCAGCTATCCGACAACAGAAAACGGGCTCTCTGCACTGGTAGCGCAGCCAAACGATGAACCTAAATGGCAGGGACCTTATTTATCTAAAGTGCCGCCCGATGATCCATGGGGCCGTCCTTACGTATACAAATATCCGGGTGAAAATTCTGAGTTCGATTTGTTTTCAATGGGAAGGGATGGGCAGATTGGCGGAGAAGGTGAGGCAGCTGATATTACCAATTGGTAAACAGGTCAATTGAACCATGCGTTATGAAGTAAAAGCTGTCATGTCCGACCAGGGCGCTGTAAATCTTGAACTTGAGGCAAACAGCGAAGAAGAAGCCCGGCGCCAGGTAACAGAGCAGGGCGGTATGGTGTTGAGTGTCAAGCGAAGATTTACCGGCCTGTCATTCAAGTCCAGAACGCGTTTTCCGCTGGTTCATTTCAGTCAGGAGTTGTTGTCGCTGATCACTGCGGGCCTGAGTCTTGTGGAATGCCTGGAAACACTGGTAGATAAAGAGCAGGACGCAAGCAACCGGAAGCTTATACACGGCTTACTTGAGCGGCTCTACGAAGGCATAACTTTTTCACAGGCGCTTGAATCATATCCTCAGGCTTTTCCAATGCTGTATATTGCGACGGTTCGGGCGAGTGAGCGTACGGGTGATCTGGCAGAAGCCCTGACACGTTTTGTAACATACCAGACACAGATGGATTTCGTCCGCAAGAAACTGGTAGGAGCTTCGATCTATCCCGTGTTGCTGCTGGTTGTGGGATTGCTGGTGTCGCTGTTTTTGCTGATTTTTGTGGTGCCCAAATTCAGCGCTATCTATGATGACATGGGCTCTGATCTGCCCTGGATGTCTGTATTACTGATTGAATGGGGGCATTTCGTTCAGGAGCATGGATGGGAACTGGCCATTTTTTTCCTCACGTTGCTGGCGGTTATAGCCTATGCAGTCAGCCGAGAGACATTTCGCGTCTATGTGCTGGAATTGCTGTGGCGGATACCTGCAATCGGTGAGCACATGCGTGTCTATCAACTGGCCCGTTTTTATAAGACACTGGGCATGCTGCAGCGCGGTGGTATTCCGATAACGCAGGCACTACAAATGGTCAGCGGTTTGTTGCAATCGCACTTTCGACCCAGGATCGAAGCGGCGGCGAATCGAATTCGTGAAGGGCAAACTATTTCCAGCGCGATGGAGATGGAGGGGTTGACGACAGCCGTGGGTAATCGCATGTTAAGAGTTGGTGAACGCACAGGTCTTATGGGGGATATGATGGAGCGCATCGGCGCTTTTCACGATGAGGAAATTGCCCGTTGGGTTGAGTGGACTACAAAATTGATTGAACCTATTCTGATGGCAGTTATCGGTGTCGTTATCGGCGGCATTATTATTTTGATGTATTTGCCAATTTTTGAACTTGCAGGAAGTATCAATTGACAGAGACGCTCGCGCAATCCCCAAAAAAACAATCGCTGAATCTCAATGATGTCAGCTTCGCATATGCTCAGGCGAGCAAGCAGGGCGTTTCGGTAGTTGAACTGCTAGAGGAAACCAGCGGATATTCGCCCAGTGAACTGATTCAGGAATTGGGGCAGCTGCTGCACATTCCGGCACTGGAGATGAAGACAATCCACGCACTTGAGCCGGCTTTCGATATCCTGCCGTTTGCCGAAGCGGTACGGCATGAATGTGTATTGTTCAAAACGGATAACGATTTTTTACTGGTCATCAGTAATCCGTTTTCACCGAAGCTGCGGTTGTGGGCTGAAGAACGTTTTGAAATGAAAATTGCGTGGCGTCTGGTGCATCCTGCTGATTTGGCGGCTTTCTTCACGCAGCAGGAAAAAAATATGCGTGCCATGGATCATGTATTGCCAGATCAGAATCTGGATGAAATTCAGAGCACCATTGAAGATCTTTCATTAAAAACCATTAACGAAGGTACCAGCCCGGTGGTCCGTCTGGTGCATTCAACACTGTATGATGCTCACAAATCACAGGCAAGCGATATACATCTGGAAATGGTGGTTGGCGCACTGTCGATCAAATACCGGATTGATGGCGTTCTGATGTCGGTGGGTGTGATCAAGGGCGCCGATCTGGCCGAGCAGGTGATTTCCAGAATTAAAGTGATGTCAGAACTGGATATCGCTGAGCGGCGCGTGCCACAGGATGGACGTTTCAAAGTATCCATACAGGGAAGGGAAGTTGATTTCCGGGTTTCCATCATGCCGAGTATCTTCGGAGAAGATGCTGTATTGCGGATTCTGGATCGTCAGGCATTGTCTGATCATGTGGAAGGACTGACACTGAACCATTTGGGATTTAGCGCCCCGGATATTGCAACTTTGCGTCGGCTCAGTTCAGAACCTTATGGTATGTTGCTGGTTACCGGTCCGACCGGAAGTGGAAAAACAACGTCGCTATACGCAGCCATTTCAGAGGTTAATCGGGGCAGTGACAAGATTATCACCATTGAGGATCCGATCGAATATCAGCTGGCGGGGGTGCTGCAAATTCCGGTCAATGAAAAAAAAGGGTTGACATTTGCACGAGGGCTGCGTTCAATCCTGCGGCATGATCCCGATAAAATCATGGTGGGCGAGATTCGCGACGCTGAAACGGCACAGATTGCGATACAGGCTGCACTGACGGGGCATCTGGTTTTCACCACGGTACATGCCAACAATGTGTTTGATGTGATAGGCCGCTTTGCCCATATGGGCGTGGACCCCTATAGTTTTGTATCGGCGTTGAATGGTATCGCTGCACAGCGGCTGGTGCGCTTGTTATGCCCGCACTGTACAGTGGATGAACGTCCGACTGACGAACAGATAAAAGAGGCCGGTATCGAACCAGAAGCTGTGGGCAGCTTTGTATTCCGAATTGGAAAAGGGTGCGGTCAGTGTCGTGGCAGCGGCTATCGCGGACGCCATGCAATTTCAGAAATACTGATTTTGAATGATGAAATTCGAGAACTGATTGTGGCTCAGGAACCGATACGCAAAATCAAGGAAGCGGCCAGAGCAAACGGTACCAAGTTCTTGCGTGAGGCCGCGCTGGACATGGTCAGGAAAGGTGAAACCAGTTTAGAGGAGGCCAATCGTGTCACCATTGTGGCGTGATCGACTAGAAGCGTTTCTTGCACCCGGACGTATAGATCTGGCACGCTCAAAACGTGGCATAAAACCAGTGCAATTGCCTGTGACTACTGAGCTGATTGATAATGATGCAGGTGCGTATCCGGCGTGGTTGCAGACCGTGCAGCAACTGGAGCTATTGTTGGCTGAAACTGCTGGCGTCAGTATGAGAATAACACTTTCAAATCATTTTGTTCGTTATGTAACCCTGCCGCCACAATCCGAAATTACCTCACCCGAGGAAGTGCTGGCGTATGCGAATTTCCGTATGCGGGAGATTTATGGTGCGCGCGTAGATCAATGGGTGCTCAGTATCAGCTCATGGAATCCTCTATATGGTGCTGTCTGCGCGGCGATTTCACAGGATTTGCTTGTCAAACTTGAGGAGTTATCAGCACGACATCAAATCACGCTTGAAGGTATCGAACCGTATTTGACCGCGGTTATGGATACATGGAAAAAAGTACTGGACAGGCACAGGTCTTTTGTCGCCTTGGTTGAAACTGGCCGGATTTGTGTTGCCTTGCTGGAAGATGGTGTCTGGCGGAATATACGAAATCAGCGTGTTTTGAATGACACGGTCGGTGAGTTATGGGCAACGCTGGACCAGGAAGCCGTATTGTCAGGTCAGAAAGAATCTGCCGAGCAGGTTTTTCTATTTGCACCGGAACATCCGGAATTGACGCTGCCCATTGAAAGCGGCTGGCAAACTGTACCATTACAAAGTGATCGAATTTTTGTGCCAAGACATTTCCCGGTTGTTATAGCGGACTGGCGGAAGGAAGGGACATGACCCGACTAAAATTATCTTTTCCTTATTCGGGTCAGCAGTCGCGCACTATTGATATGACACTGTTGTGCATAGGATTGTTCGCCGTACTGGTTGCTTTTTACCAGTTCAGGCAAATTGCCGAAGAATCGGGCACGCTGAGTGCGCGTGTCGAGCGCCTGGAAAAACAGCAATCCGGTAACGCTGCGGTTTCACGCTCACGCCCTTCATCGCGTAAACGTGAGATTGGCCACGAGATCGGCAAGGAACTGCAGAATGCCAATATCATTTTAGGACAGATCAATTTGCCCTGGGAAGCGTTGTTTGATGCCATAGAACATATTGTCACCGAAGATATTGCGTTACTGGCGCTACAACCAAATGTTTCTAACCGGGTTTTGCGGATTAGCGGGGAAGCGAGAAATATGGCCGTATTACTCGATTTTATTGAAGCGATGGAACGTGAAGCCATTTTTGAGAAAGCGCATCTTGTCAACTACAAAATCAAACAGGACAATCCCTATCGTCCAGTCGATTTTCTGTTAACCACCATATGGACAACAAAATCTTGAGGCGCGATGTCATACTGGCGCAAAGTCAGCGGATTATGCTGTTACTCCGCTGGCAGATGGCACGTTTGGGAAATACCGGTAAAATTGGCGTGGGCCTGCTGGTCGTCGCCGGTATTTTTTTTATAGGTGCTGTTTTGCCGGAACAAAATGCGCTGGAGACGCTGAGGGAACGCGAAAAAATACTAAGGCTGCAAGTTCAATCCGGATCTGACGGCACACCTGTTGTTGAAAAAAAACTGACCAACGACCAGGCACTACAGCAGTTTTATAATTTTTTTCCTCGTTTTGATTCATCGCCGTTCTGGATACGCGAACTGGTGCGTGTCGCGCAAAAGCAGGGTCTTGAGATTAACAGCGGTGATTTTCGATTGACATTAGAACGGGACTGGCGGTTGTCCCGATATGATATCACTATGCCCGTCTCAGGCCGGTATGCCCAGATTCGCGCATTCATGGCAGATGCGCTGGAAGCTGTCCCGGCACTGGCAATCACAGGATTTTCCATTAAACGCGACAATGTCCAGTCTGCACTGCTTGAGGTGCGATTCGAGATGAGCCTTTATCTGAATGAATGAATACCATGGATGCAGCAGAAAAAAAGCGAAAAACGATTATTGGCCTGGCGCTGGCGGCAACACTGATAGCGGTTGTGCTGGTCGAAGATGAAGAAGAGATGACTGTAGATACGGCGCAGCCCGTTGCACCAAAACCAATGAAGCGGTCGACATCAGAGAGAGTAGACGCACCAGCCGTACAGAATGATTATCTTAACATCGGTCAGCTTGGTCAGAGAAAGTTCGATCCGCAGGCTGGGGAGCTGTTTGCGTCAACTTCATGGGCGCCAAAACGTCCGCCGATCAGCCCGCAGCAGCAGGCGATCAATGCACAGAAACGTGCCGAGGCCGAGGCCAGAGCGAAAGCAAAAGCAACTCCTCCGGCACCGACACCACCGCCGCTGCAGTTTAAATATATCGGAAAGGCCATTGAAGGCAACAAAACCTGGGTTTTTCTTGCGCAGGATGATGAAAACTTCATAGCCAGAATTGGTGAAAAGGTCGATGAAAAATACCGTCTGGACACCGTCAATGATGAATCGGTCACTTTGACCTATTTGCCGCTGAACGTAAAACAAACGCTTTCTATAAATGATCAGCAGACAGGAAAATTTTGATGAGAACGGATAAATGCGCTGTTTTTTTATTGATAACGACTTTCATTATCAGTGGTTGCGCGATAAATAACAAAACGTTCGGTACCCGCAACAAGGCGTTTGAAGAGGGACAGCAACTGATTCAAAGCGGTGAACTGGAGCTGGGATTGATGAGGCTGGAGCAGGCAGCACAGGAGGCACCGAATAATAAGGAAATTCGTGCTGTACTCTTACGTCAGCGTGATGCTGTTCTTAGTCAAATGCTTGCGGATGCTACTGACACGCGCCTGTCCGGCGAACTGGATCTTGCTGAAGAAAAATTCATGCGGATTCTTGATCTGTTCCCGCGCAATGAGCGAGCGCAGGCAGGGCTGGATGCTGTCGGACAGGATCGTCATCATATCGCTTCTGTTGAATACGCAGAGCAGTTGCTGGCGCTTAATGATGTGGAGGGCGCTGAAAAAGCGGTCAGGACCGTACTGCAGGAAAACCCGATGCAACCGCAGGCGCGCGAATTTATCAAAGAACTCAATAAGCATATTGCCCGTGCAGAGAGCATGGACCTGACATTGGAAACCGCGTTCGAGAAACCGCTGTCAATGGAGTTCAAAGACACCGAGCTCAAGTCCGTTTTTGAAATCATGTCGCGAACGGCGGGTGTCAATTTCGTTTTTGACAAGGATGTGCGGCAGGAAGCCAAAATTTCTGTATTCGTGCGCGACAACACGGTCGAAGATATTCTTAAATTGCTGCTGATGACCAATCAGCTGGCATACACACGTCTGAATGACAATTCGCTGTTGATTTATCCAAATACACCGGCCAAGCAAAAGGAATACCAGGAATTGATGGTGCGCAGTTTTCATGTGGCCTATACTGATGTCAAGCAAATGGTGGCCATGGTTCGGGGGCTGGTCAAGGCCAAGGATATTTATGTCAATGAACAACTGAATCTTTTTATCATGCGCGATACGCTGGAGGCGATTCGTATGGTCGAAAAGCTTGTGTCGCTGAACGATCTGCCCGAGCCGGAAGTGATGCTTGAAGTATTGATACTAACTGTGAGCCGCACTAATAATTTTCTATTAGGACCCAATCTGCCGCAAAGTGCTAGCTTCAGTTTTACTCGCGCGGCTGTGCCGGGTGCCGACGCGGCGGCGTCGGTAACCTTTGATGCGATCAGTAACGCGGGTTTTCCAAATTTAAAAAGCTTTGCTATAACTGACCAGGTCAAACTGGATTTTCTACAAAACGTCTCGCTGGATGATGTGCTCGCAAATCCGCGTGTGCGGGTCAAGAACCGTGAGGCGGCAAAATTTCATATTGGTACCAAGGAACCAGTTTTTACATCTAACGTTGCAGCGGGTGTGAGTGCCGTGGTGACGTCGACACCGACATTTATTGACGTTGGTACGAAACTGGATATCGAGCCGGTAATCAGTACCAACAATGAAGTGACGATGAAAATCCAGCTTGAGGTCAGTAACATTACTGGTAGTCGCCCTGCTCCAGATGGGCGAAGTACGGCCCCCGTGATTTCGACGACCAATGCGGAAACTATTCTGGTCTTGAAAGACGGTGAAACGCAAGTACTGGCTGGTTTGCTTGAGGAATTGGATAACCGTGCTGTCAAGGGCTTGGCAGGCTTGATCAATATTCCGGGTTTGGATCGCCTGACTTCCGGACAAAAAGTTGATCGAACCAAGCGCGAGATAGTATTGCTGCTGACGCCGCGCATTATTCGCAATATTTCGCAGCAAAGCCATCTCGAAAGCGAATTTCATTACGGTACCTCCAACGAGGCTGGTAAACTGCCTGTCAGGATACGCAAAACATCGGCCGGTGGTCTGGCGATGGCACCTGTCGGTCCTGCGGGCAGGGGGGGCGCATCCTCAATATTAAGCCGGGGAGCGCAAGCGTTTTCGTCTGACGGTTCAAGGGTTCCGCCTAATCCGTTTGCGCAACAGGCTGCTATCAATGCCGCAGGTGAACCAACACTGACAATACAGGCTCCAAGTCTCATGACATTTGAAAAGGAATTTTCCGTGAGAGTCAGGCTGGTCGGCGCCAGGGCCACGGTATCCGGCGAAGCGCTGGTCAGTTATGACTCGGATATGCTGGAACTGCTTGACGGATCCGGCAACACGGGAACCCATTCGATTAAATTCGGCAAGAACGAACCCAGTGGCATGGCCGCGCAGTTACGTTTCAAAGTGATTACACCCAATGAGGGCGAGACAGAGATCAGCGTGCAGAGCGCCGCCGGTGAAGATTCCGAGACGGGTGAGTCACTAGAGATCTCACTACCAGAACCTGCGACTATAAAAATTCAGTAAATGATTTGGTACAAGACCTGTTTCCGCAAATTCCATCAGCAACGCGGTTTTACACTCATCGAGTTGATGATAGTGCTTGCCATCATGGCAGTATTGGCTACTGCCGCTATGCCGTTACGCGAGCTGACGGTCAAGCGCGAGAAGGAACAGGAGCTGCGCATTGCGCTACGTCAGATACGTAATGCAATTGATGCGTATAAACAGGCTGCAGATGACGGTCGCATTGAGATAAAGGCGGACGAATCCGGTTATCCGCCAACGCTTGAGGATCTGATCAGGGGTGTGCCTGACATTAAAAGCGCTGATCCGAAAAATATTTATTTTTTGCGGCGCCTGCCGCGTGATCCGATGTTTGAGGATATGGATGTTGCCGGGATCGAACAGACGCCGGCAGCCGAAACCTGGGGGCTTCGCAGTTATGAGAGTTCAGCTGAAAATCCCAAGGAAGGCGATGATGTTTTCGATATTTATTCACTTTCGGAAGCGATTGGTTTGAATGGTGTTGAATATTCCAAGTGGTAATTGTGCGCTAATGTACCCAAAAAAACAGGTTGCAGTTGTGAGCGATGAGGCCGGATTTACGTTGATTGAGCTACTGGTGGTAATGGCTATCATCGCCACGTTGTTGAGTATTGTCGCACCACGCTATTTTAACTCTGTCGAGAAAGCCAAAGAGGCGGTTTTGCGTCAAGATCTCAAGATCATGCGTGACGCAATCGATCAGTATTACGCAGATTTTGGAAAATATCCGCTTGATCTCGAGGAACTCGTTGACAGGCGCTATTTGCGCAGTGTACCCATTGACCCGATGACCGAAAGTAATATGACATGGGTTGAAATGCCTTCCCCAAATGAGGATGAAGAAGGTGTCTATGATGTTCATAGCGGTTTTACAGGCAGGGCGCTGGATGGAACATTTTATGAAGAATGGTAAATGAAGAAGCGTTCGGACAAGGGTTTTGTTTACCTCTGGGCGCTGTTTGCTGTGACGGCGGCCGGTATAGTGCTGGCAGCTACAGGGCAGGTATGGCAGATAAAAATGAAGCGCGAGAAAGAATTGGAGTTGTTGTTCATAGGTGATCAGTATAGAAAGGCAATCATGTCATACTATAACAGCCAGGTAGCAGGCGTTCGTGAATATCCTGAATCATTGGAAGAATTACTGGAGGACAAGCGCGGTCCTGCGACAGTGCGACATTTAAGAAAAATTTATATCGATCCCATGACAATGGAGGATAAATGGGGGGTTGTTGAAGAAGAAGCAGTTCCGCAACAGGCACAGAGCCAGAATAATAGTGCAGGAAATGCGAATCCTGCCAGTCCCGCCAGTAACACATTGGGAGGAAGTCAAATCAGTTCGCGCAAGGGCATCACCGGAGTGTACAGTCTTTCCGAGCAACAGCCTTTGAAAAAGGACAATTTCCCGGACCATTTTGCCAAATTTACAGAGGCAGAAACCTATCAGGATTGGCAGTTTGTTTTTTCAAGGGATGCCGGAGGAGAAAACAAGGCAAACCAGCAGAATCAATCAGGATCGGCGGGTACGTCCTCCTCGCCGTTCGGTGCTTCGAGTGGTACAGGAACATCTGGTGGCGGCACGACTTCATCTGCGTCTCCCTTTGCGCCACCTGCGGGCGGACAAACAGGACAGAATCCGTTTGCGCGTTGAAATAACCAGTAAGCATGTATTGATTTGTATGGTGCACATGAAATGGATTTTCTGCCCGTTTTCCTGAATGTCAGGAATCAGCGCTGCCTGGTTGTTGGGGGCGGTTCCGTGGCTTTTCGCAAAATTTCGTTGTTGCTCGAAGCGGGAGCAGCGGTTCATGTCGTTGCGCCCTCGCTGGCTGAACCGGTGGCAGTGCTGCTGCAGCAGAATAAAATCACGCATGATGCAAACGGATTCGACCCAGACCATCTGAAGGGATGCACGCTGGTCATAGCAGCAACCAGTGATTCAATTGCAAACCGTACGATATACGAGTCTGCCGCTGCAACAAATATTCCCGTCAATGTGGTGGACAGTCCTGAATTATGTACATTTATCATGCCCGCAATCGTTGACCGATCGCCGTTGATGATCGCTATTTCCAGTGGGGGACACGCACCTGTGCTTGCCAGAATAGTGCGTTCCAAGCTGGAAACATTGATTCCGCATGCATATGCCCGCTTGGCGTCCTATGCGGCAAAATTCCGCCCTCTGGTAAAAGAGCATTTTGTGCACAAAAAGAACAGGCGACTGTTTTGGGAAAAAGCCTTGCAAGGCCGGTTTGCAGAAATGGTATTGGCTGGAAAAGACAGTTCTGCGCAAGATTATTTTCAGCAATTGCTGAAAGATGCATTGGATAACACCCCCCAAGGCGAAGTTTACCTGGTCGGTGCGGGACCTGGTAACCCCGATTTGCTGACATTCCGCGCCATGCGGTTGATGCAGCAGGCCGATGTGGTTGTCTATGACCGGTTGGTATCGCCGGATATTCTGAACCTGGTTCGGCGTGATGCCGAACGTATTTATGCCGGTAAGGAACGTAACCACCACACACTGAGTCAGGAAACCATAAACCAGCTGCTGGTGCGGCTGGCGCAAGAAGGCAAACGTGTACTCAGACTCAAAGGGGGTGATCCGTTTATATTTGGTCGGGGCGGTGAGGAAATTGAAACGCTGACAGACCATCGGATTCCATTTCAGGTTGTGCCCGGTATTACTGCCGCTTCAGGTGTTGCGGCGTATGCTGGTATTCCGCTTACACACCGTGATTATGCGCAATCTTGTATTTTTGTGACGGGACATCTGAAGCACAATGGTCTTGATCTTGACTGGTCTTCGTTGGTGCGACCGAATCAGACGATTGTCATTTACATGGGATTGTTAGGTCTGCCAGTATTGTGTCAGCAATTAATCGCCCACGGTTGTCCGGCCAATACCTCGGCTGCCATTATTCAGCAGGGTACCACGCAAACACAAAAGGTCGTAACCGGCTCGCTGGAGACACTGCCGAAACTGGCGACTGATGCGAAGCTTACAGCACCAACGCTGATTATCGTTGGCGAAGTTGTGCGACTGCACCAGAGACTGGCCTGGTTTGAAGCTGACCAAGAGTGATGGTGCAGGTTTGCTGTTAAAGTATAAAGAATAGAAAAATCGTTATTCAGCTCAGTTATCTAGGCCGCAGTTTCCCTTTTTTACTACGATTCAGGCGCAACATTATCATGACGCCTGTCGCGGCCATTAACAATGTAGCCGGTTCTGAAACAGGCGCGCTGAAGTTTGTAATTGTTGCGCCGGTGAATACACCCTGTTGAACATTCTGTGCATCGAATCTGAATCCAAAACGCTGGCCGTTATGAACCATGATGTCTACATGTTGAAACAGACTGTTATCCAAATTGTGTGTAGCCTCAACTGAATGAATACCGTCCACTACAGTAAAGAACGTCAGGGTAGGCGCATAGGCGCCAAATGGTCTGAAAAGAAGGCTCATGATTAAATCAAACGAAACCATTCCTGTTCCGGCCGCCACCGTTTGTAATTCAAGGAAAGTATTAACCGGATAGGTGTAGGAAGGGTTGGCGATTTCGAAATTTATTGATTGTGCCGTTGGATTGTCGACACTCAGTTCACCTGTGAGACCGTTTGTTGTAGACCAGTTGGCGACATGATAGGGGCCGTTAAAGCCATCAATTATTGCGGCATGAATGGTTCCGGAAAACATTAATACTAAGAAGCATAACAGTTGGTTTTTCATCAAATTATTCCTTTGTATTGGCATACAGCATTGTTGCGCGAGCAGTGGATGCATGCCAGTAGACACTAATGTTCTTCAGGACGTGCCGCAGAAAGTATTTGTATTTAATGCAATAGCTCAAAAGCGGAAGATAATATCATGTTCTAGTTTATAAAATATGAAAAATTCTTATCTTGTCTTTTAAACTGTAATTACACAAAAGTATGGTTAATTATTACGGCTATTGTGGTTATCAGCTTGAGAAGGCTGGACTCCTAGTGCTCTTTCAATATGATATTGTCAGGTACAGCGTTATCGTGGTGTTATGCAGCAAGGCACAGTACACGGGAAAGGGTTATTCCCTTTTCAAGTACTGTAACGCGGCTGCAGGACACCACGGTAACGTCCGGTGGGTGCGCTTGTCAGCGCCCATGGACTGTGTTGTGTCTTTTGGTAATAGAATGACTATTTCCTGCAAGACACGCCTTGCCATGAGCGCTGACAAGCGCACTGAACGCGGCAATATCATATTGAAAGAGCACTAGTTTGAGTATCATGCTTGCATTCATATATTGCCGGGGTGGCATATAGAATAAAAGCCTATGATTTTAAAAGGTATTTATAAAAGTAAAGAATTTGTGAAGTTTTTGTCAATTAATTGTGAAATTTTTGTAAAGTTTTTGTGAACTTTATGTTATGATGTGCGTCAAATTTGTTAAACAAGCTTTACTGAGTCGTTATTTTTATTAACTTTATTAAATGAGGAGAAAATCATGAAAAAGGAAAAACTGCCTAAAACCTATTATGCAATGATTATTGTTTTGTTTATGTTCCTGATACTGGAATCGCTTGTAGTTTAGGCAAAAACAACAGCTTTACGCGTATTCATAAATAATAATAATAAAAACAGAAAAACACCGGCCGCTGGCCGGTGTTTTTCTGTCTGCATTTCAAAATACGTTTTCTTGTTCGGGCACTGTTATATTTGAACAGGGTAAACATATCTGTTCGGTAAAGTATGTGATCGATAGCAGGTTAAGAGGATGGCTTTTGATATCACTGATAAATTCATTGTGAGCTGTCCTGTTTAGGATATGTCATTGCGAGCTTTCAGTGCTGTGTAGTGCCCAAGAATACCGCTTAAGGCACCGCCCGCAATAATGAAACTCATGCCAAGCCAGGCAACAGAGGGCAGAGTGTCATTCCAGACCAGAATGCCCCAAATCCCCGCAAACAGAACGGTGCTGTAGCCCAGTGAACTGACAACCAGCGTTGTGCCCGTGCGGTAGGCGCGTGTCATTGCCAGTTGTGCCAGTGTGGCGGTGATGCCAATACCGATCAGCAGATTAATATTTTGTAGCGTAACAGGGTTGAATGCGGTCAGCAGCAGCCACGCGCCTGTAATCAGTGTGCTGATCAGCGTAAAGTAGAACACGACTCGCCATTCAGATTCACCCAGGCTGCCCAGTTGGCGGACATTCAGATAGGCAATTGCAGCAAAGAAACCGGAGGCCAGTCCAAGGCATGCGGCTATCCAATGGTCATTATCCAGCGTCGGTCGCAACAGGAATACGACACCGACAAATCCCAGTGCGATGGCAAAGGCCATTGGCCAGTGCAACTGTTCCCTGAGAATAAAAGTTGAAAACAATGCCATAAACAGTGGCCAGGTGTAGTTGAGTGAAATAGCGGTGGCCAGCGGCAATTCGGTGATGCAGTAAAAAAACATCAACAGACTGCCGAGTCCCGCCAGACCCCGGCTGCAATGTGTTTTCCAGTGGCCGGTTTTTAGTGTGAGGCGGTGATGGCGTACAAACAAATAGGTGATCCCGACACCTATCAAGGACCGGTAGAACACCAGTTCAATACTGGTAAAATGACCCGCGCTGAGTTTGACCAGAACTCCCATGCAGGCAAATAAAAAAGCGGCTACAAGCATCCAGAATGATCGCATTGCTTGAGTATGAATATGTTTACAGAAATGGTGCTACTTCGCGACGGAGAAACTGATGGAAATGGACCATGCCTGCTTCCATGGGCATTTGATAAGGTCCCGTTTCGTTGATAGATAATTTATATAAAGCCTGGCGACCTTCAGTCATGCGTCTGCATATTTCTTCATCCTCTGCAGCAGTCTCCATATAGGCGGCCTGCTCTGCTTCGACAAATTCGCGCTCGAAAAGCACCATTTCCTCAGGGTAATAAAATTCAACAACGTTCATACAGTGCTCAGTGCCGGTAGGTATGATGGTGCTGATAACAAGTGTGTGCGGATACCATTCCAGCATGATATTTGGAAAATATAGTAACCATATTGCACCATGTTGTGGTAGCTCGTTTTCATGGTGAGCCAAAACCTGTTGCTGCCATTTTTCGTATACGGGTGTCCCGGAGCGTTTGAGGTGCCCGCTGTTGACGCCAACAGTTTGGGCGCTGTACCAGTCTCCAAACTCCCAGGTTAGATCGGCAGTGCTGACGAAATTGCCAAGCCCTGGATGAAAAGGATCGACATGGTAGTCTTCCAGATATACTTCAATGAAGGTTTTCCAGTTGCAATTATAGTGGTCGATTCGTATGGTATCGAGCAGGTAATCGGAAAAATCAAAATCATGCATTACGCCGAGACCGGCCATGTCTTGAGCGACTGTGCGTTTACCGTTGAATAACAGGCCATTCCAGTTTTGCAGCGGTGTTCTTTCCAGATGCAAACAGGGATTTTGATCAAAGTGCGGTGCGCCCAGTAACTGGCCATCCAGTGCATACGTCCAGCGATGCAGGGGACAAACAATACTTTTTGTGTTGCCCCTGCCTTCGAGGATACGTGCCTGGCGGTGACGGCAGATATTGGAAACTAAATCGATACCCTCTTGATGACGGACCAGAATTTTAGCATGATGCAGCCATTCGGGCACATAGTAATCTCCGACCTCCGGCACCATGACTTCATGGCCGATATAGCCTGGACCGTTGTCGAACAAAAGTTTTTTTTCGGCCTCCAGTATCTTGGGGTTGAAATACCATTCAATGGGCAACTGGATAGATGATCCGGCCAGTTGCGCAATTTCTGTCATGTCAGACATGTTAAATATCCTATCTTAATCCGTTCTCCGCAGTGTATTACTGACAGCTTAGAAAATTAAAAAGCTATAATTTTAAGGTCAAAAAATCAAGATAAGAAGAACCTAAACGAAACAGCTTGGCTATAATAGTGGTTGTGATAGAAAATTTCCTTATCCTTCTATCAGTCAATTAACATACAAAAAGTATGTGGTTATGATGCAATACAACCATTTAATCGATTAATTTATTAAACATAAAGAGAGAGTTTTGATGAAACGCAATCAAAAGATTCGAATGAATCCATGGGTTTGCCTGGCTTCTGTTGCCCTGGTTGCCGGGCTGACTGCGTGTGGTGATAGTGATACGGGCGGCATGGGCAGCAGCAGTAGCGAAACATCGACTGCCAAACGTGTGATGCCAACCGGGGCCGCCACCGGTGTTTTGCTTGACAGTCCTGTAGCAGGAGTTACGTATAGTGCATCGTCTGGTAAAAAAGGTGTGACTAATGTGGCGGGTGAGTTTGATTTCAATTATGGTGATACTGTTGAATTCAAACTCGGAGAACTTACCTTGGGAAAGGTACAGGGTACGCCGATCGTGACACCGATTGATCTGGCCGAAAACGATGAAAAGCGACTGATCAATCTATTGATATTATTACAGTCACTGGATGAAGATGGTGATGCGACAAACGGTATCAACATTACCAATGAAGCAGCGGCTGCTGTGACTAACGCTATCAAGCTTAATAACGAGCCTGAAGCGTTTGCTAATTCGTCTGAGCTGCAAAGTATTCTGGAAGCTGCTGGTATTGAGCATGCAGCTAAAACGGTTGAGGAAGTCAGCGAGCACTTTATGGTTTCGGGTGTAACTTCTTTGAGTGCACAAATTTGGGTGAATTATAGCGACAGTACCGCCACGGTACTCCGTGTTGCAGCTGACGGTAGTGGAGAATATCTGCAGGGCCAGGCAACCCCCGATGATTCATGTGATGAGAACCGGGTATGTGGTGGCCGTACTATTTTTCAAGCAGGTGTCGAGCATGGTGTTGCCAAGGCTATCGAATTCGATACCCGCGGTTTCAAAGTTATCGGGGAGACGTCGATTGACACCAACTTAAAAGCCGGCCTGTCCGATCCTGGTCCCACTCGCCGCATCCGTACAGATGGTCTGGACATGATTCACTCCGACATTGTGACGGTACAACGTGAACGAGAACAGAAAAGCGTCTTTGGCGAGATGTTTCATATTGCCAAACCGATTGAGCTGAGCGATGAGAATGAAGTTGTCGAGAAGGAAATCAAAGAAACACGATTTTCAAGAATCGATAACGATCCTGATGGCATAGTCGGTGCCTGGGCGTTTGATGCTGATGCTATAAACACAAAAATGCTGGTATTTTTTGTCAATAATCGTATCATTTCGATTGATCCGATTGGTGAGGGCGCGCGCGATAATCAGGCACGATGCGCCAAACCGGGTGTGGAATTTGCGACGTACGACTACAATAAGGCCAGCAATCAATTGAAAATCTCCAGCTTTACGTATAATACGGACGGTTGTCTGGGATTTTCCGGTAGCGATGGTGCGCATCGCTTTACCATAGATTCGAGTGGCGATACTGCCAAGCTTGAAGTACAAGGCGAAGATCCGGTAACCGTCTATCGCGTCTCCGGCTAATACATAGCCGTGATAGATTCTTGATATAACTCATATGCCGCTGAGTTGCCGGAAAATAGATATTTCCGGTGATTCGGTGGTTGTCCATTTTCTCCTGATATGCCCATTCTGCGTGTCGCACTGAATATTCCTGTCGACACGTTGTTTGACTATATTGCAGATGAAGCCGATGAAAACGATATCGGTTTGCGTGTCTGTGTGCCATTTGGTAAAAAGAAAGTTACCGGCATCATTCTGGACATTTGTTCAGATTCTGATGTGCCATTGGAGAAGCTGAAATACATCATCTGTATTTTTCGTGAAATACCGCCACTGTCAAGTGAGTTACTGGCACTTTTGCGCTTCTGCAGTAATTATTACCATCATCCTCTGGGTATGGTTGTAATGAATAGTCTGCCAGGCAAGATCCGCAATAATAAACCGGTCAGCTTCAAGGGCACAGTGAATCATACAGGGTTTGTATTAACCGAAGCCGGTCGAAAAATTGATATTGCAACCATTCCATCACGAAATACGCTGAAGCGTCGTTTGTGGACTGTTTTGCAAAATGAGCAGTTGCTGACGTTACGGCAAGCCAGAGACATTTCACCGCGTGCAGTCACTATTCTGAAAGGCTGGCTGGACAAAGGCTGGCTGGAGGAAGCAATCGAAACGGGCAGTGATTCGATTAAAAAAATTGTTCCAGAGTTGACGGAAGAGCAGTCGGTTGCCGTCGCTGCGATTACCGATAAATTCAAACAATTTGAAACCTGGTTATTACATGGCATTACTGGAAGCGGTAAAACCGAAGTTTATTTGCGGTTGATAGACCGGGCACTCAAAGAAAACATTCAAACATTGGTGTTGATTCCGGAAATCAGCCTGACGCCACAACTCGAGACGGTTTTCCGCAATCGCTTTACAGCTTCTCGAATAGTCAGTTTACACAGTGGTCTGAATGATACCGAGCGGCTGACCGGTTGGCTGCAGGCACAACAAGGGAGGGCAGACATTATTCTCGGAACAAGACTGGCAGTATTCACGCCGGCGCCGAGACTAGGATTGATTATTGTTGACGAAGAGCAGGACAGTTCATTCAAGCAACAGGATGGGCTGCGTTACTCGGCACGTGATTTGGCCATATTTCGTGCAAGGCAGATGCAAATACCCGTAGTGCTCGGATCAGCTACGCCCTCTCTGGAAACTTATTATAATGTTTTGAGTGGCAAATACCGATGTTTGCGTTTGAGCAGTCGCGCTGTCCGCAATGCTGTATTACCGCCGGTTGAATGTATTGACATGCGGTCCGAGAAAACTGCAGATGGTTTGTCAGCCCGGTTAATACACGCTATTGGGAAATGTCTGGATCGTCAGTTGCAATGCTTGATTTTCATTAATCGCCGTGGTTATGCGCCGGTATTGTTGTGTCCCTCCTGCGGGTGGGCAGCTGTTTGTCAGCGCTGTTCCAGTCGCCTGGTCGTTCATTTGCAGGATAAGCGGTTATCCTGCCATCACTGTGGTCATCAGGAATACTTCCCACGCGCATGCCCGCAGTGCGGGAACCAGGATATGATTCCATTCGGACGCGGCACTCAGCGTATTGAGGAGGCCCTGGCAACACAGTTTCCGTTGGCACGCATCCAGCGTATCGATCGTGACAGTATACGCCGCAAGAACTCCTGGCAAACGATTCTGCAAGCTATCCATCGACAAGAAATTGATATTCTGGTTGGAACGCAATTGCTGGCCAAGGGGCATGATTTTCCAAATCTGGCGCTGGTCGGCATACTGGGTTCGGACAGATCTTTATACAGTACTGATTTCAGGGCAGGTGAGCGTCTGTTTACGCAGCTCATGCAGGTGGCTGGCCGTGCCGGTCGAGCCGCTGTTTCCGGCAGTGTCCTGGTTCAGACGGAATTTCCACGCCATCCGTTGTATCAGGCCCTGCGACAGCATGATTATGACGTACTGGCCGAGTCGATGCTGGCCGAAAGAAAAATGGCAGGCTTCCCGCCGTATGTATATCAGGCATTGTTACGCGCGGAGGCGCACAATTTGACCAGGGTATTGGATTTCTTGGGTGCTGCACAAAAAATAGCGTACTCTCATCATGCCGGTGTAGAAATATTCGATCCTGTTCCGGCATATATGGCGCGATTGAAAGGTATGGAACGTGCGCATCTGCTGGTACAATCCCGCTCGCGCGGGAAACTGCAGTCGTTTTTAACACGTTGGTGTGAACAGTTGAGTGCCCTGACCGCATTTAAAGTGCGTTGGGTGCTTGATGTGGACCCTATCGAATTTTAAGCAAATCGGATCGAACTGAATGCCCGCGTTTGTTTTTCAGTTAACAAATGTATTGCACTTTGCAAACTTAAAAATAAACAGGGACATTTCCAATGCTTAAGTGAATTCATCCATCAGATTCTGATAAATCAGGTTATGCAAAAGAAGGTTTTGGTCATGTTGCAGAGAAGTAAATCTGATGCCGTAACATAGTGGATTCAATGCGTTTGTATGGGATATGTTGAATGACTGAACTTTTCCCTTTAATTGTAATTTTGTTTTGAGTTCATGCAGACCGATTTCAAAAGCAATGTCTATAGCCGTGTTGATGCCGCCTAATTCCTGGTTGGTCTCAATTTTTGCTCCTGTAGTACTGATATCAGTGATGATGACAGGCGAAGTAATGCTATTAACCGTCGCTTCTATATTTACGCTAACGCGTCTGGAACTGCGAATTTGCTTACCTGAAATATGCTTTGGAAATGTTAAATGTAGATACTTGAAAGGTAGCGTTATAATTTTTTCAACATATGAAGTGAATTTGAACAGTGTTTGTCCATTGAAATAAAAAATAAATAATTCATCGCCTTCCAGAAGTGGATATTCATTGATTTTAACGGAATGAGGTTCTGAAATCAGTAATCCTAAATTAAGATAGTACCCGATGAGTTTTGCTGTGTAATAAGTAACCTGTGTAGGACTTTGCGACTTTTTTGACAAGGTGGCAGGCTGGATCTGCAATTTGTCGTTAATTTTTAACTGCATGTCTTTAAAAGAAAAAACAGTATCATTTGTCGTATCCTGTTTTTTCCGGGTTGCAGAGTCGCTGTTTTTGGTGGAAGTAGACGGGCTCTCTATATCATTTATATTTTCGGTTAAATTCATAAGCCATTGTCACTCCTGTAAAACGCTAATTTTCAATCAAAGAATTGGAAAAGAAGGTGTTAAATTTTCCCGGTATATTACAAGCCCGGGAACCTCAGACTACCAGCCGGTTTTCTGTCTCATTTGTGCTTCTGCGGTAATCGATGTACTCCGTATATTTAACGGCAATATTGGTTGAAACAATAGTTTTTTGTATGAACAGGCATCCGCGCAACGCAGCAATGAAGTCGGACACTCGCAATATGCCTTTTTCAAAGCATAACTTGCCGACAGTAGACTGTTGGTACAGTCACGGGATTACCGCGCCAATATTGCTGGGGTGCAGCAGGTTGATTTCATCAAAACCAGGTATCTGGTGTGTCTGAATTAATTGAATATGGATGCCTGTGCTATTGTTATTTGGGATAGTGTATACAAGTTCCGGTTTAACAGTCAGGTTTGTGTGTTAGCCTCTCCATTGACGAAAATGTCCGGTATCAATGTGAATAAAATCGGATTTTGGATAATAACCGACACCGCCAGCCTGCAATGACAGTGCCGCATTATGTAGATCTGAAAGCATATGCCCAGGCAAACGTAGATCGATTGCCCTGCCTTGCATGTGAAGACTGCGCTTAGCCACCCCATTGCTGCGTGCGTTCAGCTGCGCATTGGTAGCGGGTGAACGGTAACCGGATATCACATGAAACTCTTTTTTTGATTTCATTTTATAGTTTAGCAGTTGCAGCATATCCAGCAGATTAGGATCAATTTCATAAGTTTCACCGGTACGGTGGTCGCGCAATACTTTTCTGATCGCCGTTAAACCTTCCGAGACATACTGACCTTCCGCCCAGTATGTTGTTTTAACCCGTTCGCCCGTATGCAGATTCAGCAAGGCAAGCTTGCGTTCACTCAAATTAAATGGGGATGCATGCACATTAGGCAGTGCGAGTAGTGTACACGCGCCGATGCCGGCTTTCAAAAAATGACGGCGACCATATTTCTGTTTATTGGATACACTGACCGAGGCTGAGTGATCTCGGGAGTGGGAGCGTAAGCTGGTTGACATTCTGGATCCTCCTTATGTGAGTGTTCGAACCCTAACATGAATTTTCATAATTAACAATGCAGTAAATGAAGTTACCAGCGCGCAAAGGCGAGTGCGCGTCTATCTCTTTGGTAACTATCCGGCGAATAATGTATGTTGTTTTCGCTGTCTATCCAGGCTGTCAAATACACAATAAAAGTCGGCAGCGGCTCAGGAAGATTAATTTGTCTGGTTTTCCCGAATTCGATCTGTGCTTTCAAAGTTTCTTGCGTTAATTGTTTCCTTAACGCGAACTCTGCCAGTTGCAGCGGTTTTTCCAGGCGTATACAACCTGAACTGAAGGTGCGAATATCTTTGTTAAACAGAGTTTTGGTTGGTGTATCATGTAAATAAATGCTAAAAGGATTCGGCAGCATGAATTTGATAGTTCCCAGCGCGTTGTGGATACCGGGATCCTGTCGCAGAATATATGGAAAACCACGCCTGATTGCCAGCCAGTCGATGCTGTCTGGATCTATCGGTTCTGCGTTGTAAGCATAGTCGGAATAGACCCTGATATTTTGAGATGTAAAGTAATCTGGATTTTTCTGCTGTTTGGGCAACAGATCCTTGCTGGCTATACTGGCTGGAATGTTCCAGTAGGGATTAATAATCAAATGTGTGATGCGACTGTTAAAACTGGGTGTTGAACGGTAATCACGCCCGACAATAATACGCATGTCTAGCATATACTCATCGTTTTCCACGGCGGCGAGCTGAAAGCCTGCAGTATTTACGAGCAGATAACGACTGCCCAGTTCGCGTGGCAGCCAGCGCAGTCGTTCCATAGTAATGCGCAGTTGCTGTATTTTTTCGTCGAGCGTTTTATTGAGTGCGTTTATGGTATTTTTTCCGATGATACCGTCAGCATTCAGTCCGTGTTGCAGCTGAAAGGCCTTGATGGCATTGACCAGGCTGCGATCATATATTGTGCTGTTTATGCTCTCTTCCGAATGAGACAGATTATATTCAGTTTTGTCATGCGTTTCGTAGGCTTGAGCGATACGTATACGTATCAAAGGAATGGCCTGATGCGATTCGCCGGGTCGAAGCAATGGCATATCTGGAATATGCTGCCAGGAAACCCCGCGTTCGGCCAGGTTGCGAAATTTCAACAGCACCTGCTTGAGTAAGTGATAGTTGGGTATATTGGGTGCCAGTCCCAGAAGTGATTGTTGAAAGGTGTCAGTGTCTACTGTCGATAGTAAGAAATTGATCGCATTGAAAGCCGGTTGTGGAATGTGCCAGTCAGGATCGAGTCTGGAAGCGGTAAATCGACCACGGTATAAATCGTTGCTAAACCGCAATAATGACAATGTTGTCAGAAATTCAAGCTCGAAGCGCTCAGATGGGTTTCGCGTTTTGAATAACTGCATCAAACGATCAAGTCGATATTCCCGGCTCTCCAGCCCCTCATTTTCAGCGGTGCCAATAAAAGACAAAGCAATTTCCAAACGCGTCAATTGTGTGACGGAATCAGTCCATGCGGGCCGATAGTCTCTTGCCGAATAGAATTCCTGCAGTTTGGTCAGATCAATATATTCGTGTCGCGGGTCATCAACGTACCGGGACACGAAAGTGTTCAGTGCCGATTGCAGACTTTCGGTGTCGAATGTTGTGGCCTGACTTAATGAAGTGCAGTGTAAAAGTACCAGCCCTGAAAAAAAATTAATAAAAAACGATGTTTGTGGCATATACGGTATTGATTGGATTGAGGTGTTTCAGGTTGGCCAGTTAATGTTGATTGGTATAGTTTGATCAATAATTTTAATCTATATTGAAAATAATCGATTGATACCGATGTATGTGTCTTGATTAGTGGCATTTTCTCCTGTTTTTTAGCTGAAATAAATAATCGGGTCCCGTGCAGCTGATATCGATAAAAATTTCCATTCCACATTGCATTGTACAACGCCAGACATTACAAAATGTATTGTTCTGTTTTTGAAATAACCGCGTCAATACCCAAGCTGTCGGCATGAACGAATGACGCTATTAGCGTCCTTTATTTCTGCAAAATATCAATGCCGGATAAAACTGAGTGCAGCAGGCAAACGGGAAAATAAAAGTGTGATTATCGAGATGTCAACAGGGTTTTTTAATGACGTCAAATTGAAAATACCACTTTATAAACAGGGGAATATTGCTATAAAAATCATGATTTTCCCTTGTTCGGGGCACGGCAGCATGCTAGAATTTCCATTCGATTTAGTAACACAAAAAAGTTGTCCTTAACTTGGTAAATCTAAGTTATAGATAACAATAAATTTCGGCTAATAAAAGTAATTGTCGTCGATATGGTATGGTTATTTTTTTGCAAGATGAGATTACAGTGCTTCGCTCAAGCATATACAGACTGAACAAAGATGTTTGTTTTGCTCTCTAATGCAAGAGCGATGCCTGGAATCGAAGAGTTCGTAATAATCATGTGGGGGAAATATGAGAAATAAATCAGTAGCAACCTTGGCGGGGGTTACCGCTCTAGCCTTGTATTCAAGCATGGCGGTGGGATCAAAATATAATTTTCAAGAGCCACAGAGCGTCATTGCGCAAGATATTTATGATCAGCATATGATGCTTTTGTGGATCTGTCTGGCTATCTTTATCGCTGTTTTTGGCGTCATGTTTTATTCGATTCTGAAACATCGTAAATCAGTAGGACACAAAGCTGCAAACTTTCATCACAGCACTACAGCCGAGGTGATCTGGACAATAATTCCTTGTTTGATTCTAATTGTAATGGCATGGCCGGCTACCAAGACTGTCATCGCGATGAAAGACACTTCCAGTCCGGATATGACGATCAAGGCAACTGGCTATCAATGGATGTGGGGTTACGATTACCTGCAAGGCGAAGGTGAGGGCATCAGCTTCTACAGCAAGCTCTCAACACCTAGAGCACAATTGGAAAACAAGGAGCCGAAAGGCGAGCACTATCTTCTGGAAGTCGACAATCATGTTGTGGTGCCGGTAGGCAAAAAAGTGCGCATGATTTTGACTGCCAATGATGTGATTCACGCATGGTGGGTGCCTGCATTGGGCGTTAAGCAGGATGCGATTCCAGGATTTATTCGTGATTCATGGTTCACAGCTGATACACCGGGCATCTATCGCGGTCAATGCGCTGAATTGTGTGGCAAGGATCATGGTTATATGCCAATTGTAGTGGAAGTTCTAGACGAAGAAGCTTACTCAGAGTGGGCCGCTGAGAAACTGGCTAGCATGAAAAAAGACTCTGTTAATCTTGCTTCTGTGGCGACTGATGTAGCGAGCGATGCCGAAGCGGTTGAAGCAGCTGAAAAAGATTCAGATAATAATTAAGAGGAGATAACCTATGGCAGCAGTACATGGTGACGTACATGGTCACGGGCATGACGACCATCACCCAACAGGTATCATGCGTTGGGTAACAACAACCAACCACAAGGACATTGGGACAATGTACCTGTGGTTCAGTTTGGCAATGTTCTTTACGGGTGGCTTCCTGGCGATGGGTATCCGAGCTGAATTATTCCAGCCCGGTATTCAGATTCTTGAGCCCGAATTATTTAACTCATTTACCACATTACATGGCTTGATTATGGTGTTTGGTGCCATCATGCCGGCGTTTGTGGGGTTTGCTAACTGGCAAATACCGATGATGGTCGGTGCGCCCGATATGGCGTTTGCCCGTATGAACAACTGGAGCTTCTGGTTGTTGATACCCGCAGCGTTACTATTAATTTCGTCGTTCTTTGTGCCAGGAGGTGCAGCAGCAGGTGGCTGGACATTTTATCCGCCGCTGTCAACGCAAGGTGGCCTTGGTGTCGATATGATGCTGTTTGCAGTACACATTCTTGGCGCATCATCGATTATGGGCTCTATCAATATTATTACCACTGTACTGAATATGCGCGCACCGGGCATGACGCTGATGAAAATGCCATTGTTCGTATGGACGTGGTTGATTACTGCATATCTGCTGGTGCTGGCAATGCCGGTACTCGCTGGTGTGGTGACAATGCTGATTACTGATCGTCACTTTGGCACAAGCTTCTTCAATGCTGCTGGTGGTGGTGATCCTGTGTTGTTCCAGCACATTTTCTGGTTCTTTGGTCATCCTGAAGTGTATATCATGATTTTGCCGGCATTTGGTATTGTGTCTGAAATCATTCCTACATTCTCACGCAAGCCGCTGTTTGGTTACTCTTCAATGGTGTATGCGACAGCATCTATTGCGATTCTTTCGTGTATCGTATGGGCGCATCACATGTTCACTTCTGGTATGCCGACCGTCGGACAACTGTTCTTCATGTATGCAACCATGCTGATTGCTGTGCCAACAGGTGTGAAAGTGTTCAACTGGACCGCGACAATGTGGAAAGGCGAAATGACATTTGAAACACCAATGCTGTTTGCGATCGGATTTATCTTCCTGTTCGTGATTGGTGGTTTCAGCGGTGTTATCTGCGCTATCGTACCAATTGATATTCAAGTCCAAGATACTTATTATGTAATTGCACACTTCCATTACGTACTTGTATCAGGTGCTTTATTTGCTTTGTTTGGCGGCGCTTATTACTGGCTGCCTAAATGGACGGGGCACATGTATGATGAGACTCTGGGCAAATGGCATTTCTGGTTGTCAATGATCTTCTTTAACATGGCGTTCTTTGTTCAGCATTTCCTGGGTCTTGCAGGCATGCCGCGCAGAATTCCCGATTACGCTTTGCAATTCGCTGATTTCAATATGATTTCCAGTCTCGGTGCATTTGGATTTGGTTTGACGCAATTATTATTTGTTTACATTGTAATCAAATGTATACGCAGCAAAGAGCCAGCACCTGAAAAGCCGTGGGACGGTGCAAAAACACTGGAGTGGACGCATTTGCCAACACCAGCGCCATATCATAGCTTTGAAACACCACCAGTTGTTAAATAATAACCGACGAGATTCGTATGTCAGATGAAACAGATTTGAAGCGTAGAAAAATCAAAACGGCAGTTATCTTATTTATTTTAGTGATAGTAATATATGTAGGTGCCTTTCTTTACATGAAATTATAAAAGGAAGACCAATCTATGAATCACGCTAAAGGCATGTGACCGCCGAATAGATTGAATACGTTCAACAGATCTGTACGCTGCGGCTGTAGCCGATGAATTGATAAAAGGTGAAAGACAAAATGGCGATCAAAGACAAGATGGAAAATAACCTGACAATGATGAAGAAGTTGTTGGTCTTCACAGTCGTTATGTTTGTTTTTGGCTATGCAATGGTGCCGTTTTATGAAAAATTTTGTGAAGTAGCCGGTATCAATAATCTGTTACAGCCGGATACACTGACTCAAGAACAGGAAACGGATACCGCACGCTGGGTGACAATAGAGCTTGATGCAAATACACGAGGATTACCATGGGACTTCAAGCCGTTACAGCGCAGCGTTCGTGTCCATCCAGGTGAATCAGTAGAAGTGATGTACGAAATTATCAATAACTCGGAGCGAGAGATTACAGGTCAGGCGATACCGAGTTATAGTCCGCGCTTTCTGGACAAGCATTTAAAGAAATTCGAATGTTTTTGTTTTACCAGGCAGGTTTTAAAACCAAAGGAAGTGAGGCAAATGCCGGTCCAGTTTGTGATCGAGCCGACTTTGCCTAAGGAGTTTCATACGATTACGATTTCGTATACCTTTTTTGAACTTCCCGTAGGGACGCCGGCTATCAGCGAAAAATAAGTGTATGAGTAAAGAAGAGAAAAAAGCTTCCGGTACATTCATGCAGGTAGCCAAGGCTGTATTGGCAGCGTTTATGGGAATCCGAAAGCAAAGCGATTTGGAAAACGATGCAGCCAATTTAAAACCGGCCCAGTTAATCATAGGCGGACTAATCGGAGCAACGCTTTTTGTAATCAGTATTTTGATACTGGTCAAAATTATTGTTAACTTGAATTGAAAATTTGGAACTAGGAGGGTAAGAATGAGTCAACAAACGGGTCACTACTATGTACCAGCCCCGTCAACATATCCGATTATCGGATCAACGGCGTTATTGTTTATGGGGTTTGGTGCCGCGTTAACGATGAATAAAATGGAGCTGGGCTATGGTCTGTTGGCGATAGGCTTCGCGATACTGATATACATGTGCTTTCGCTGGTTTGGCACAGTTGCAGCAGAAAGTGAAAGCGGAAAATATGGTCTGGATGTCGATAAGTCATTTCGCTGGGGAATGACATGGTTTATTTTCTCGGAAGTTATGTTTTTTGCTGCTTTTTTTGGCGCACTGTTTTACATGCGCGTTTTGTCAATTCCATGGTTGGCTGAAGAAAGTCAGGTTTTAGGCCAGTCATTCTGGGGTGCTTATGAAGGCGGTTGGCCAACTACGGGACCTGGAGAACACGCTGCATTTACGCCAATGGGTGCATGGGGATTACCGGCGATTAATACGCTGATTTTGCTAACTTCAGGTGTGACCGTTACTTATGCTCACTGGGCCTTAAAAGAAGGGCGGCGTGATGCACTGAAGAAATGGATGTTGGCAACAGTTTTCTTGGGCGCGTTGTTCCTGGGACTGCAAGGCTATGAATACGTTCATGCTTATAATGATTTGAATCTGCGACTGGATACCGGCGCTTATGGTTCAACATTCTTTATGCTTACGGGATTTCATGGTTTCCATGTGACGCTGGGCACGATCATGCTGCTTGTTATCTATTTCAGATGTGCTGCAGGACATTTCACACCGGAAAGACACTTCGGTTTTGAGGGCGTAGCCTGGTACTGGCACTTTGTAGACGTGGTCTGGTTGGGGCTGTTTATATTTGTTTATCTGATGTAAATAGAAACAGTATTTGTTATGAACAGGGTTCCAGCTTTTACATTGCATGTTGCTGATTTTGATGTCTGCAGGATTGAGATGTAAAAGACTGGAATCTTTTTATATATAAATATCCCAGATACACGGTAAGAAGATTCTAAGTTTATTGCTGCTACACATACACTATGGCTTTTAAAGGTTTTCAGTTTAAGCCCAAGCTTTGGGCTTGGATTGTAACAGCAGGTATGGTAGTGATTTTTCTAGAGTTGGGAAAGTGGCAGTTGTCTCGCGCTGATGAGAGAAATGAACGCCACCAGCAACTGGAGCAGCTGTCAAATGAACCTGTAGTCAATATTCCGGACAGTCGCATAACGATGGAAGATTTTCTATATCGACAGGTAGAAGTTAGAGGAAGATATAGACCGGAATTTACGATTTATCTGGACAACAAAACGTATAAAGGACAGGCGGGTTATCATGTGCTAACGCCTTTGCAGATTGCAAATAGTGAGTGGCATGTGATGATTAACAGGGGTTGGATAGCGACCGGATATGATCGGTCCGAGTTACCAGAAGTTCCGGTAGATACTGGAGAAACAATAATAACTGGTACTGTCGTATCCCCAGAATTGAGAATGCTTGAACTGGCTGAACCGGATACCTCAGGGACCGTTTGGATAAACTTCGATTTAGAGCGTTTTCAGCAGGCATCTAATCTTGTAATGCAACCGATTATGATTCAACAAACTGGTCATATAAAGGATGGTTTAATCCGTGACTGGAAAAAAGCTGACTCCGGAGCATCAAAAAATATCGGCTATGCAATTCAATGGTTTTCCCTTGCTATAACGACAATCATAATTTTTCTGGTGTTAAATGTTAGACGAAGCAACAAGAAGAGCCAATAGGATTAAATTTGTCATGATTGGGGTAGTTTTACTTGCTCCGATTATAATTTCATACACACTTTTTTTTGCAGGGTATCGACCTGGAAGCAGTGTGAATTATGGAGAGCTTCTTGATCTACATAAATTGTCAGGTAGCGGTGTAACGCAAGATGAAAATACCATTCTAAGAATCAAGGATCTGCATGGGAAATGGGTGATGCTAACAATCGATTCCGGTAATTGTGATCAGGCGTGTCAGCAGAAGTTATATTTTATGCGGCAGATTCGAACCATGCAAAACAAGGATATGCATCGCATAGAAAGGTTGTGGTTGGTGGATGACAATGTTCCCGTCGAGGACAGGTTCTGGGAAGAATATAAAGGCACTCAGATTGTCAACGCTCGAGATAGCGAGCTTCTTGATCAGATTCCCAGCAGGGAAACGCAGCGTAATCATATCTATTTAATTGATCCCTATGGCAATTTGATGATGCGCTTCCCTGAGGATTTGGAGCCAAGAAAAATGAGCGATGACCTCAAGCGATTATTACAAGTGTCACATGATGAGCACATGTAAATATTAAAAGAATCGAAATATCAAATTACTTACTTTAGCTTTTGGAATGACAGTTTAAATCATCAATAAGGCAAAAGATAAATAAGGCAGGAGATGAGTCAAATGGCAACGAGTTTAGCATTGCATGAAGCAGCAACACGTATTCAACAGTTCTACCGATTAACAAAACCAAGAGTGGTCTCATTAATCGTATTTACTGCCGTGATTGGAATGTTTTTGTCCGTTCCGGGCGCGGTACCAATAGACGCATTATTTTTTGGAACGATCGGAATCGCTTTGGTTGCAGGAGCGGCAGCAGCATTGAATTGTCTGGTCGAGTATAAGATGGATGCTATTATGGCCAGAACCAAAGGGCGTCCACTGCCACAAGGTGGGGTTAGCGTTCCGGAAACACTCTTTTTTCTTCTCTTAGTTGGCGGAGCCGGGTTGTTTATACTGTATGAATGGGTCAATCCGTTGACGATGTGGTTGACACTGGGAACGTTTGTCGGGTACGCAATTATTTATACAGTAATACTAAAACCTTTAACACCTCAGAATATCGTCATTGGCGGTGCTTCAGGTGCAATGCCCCCGGTTTTGGGATGGACTGCTGTCACGGGTGAAATTACTGCAGATGCTTTACTGCTGTTTCTGATTATTTTTGCTTGGACACCACCACATTTCTGGGCATTGGCGCTTTATCGGAAGAATGAGTACGCATCAATTGGTATGCCAATGCTGCCTGTTACACACGGTGATCAATTTACCAAATTGCATGTGCTTTTATATACAATTATTCTTTGTATCATCACCGTGTTTCCATATCTAACGCAAATGAGTGGTATGATTTATATCATCAGTGCGCTTGCGTTAAATGCTGTATTTATGTATTACGCCATAGAAATATACAGAAATTACAGTGATCAGCTGGCACGGAAAGCTTTTCGCTATTCCATATTGTATCTTGCGTTACTGTTTGTGGCATTGCTTGTCGATCATTATATCTATATTTAAATTATCGAATACAGAGACTATGGATTAATTGCCGTAGTCTCTGTTTCAGTTTCAATCAGTTTCAGTCATTAAATGATATCAAGCTGGAATTGCGTCAGTCGTTGAATCCTTTTCTTGCGGCATTACTCATGGCACAACAGCGTATATTATGACAGGACAGGGTTCTGGCGGAAACGTGCTCGCGGCAATATGCAGCTTTCTTATCCCTGGATTAGGACAATTAGTTCAAGGACGTGCATTATCGGCCTTATTGTTTTTCGTTGTAGTCAGCACTAATTACTTTTTTGCCGCCCTGATCATTCCGGCAGTTGTAGGCGGCATTATTCATTTGTGGTCAATTCTTGATGCCGCAAAATTCAACAAGGATGACTAATATCTTTACTTCGTGAATTTCGCTCGTTTTTAATTGTTTCCAGTAATGCGTGAAACAATTGACGATAGTTTTTAGATGCTTTATTGCTGTTTATTTCTTTGCGCGCATTTCGCACCAACGTCCTGATTTGTGTAGTTTCAGCACCTGAATATTGTCTGGTAAATTCAGTTAAAGCTTCATTGTCGGATAAAAGTTGCTCGCGCCAGCGTTCTGCCAGGTGTGTCAGAGCTATCTGATGGGAGGAATTTCGTTGCAAGGCTTTAAGCTTTTCTTCAATAGGTAGAATATCAATTCGCCGCATCAACTTTCCAATAAACTGCATTTGCCGCTGGCGTGCGCCAAATTTGGTGATTTGACGCGCAACTAAGATTGCTTCATGCAGGTTTTCCGGTAAATCCAGCTCGGCAAGCTGATTATCACTCAGTGTAACCAGCTGCTCCCCGGTTTTTTGCAATGAATGCATTGCGAGTTTGCGTTGCGTTTTACTGGGTTTATCTTCCCTCTTGTCGGTTTTATCAGTAGTGTTTTGCACGTCAATTGTGTAAGGTAAAATGAATACGATTCATCATAACGTTTAGATCAAAGTCAAACCAGATTTATTTAATGCGTCTAACCCAATCTGTTCTTATTGTAATATTGCGTATAATCCAGTTCTATCAAGAAAGCATTAGTGCAGATAATGCGCCGACAAAATAACAATTCATTCCGCCTCAGCCTATTGCATGTCATGCTTCATATCTGTATTTACAGTAATCATTCTAAAAAATTAATAATAATTTAATCAATCCACAAAATAATTTTATGAATACGTTATCAGCAGAAAAGCAACCTACTCGATTTTCAAATACCTATTCGAGGCTTGAGCAAATTGCCCGCGATATTCTTGACCATGCCAAGCGTGGCGGTGCCAGTGCCTGTGAGACGCATGTATCCGATGGTTTCGGGCAAACGGTAACGGTTCGCAAAAATGAAGTTGAGACCATAGAATATAACCGCGATAAGGGGCTTTCGGTTACCGTTTATATTGGGCAGAAGCGTGGAAATGCCAGCACATCAGATTTTACGCCACAAGCGATCAGCGAAACAGTAAGTGCTGCTTTGTCGATAGCACGACATACAGCTACAGATGATTGTGCGGGGCTGGCTGACCCAGAACTGCTTGCCCGGAGTTTCCCTGATTTGGATTTGTATCATCCTTGGAACTTACCTGTAGAAAAGGCCATTGAATTGGCCAGGAACTGCGAACAGTCCGCTTTTGCAGTAGATGCGCGGATTAGCAACTCTGAGGGCGCTAGTATATCAACGGATGAATCGCAGTTTGTTTATGCCAACAGTCTGGGATTTGTAGGAGGGTGCCCATATTCGAGGCATAGCATAAGTTGTGTTGCTATTGCTGAGCAAAATGGCGCCAAGCAACGGGATTACTGGTATAGCGTAGCACGTGATGTTCAAGATCTGGAAGCTGTCGAGCAAATAGGCAGAAAAGCAGGAGAACGGACTGTTGCGCGTCTGGGAGCACGCCAGATTCCGACCTGCGAAGTACCCGTACTGTTTGAAGCGCCGGTTGCGGCTAGCTTGCTTGGTCATTTTGCATCAGCAGTCAGCGGAAGCAATCTGTATCGTAAATCGACCTTTTTATTGAACAGCATGGGTCAACAAATTTTTGGTGGCAATATCAATATCCGTGAATGGCCACATTTACCCAAAGGGCTGGCCAGCAGCGTTTTTGATGACGAAGGCGTTGCAACGGCAACACGAAATGTGGTTGAAAATGGCATAGTTCAAGGCTATTTCCTGAGCAGCTACTCTGCGCGAAAACTGGGTATGCAGACAACGGGCAATGCTGGCGGTGTACACAACCTGATTATCGAAAACGGTGAGCCAGTGGGCTTTGACGTTCTGCTGAAGCAAATGAACAGAGGATTGCTGGTAACCGAACTGATGGGACATGGCATCAATACCGTGACTGGGGATTATTCGCGGGGTGCGTCCGGCTACTGGATAGAAAATGGGGAGATCAGTTTTCCCGTCGAAGAAATCACCATTGCAGGCAATCTGAAAGAAATGTTCCTGGGAATAGCAGCAATTGGTAACGACGTCGTCGTGCGCGGCTCCAAACTGAGCGGCTCTATTCTGATTGACCACATGACCGTCGCGGGTGGCTGAAGTATTTCCATTATGCAGAAGTTGCGTCAATTGGAGCTATACATAGGTCGAATATCCGGCCTGTTTGGCTGGTTGGCTGGATGGCTGTGTATACTCATGATTGCTGTCGTGTTCGTTGATGTGATAGCGCGCTACGCATTTGAATCCGGGTCAATTGCCATGCAGGAACTGGAATGGCATTTATTTGCTGCTGTGTTTTTGCTGGGTGCTGCATATACCATGCGTGAAAATGCAAACGTGCGTGTAGACGTATTGTATGAAAAGCTTTCCATTCGCAGAAAGGCTGCGATTGATTTGTTCGGAACAGTGATTTTTGTCATTCCGATGAGTACATTGATTCTGTACAGCTCATTCGATTTTGTTGCTTATTCTTATGAAACTCAGGAGGTATCCAGCGACCCGGGCGGCTTGCCTTACCGGTTTGCGTTCAAGGCGTTGCTACCATTTGGATATTTTCTGGTTTTGATCCAGGCAATTGCGGTTATTTCGCAAAATATTCGTTTACTTGCCGGTGATTCTTTAGATCCAGGCCAAAGCACGCCAGAACATCGGGAAAAATCGTGATCGGTCTGGTCATGTTTGTTGTCTGCTTGTTGATGCTGACACTGGGTTATCCTGTAGCTTTTACATTTGCCGGTGTTTCTGTATTTTTCGGACTATATGCTGAAGGGCTAGACCTGTTTATGCTGATTGCGTATCGCCTGTACGCAATAATGACCAATATCACGTTAATGGCAGTACCGCTTTTTATTTTCATGGGGCTGGTTCTGGAAAGATCCGGGATCGCAGAAAGAATGCTTGAGTCTATGGGGCTGCTGTTCGGGCATATCCGCGGTGGATTGGCGGTATCCACAGTTGTTGTTGGTATGTTGCTTGCTGCATCTACTGGCGTTGTGGGCGCTTCGGTTGTGACTATGGGGCTGATTGCATTACCTGTCATGCTGAAATATAACTACAATCAGCAGCTTGCCTGCGGCGTGATTTGTGCTTCTGGTACGCTGGGCCAGATCATTCCACCTTCGATCGTATTGATCATTCTGGCTGATGTGTTGCACCAGCCCGTGGGTGACTTTTATCGTGCTGCATTGCTGCCCGGCCTGCTTCTGGTTCTGCTGTATATAATTTACTGTCTGGCGGCAGCTTATTTTAAAAGGGATACCGCTCCAGCCATTCCGCGGGCATCCCGGATCAGCTCAAAACAATTTTGGCAGGCACTTCTTGCAATCACTCCTGCGCTGACGTTGGTGATGGTGGTGCTTGGTACCGTGATAACAGGTATCGCTACTCCAACCGAATCAGCTGCGATGGGTACCGTAGGTGCAATTATTCTTGCTGTGCTTGGCGGTAACCTGCGCGTTTCCATGCTGCATCAGGTTGCGATGGAGACGACAAAAATCAGTGCCATGGTATTTACCATCCTGGCTGGCGCGACATTTTTTTCAATGGTTTTTACTTATACTGGTGGTGATGACGCAGTAGAACGAATCATGGAATATCTGCCTGGCGGCCAATGGGGATTTGTCGTCTTGATGATGATCGTTATTTTTTTGCTGGGATTTTTCATTGATTTTGTCGAGATAGCTTATATTTTTGTTCCCATGATAGCGCCTGTACTGCTGAAACTGGATATTGATCCACTCTGGTTCGGTATCCTGGTTGCACTGAATTTGCAGGCCTCTTTCCTGACCCCGCCATTCGGGTTTTCACTGTTTTATCTGCGTGGTGTGGCACCGGTATCGCTCGGTACGTTGCATATTTACCGCGGCGTGATACCGTTCATTATATTGCAATTGATTGGGCTGGTAATCGTCATGATGTTTCCTGACATTGTACGGGTGTTTTTATAAAGCGCAATCAGTCGGATAAAGCGCTTAAACGGATAAATAAAGGCATAAACATTCCTTAAACGAAGAATCCTAAGAGTTTATTATCCGTTAGACTCCTGTTCGATATCAACGAATTGCATGTTCTGTGTCAGATTGTGCGTGACAGGTAAATATGGCTTAAAACGTTAATATTGAAGAATCTGCTGCAGCTTGCGCGTTTACAGGACTAACAATGAATGAAGTATTTCTAGGCAGGCTTCCGATACTGGACAATAAACAGAACATCGTTGCATTTGAGCTCTTGTTTCGTTCCAATCAGCTGAATAAAGTGCGTGTTACAGACAACCGGGCGGCATCGGCGAATGTCATCATCGATACTTACGGGCAATTGGGTATTGAAAATGTCATGGGCAAACGGCGCGGCTTCATCAAGGTCGATGCCAAATTTTTAATGAGTGACGCGGTATTTTTGCTGCCTAAAAGCCAGATTGTTTTCGAAATATTGAGAAATGTTGAAATAGACGATGCCATTATAGAGCGCTGCAAGGAAATAAGGCAGAAAGGTTATCAGATCGCTTTGACAGGCGTGGTGCAAGTCGATGAGCGGCTGGATAGGTTAATGCCCATGGTTAATGTGGTTAAAGTCAATGTCAGCGAGCTGGAAAGTAAAGAGCTAGTCAGGCTGATCAAGAAACTGAGGCGGTGGCCTGTCCTATTGCTGGCAGAGAAAGTTGAAAGCCGGGAAACAGCGAGGAAATGCATAGAGCTGGGTTTTAATATGTTGCAGGGCTTTTATTTTGCAAGGCCCGAGATCATTTCTGGAAAACGTATTGATCCATCCAAACTGTCGCTACTGAAACTATTGCTGCTCGTAGTCAAAGACAGCGAGGTTGTCGATATCGAGAACGAGCTTAAGTATCAACCTGGATTGAGTTACAACCTGCTTCGCATGGTGAATTCTGCTGCCACGGGCACGGCCAGAACGGTAAATTCGATTAAAAGAGCAATCATGATTTTGGGCAGAAAACAGCTCCAGCGATGGGTGCAGATTCTGCTTTATTCCGCCAAACAAAAAGATGGCAGCACATCGGATGCACTTATTCAGACCGCATCTGTTCGTGGAAAATTACTCGAACTCATTGCAATAGCAGACCGGCCCCATGACAAGAATCATCATGACCGTGCTTTCATGGTGGGCGTGTTATCGTTACTGGATACCTTGTTGGGTATGAAAATGTCCGAACTCGTAAAAACGCTGAGTATCCAGAAAGATATGAGTGACGCCTTGTTGTCAAGGCGGGGTTACCTGGGCCGCCAACTGGCACTGATAGAAGCACACGAAATTGGTGAATTCGAAACTGTTTCATCAATACTGTCGGAACTGGGGTTCCTCAATATGACAGAATTTACACAGCTGGAGCTGGAGGCACTGGTTTGGGCAAATCGTATCAACGATATGGTCAACTCAGAATGCTGAAATTCAGGTAACGATCCACGTGTAAATCAGTACAAATAAAAACCTGCCAGGATATCAGCGTTTCATGCTTTCGAGCGTTCTGAGTTCGGTTTCGGTAAAACCCGCCTGTTGTCTCGCTTCATAGTGAAACGGGCCAGAGAGCTGTCCCGTGTAGTATTGATTGAGCAACCTGCTGAATGTGCGGTCCGCGTTCAATTGTCGTTGATTGCAAAAATACTGAAACCAGTGTGAACCGATTTTTACATGGCCGATTTCATCGTGCAGAATAACTTCAAGTATTGCAACGGTTTTTTCATCTCCAGCGATACGGAGGCGATTGATAATGCCCGGTGTTACATCCAGCCCTCTGGCTTCCAGTACACGCGGGACCAGGGCCATACGCACCATCGGATCAAAGGCCGTTTTTCTGGCCATCTCCCACAAGCCGTTATGGGCTGGAAAGTCGCCGTAATCATGCTCCAGTTCAAGCAAGCGATTTCGCAGTAAGTGGAAATGATGAGCTTCCTCGCAGGCGACACGTATCCAGTCACTGTAATACTGCGTGGGAAGCTGGCGAAAACGATACACCGCGTCCCAGGCGAGGTTGATGGCGTTAAATTCAATGTGTGTAACAGCATGAATTAATGAGACAAGTCCTGCTTTCGTGCCCAGTCGGCGTTTAGGCACATTGGCGGGTAATACCAACTCGGGCTTCGCCGGGCGTCCGGGCTCTCCTATGGGTTCGGGTACCTGACTGTATTCGATTGATAACAAATCCTGATGCCACATTTGGGCGGTTTGATGGGTTAAGTACAGCTTATGGTCTAATTCCCGGGTATTCAAGCAGCGATGAGCTGCGTCAAAAAGCGATTCCATAGTAAGAGTCAAGAACAGAAAATTTGTGTTTGTTGATTATTGTCGCCTGTTTTTAACAACAAAGCTATGGCTGGTTGAGTTTGACGGTTCAAGTGGCCGGAAAAACGGATGTTTGTTTGCTTTTTGCATAAACACCACGCGGAACGGGTCTGGCTATCATTTCGAAATCGGAATTCAACGGCTTACTATGATCGAAATCATTTCAGCTGGTGTTTGTCCATGAATGCCATACGGGTATGTGTTATCGTAACGACTGAGACAGTGTTACGGGGAGATGGGTGAAAATATCATGATGCATGATACGTGTAAAAAAAATATCTTCGTTTTTGGGGCGGAGGAGTTCAATATAAATCAAATGAAGGCACTCGCTTCCGCGAAACATTACTGTTTTCATGAATTGCTTACACATCAACAGGTTAAATGCTGGAATGGGCATTCGGTGCAAAAGATTCACAAAAGTGCGATGGAGCGTTTAAAGGCTTTTTCCGGATCCGTCGACGCAATTGTCGGCTATTGGGATTTTCCGGTCAGTACTATGCTACCGCTACTTCGGCAACCGTTTGGTTTACCTTCGCCCAGCTATCGATCAGTACTTATTTGTGAACATAAATACTGGTGTCGGTTGGAACAAAAAAAGGTTATTCCCGACTATATTCCCGATTTTTGTGCAATTAATCCGTTCGACACCAATGCCAAACAATCGGTAACAGTTCAATACCCGTTCTGGATCAAGCCGGTCAAATCAGCTTCTTCTCATCTGGGTTTTAAAGTGCGTAATGACACTGAGCTCGATCAGGTTTTGCAGATTATCCGTAAGAAAATTTGTCGTTTTTCCAGACCATTTAACTATATGTTGCAGTTTGCCGAGTTGCCAGACGAAATTGATGCTGTGGATGGAAATTATTGTATTGTGGAGGGGATTATTTCCAGAGGACGACAATGCACGCTTGAAGGTTATGTTTATCATGGTGACATGACAGTGTATGGCGTCGTCGATTCGATTCGTGAAGGACAGCATCGTTCCAGCTTTGCGCGTTATCAGTACCCGTCAACGATTCCAATGCGTATCCAGCGGGAAATGATCGCTACAACTGAATGTTTTCTTAAGCATATCGGTTTTGATAACGGTCCGTTTAATATTGAATACTACTGGGAACCGATAAAAGCCGGTCGCGACAGAATCTGGTTGCTTGAAATCAACACGCGGATTTCAAAATCGCACTGCCCGCTGTTTCGCGATGTCGATGGCGCTACACATCAGAAAGTCATGCTGGAGCTGGGATTAGGAGAAAAACCGGATTTTCCTCATCGCGAGGGAAAACACAAGATAGCAGCAAAGTTTATGTGGCGTATTAATCATGACGCATATATCCGGCATGTGCCTTCAGCGCAGGACCTTCAGATGCTTGAACATGAATACGCAGATGCGAACATTCAATTGCATGTTCGCAGTGGTATGCGCTTGTCGGAGCTCATGGATCAGGACAGTTATAGCTATGAAATCGCAGTTATTTTTCTGGCAGGTAACAGTCAACAGGAATTGCTGCAAAAATACCGTGACTTGAAAAAAGCGATGCAGATCGAGCTCGAACCCGTCGGTTGACTGGTGAACCAAGGTGTATTCCTATGAAAACGTTTGAAGACTTTCCTTGCCGAATTCGTCATATTGAACATCAGTGGATTCAAATGCCGGATGGCGTGCGGCTGGCCGCGCGTATCTGGATCCCTGAATCTGCGAATACACATCCGGTTCCTGCCATACTTGAATATATTCCCTATCGCAAACGAGACGGTGTCCGTTTGCGCGATGAAACCATGCATCCGTATTTTGCTGGGCACGGCTATGCCTGCGTTCGTGTGGATATCCGTGGTAGCGGTGATTCAGAAGGCGTGTTACGCGATGAGTATCTGCAGCGCGAGCTTGATGACGGCGTAGCCATCATTGCGTGGTTGACGCAACAGTACTGGTGCGATGGAAATGTTGGAATGATCGGTATCTCCTGGGGGGGCTTTAATGGATTGCAGATTGCCGCGTTGCAGCCGCCTGCGTTAAAAGCGGTTATCAGTGTATGTTCTACTGACGATCGATATGCAGATGACGTGCATTATATGGGTGGCTGCCTGCTCGGCGACAATCTTTCCTGGGCTTCAACCATGTTTGCCTATAATTCGCTGCCGCCTGACCCAGTCATTGTCGGCGACAAGTGGCGCGATATGTGGTTTGAACGACTCGAGAACAGTGGATTATGGCTGAATACCTGGCTGCAGCATCAGCATCGGGATGAATACTGGCAACATGGTTCTGTCTGCGAAGACTTTTCCCGAGTGCAGATTCCTGTAATGGCGGTGAGCGGCTGGGCTGACGGATACTCTAACGCAGTGTTCCGTCTATTGAAAAATCTGTCCGGACCGCGGCAGGGACTGATCGGACCGTGGAGTCATAAATATCCACATTTAGGCGTGCCCGGGCCCGCGATCGGTTTCTTGCAGGAATGTCTGCGCTGGTGGGATCAATGGCTAAAACAGCAGGAAACCGGGATTATGAATGAACCCATGCTGCGCGCATGGATGCTCGACAGCATGCCACCGTCTACCTTTTATCATCAGCGCTACGGGCGCTGGATCAGTGAGCCATGCTGGCCGACAACCAATGTCAAACCGATGGTTTACAAATTGGATGAATACCGTCTGGTCGATGAGAATGAGACAACAGCGGAGCATGTGTTGACATTGCAGTCACCGTTGAGCAACGGTCTGTTTGCCGGCAAATGGTGTTCCTACAGCGCAACTCCCGATTTGCCGCATGACCAGCGTGAAGAAGATGGCGGCGCCTTGGTGTTTACCTCAGCTTTTTTGCCCCATACGCTTGAAATACTGGGTGCGCCTGTACTTGAACTGGACGTGTCGGCGAATCAGCCGGTGGCCATGATTGCCGTACGCCTGTCTGATATGCGACCGGACAATAAAGTAACGCGTATTACCTATGGATTACTGAATCTTACACACCGCGACAGCCATGCCAGTCCTTTGCCTCTGGAGCCGGGTAAGCGCTATTCTGTGCGCATGCAGCTCAATGATGTAGCGCAAACATTTCCAGCGGGTCACCGCATTCGCATCGCGATCTCCACCTCTTATTTTCCGCTCGCCTGGCCACCACCGCAATCAACCCAGGTAAAAATTTTTACTGGAAACAGCCGGCTGACATTGCCGATACGCTCGCAGCGGGAAGAATGCATTAACTTCTCAGAGGCCGAGGGATCAGTAAGCAGCGGGCAACGCCAGATAACTGAAGGGTGCCATAACTGGCGTGTCATACGTGAACTCGATCAAGATGTATCGATACTGGAAGTTATCAACGACAACGGCGTTTACCAGTTGGAGGAAATTGATTTGACGGTGCAACGCAAGGCAGAAGAGTGGTATTCATACCAGGGTGATGATTTCAGCTCAGTGCGGGGTGAAACGTTGTGGACGAGAAGCCTGAAGCGAAATGACTGGCATGTCAAAACCGTGACGCGGACTGTATTACGTTGTGACGAAAGCAGTTTTTTTCTTGATGCCGAACTTGATGCTTATGAGGCGGATAAACGCATTTATTCCAGAAACTGGAATCGCCGCATTAAACGCAATCTGGTGTGACTGGTACGCTTGATTTGTAAGCAGGATTATTTGCCTGACAGCATGTTTTCTATTAAATTATTTCGATTATTTCGAACAGGACACACAGGATGAGTAATCTGCCCCGACGCACCCGGACATATCAGAATCATCATATGGACAGCACCCGATGGGACTACTTTGAGCCGCGGGACGATGATATTGTGATTGCGACTTCATATAAAGCAGGTACAACCTGGACGCAGGCAATTGCAGCGCATCTGCTTTTTCCGGATGGTCGTTTTCCTGCTCCGCCCTTTGAAATGTCGCCGTGGCTGGATATGCGGATTGTGCCGCTCGAAGTGGTATTGAACAAGCTGAAAGCGCAACAGCACCGTCGTTTTATCAAAACACACCTGCCGCTGGATGGCCTGCCGTATCGTCAGGATACCAAGTACCTTTATATCGCCCGGGATGCCCGTGATGTGTTTATGTCATTATGGAATCATTATTCAACGATGAAAGAAGAAACATTCATGCTTATGAATCATCTGCCAGGCCGACAGGGCGACGAGCTTCCTCCACCACCGGAAGATATTCATGTTTTCTGGAAAAACTGGATGACACGTGGCGCGTTTGAATGGGAAGGCGATGGCTGGCCGTACTGGTCGCATTTATCCAATGTGCAGTCGTGGTGGCCTTACCGTCATTTACCCAATATCGAACTGTTTCATTACAGCGATATGCTGGCAGATACAGAACGAGAGATTCGACGAATGGCAGCATTTCTGGAAATCGAAGTGCCGGATCATGCCTGGGATACGCTCATCAGAGCCGTATCATTTAGCGAAATGAAACAACAAGGCGACTTGTATGCGCCGGGGGGCGGTCAGTTCTGGAAGGGCGGGGCAGCCGCTTTTCTCCACAAGGGCACCAACGGACGGTGGTGCGAAGTATTGTCTGACGAAGAACTGGTGCTCTACGAAGCTGCCTGTAAACAGGCTCTGACGAACGATAGCAGGGAATGGCTTGAGAATGGCGGTCCGGTTTGACAGTGTATATGCGACAATGAAAACGCAGTTGTTTGTTCATTATTTTCTCAATCATCAACTTATGGCAGAAAATAATTATGCATGAGAATGACAGTGATCCCGCACTTCATGTTCCCTTGCCGGAGGCGCAGCCGGTATTGCGCATGGTACCCAAATCGTCGGATACCAATCATGCGGGAGATATCTTTGGCGGTTGGATCATGTCGCAGGTCGATATTGCGGGCACAATACCAGCCATTCGGCGCGCGCGCGGACGTGTGGCAACCGTGGCTGTCAATTCCTTTGTGTTCAAACAACCTGTACTGGTTGGTGATCTTGTCAGTTTTTACGCCGACATTATCAAAATTGGCCGTACTTCAATTACCGTCGATGTGGCGGTATACGCTCAACGCGGGTTGCGCGAGGGGAGTGAGGAAATTTGTATCAAAGTCACCGAGGCAGAACTGACTTACGTGGCCATCGACGAGAACCGGCGCCCAAGACCGGTACCAAAATCTGAATGACGATTGAGCCTGGACGTAAATTCCATTCATGTCCGGAATCAATGGTCATACAACTTTTCAACAAGGCGGCTTTTATTTTTAATAACTTGAAATGGATTGATTAAACCTTTTCTTGCGGTGTAAAAATGTCAATTCGAGAACGATAGGGACGCGTCAGGTACGCACAAGAAATCTATCTTTAACCTATAAAGCAGAGAAAAAATCATGAAACTTGAAACCCTGGCTTTGCATCACGCGTATGCGTCTGAAGCGACAACCCGGGCCGCAGCGGTGCCGATTTATCAAACCACTTCATTTACATTTAAAGACACGCAACATGGCGCCGATCTTTTTGATTTGAAAGTACCGGGGAACATATACACGCGTATCATGAACCCGACTTCCGACGTACTGGAGCAGCGTTTGGCAGCGATGGAAGGTGGGGTTGGCGCGCTTGCGGTGGCTTCTGGCATGGCAGCAATTACGTATGCAATACAGTGTATCTGTGACGCGGGTACGAATATTGTCAGTATCAGCCAGTTGTACGGCGGCACGTATAATCTTTTTGCGCATTCCCTGCCCAGACAGGGTATCGATGTCCGCATGGTGTCGCATGAAGATTTTGATGCGATCGCGCAGGCGATAGATGCAAATACCCGCGCGATATTTTGCGAATCAATCGGCAATCCGGCCGGTAATGTGGTTGATATAGAACGTCTGGCGACTATTGGACACAAATTTGGCGTCCCGCTGATTGTCGATAATACTGTTGCGACGCCGTATTTGTGCCGTCCATTTGAATTGGGTGCAGATATCGTCGTGCATTCGCTGACCAAATACATTGGCGGGCACGGGACCTGTATCGGCGGCGCGATTATCGATTCCGGCCGATTTGACTGGGTAGCTCATAAAGATAGATTCAAGATGCTGAACGAACCGGACCCGTCATATCATGGCGTGGTTTATACTGAAGCCTTGGGACCGGCGGCGTATATCGGGCGCTGCCGTGTTGTGCCGCTGAGAAATATGGGGGCGGCATTATCACCTTTTAATTCGTTTCTGATTATGCAGGGCCTTGAGACATTAGGATTGCGTATGGAACGACATTGTGAAAATGCCGAAAAAGTGGCGGCGTATTTACAAAATCACGATAAAATCGAATGGGTTAATTACGCGGCATTGCCCAATAGCCCGTATTTCCAGACCTGTCAGAAAATTACCGGTGGAAAAGCTTCGGGCATTTTAAGCTTTGGTATTAAGGGTGGGTTTAATGCTGGCGTACAGTTTATTGATGCGTTAAACATGATTCTGCGCCTGGTGAATATCGGCGATGCCAAGTCACTGGCATGTCATCCTGCATCGACCACGCACCGGCAGTTAAATGAAAATGAACTGGCAGCTGCCGGAGTAAGCCAGGATCTTGTACGCTTATCCGTTGGTATTGAACATATCGACGATATTATTGGCGATATCGAGCAGGCACTTGCTGTGACTGATATCTAATTTGTCTGTTACAGAGGTATATCGGGAATTTACCAGCAGCACATGCTGATACAGGGACGGTCTGTCCAAGCCAGTAGTGCATATTACTCTATCAATATGATATTGCCAGGTACAGCGTTGCCGTGGTGTTATGGAGCAAGGCACAGTACGCGGGAAAGGGTTATTCCCTTTTCAAGTACTGTAACACGGCTGCAGGACACCACGGTAACGCCCTGTGGGTGAGCTTGTCAGCGTCCATGGACTACGTTGTGTCTTTTGGTAATAGAACAATTATTTCCTGCAAGACACGCCTTGCCATGAACACTGATAAGCTCACTGAACCCGGCAATATCATATTGATAGAGTATTAGGGAGCTGTCTGCGATTCTATGCTGTTGGTATTATTGCAACATGATATGCTTATCTGTTCAGGACGTGACAAAATATTCGCAAATGACTTTATCCGGTCCTGGACTGCTGCTGTAGCGGCATAGACGGGCATGAGCAACCTGTTAATGTAATTACGGAGGAAGGTATGAGACGAGTCGTATCGCCTGATTTGGAACAGCACAACCGCCATGCAAACAACAGTCCTCGTGCAGGCCGGAATCATCGCGCAGTGAATACATCCGGTCTTGCAGATACACGTACAGAAACCATTGCACAGCGCCGGTTAATTGCCGGTATCGCTGCCAGCCCACGCGTTGTCGCACAACGAAGAGAAGCTGAGTCGGTCCATAACAGCCCCCGCATGACCGTACAAAGAAACCGGTTTAATTACGCAGGCAATGCAGCTGCACAATTACAGAATACACCCGAAGATGAATTGTTGCAGGGACGATTCGATGCCGCGCAGCGCATGGAGGAAGATGAGCCTCTGCAGGGAAAATTCGACGTTTTGCAGCGCATGGAAGACGAAGAGTTGCTGCAAGGGAAATTCCTGACGGTACAAAAGTTTGAGGAAGAAGAGCCCCTGCAGGGTAAATTTGTTTCCGACAAACTGCTGCAGCGTAAGGAAACGCCGGCAGCACCATCGAATAACACCGGCCTGCCGGATAATCTCAAGACAGGTATCGAGTCACTTTCCGGCATTTCTATGGACAATGTACGGGTGCATTACAATTCCGACAGGCCGGCGCAACTGAATGCCCTTGCCTATGCGCAAGGGTCCGATATTCATCTGGGGCCGGGGCAGGAGCAGCATTTGCCGCACGAGGCCTGGCATGTGGTGCAACAGGCCCAGGGACGGGTTCAACCAACGATGCAGTTGAAAGAAGGTGTGCCGGTAAATGACGACCACGCACTGGAATCTGAAGCGGATGTGATGGGAAACAAGTCATTGGAAATTGCTTCTTCGACCGAAGCGATGCGCAATACTGTCCCCGACGACCTGTCAAACCACTCCGCGAAACAGCTGCAAACCGGCTCCATCCAGTTCCAGGTATCCGGTAGCCAGGTCATTCAGAGAAGATTCGATGCGGGTATCGGGGCCGGATGGCATATCCATTTCGGGGATCACGTTAAATACAACGGTAATAACGCCACAAGAGTCAATTTTGCCGGAAGATCGAGAAGGCAGATCGGATATGCCTGGGAACAGGTGATTCAGAACAACGGACTGGCCGGCACCAAAGCTAACCAGGATTTCATAGATTGTAAAGCCTGGATCAGAAATAATATCGCATAGTATGGCTAACAGAGAGTGCCGCGGTTATTGAACCGGGATAATGGCATTTCTCCCAGCGTAATGAAGACTGAAACAGGATTACAGGATTGTAATTGGAACGCTGGGAAATCCTGGATAATTGCTGACAATTGATCTGGCCGACAGGAGTATGGCCGATAATGTGCAGGACACACCGCATGTCTTTATGCATGCCAGTTCTTCAATAAAACTGTTGAAAACTGGCATAACGAGTGCAATGCAGGGAAAAATCGTTAAGAGATGACGATGTCTGGATCGTACACCACAACCTGGTTTCTGCCATCGGATTTTGCCTGGTATAACGCTTTATCCGCATAATCAAGCATAAGTGTGGCAATCTGTTCGCTATCCGGTCGGCCCTGGTGCTGAAGCGAGTCCAGACTTTTGAAGTGTGTCATGCCGATTGAAATGGTGACATGAAATGACTCGGTTTCGAAATCGTGGGCCGTTGACTGAACGGTTTCGCGCAGGCGCTCGGCGATTTCAAGGGCCTGTTGCAGAGTGGTCGCAGGCAGCGCGGCCACAAATTCTTCTCCACCGTAGCGTGCCACTATGTCACAGGCGCGCAAATGATCTTTTATCAGATTTGCGATGTGTATCAGCGTTCTGTCGCCTGCCTGGTGACCATAGGTGTCATTTATCTTTTTGAAAAAATCAATATCGAGAAACATGCAGACAAGGTCGTCCTGCAGGCGCAGCGAGCGTTCGATTTCGTCCTTGAAGCGCAAATCAAAATATCGCCGGTTATAAACCTGGGTAAGCACATCCTGATAACTGATCTCCTTGACCCTTTGCTGATTAAGGCAGTTTTCCACGGCTACAGCGGCCATGATGGATAGTTTTTTCAAAAAAAGCGTACCAGCATCTTTCGGAAACCTGTTACTGTCGTGACTCAGCAAAAATAGCGCGCCGATAATGCTGTTGTCTCTCAATAGTGGCAGGTATGCCGCGCTTTTGAACGGGTTGCTTGTTTTAAAGCCGGAAGCCATCCAGTGGAAATTTTTCAACGGCCCGGCACCAAGTAACGGCGTATGAGTCAGGGAGTCGGCAAATCTGGTATCCTTGACACAATCCAGTATCACCAGCCTGTTTTCATATAGCACACGAATTTCATCATTGTGATTGAAAAACAGGCGTTTGATATCTCTATGACGATCAATCAGGCACAGAACGGCTTCATCAAGCTGGCAGCGTACAATTGTTTCTGTCAGAAGCAGATCAAGCAGTGCTTTCGGCGAGCCGGCGCCGATGATTTCAAAACCGAGAGTTTCGTATAACTCCTGTTTTTTCTCGTTTTCCCTGGCCTGTCTGATCAGGTCATTCAGCGTATTTTGCAGCTGGCGATTGCGCGCATGCGCCATAGTGCTGGTTTTTATACTCATGCGTATTTCAGGGGTTGTGGCGCAGTGGATATGATGAGTGAATTCAAAACATCAATAACGGCAGAAGTATATCATCATTTGCTGCGGGGTGAGTTGTAACAGTTGTGCGATATTGGGTTTTCGATTCGAAATGGTGATGACCAGCATCGACAAGAAATATTTTTCATTTAATCAGAATCTTAAACTTGCTCCATACCAATTAGTACTTGTTGCGATTATCCTGTCAGAATCGTATCGGAAAAATTCAAGTTTCAAACATGGCGTGCCTATTTTTGCTTTTGAGTCGTAAAGCAGAATCAGTTACCGACTTGTTTTTTGTGTGTGGTTCTGACTGCCTGGAAGTTATTTTTCTAGTTGAAAAGAAGTAAAAAAGTTTACTTGAAAAATTTGACGTGATTCATCACGTACCAGCACAGATAAATTAACAGTGCAGCGATTGTAGCCGGGAATATCTTTAGCATGTCGTCATCGTATCCTGAAAAATGCCAGAGAGTGGCAGTGATAATCGCAACAGCCATCATGGCAAGCGCAACTGGCGCAGTCAAAGGGAGATAAAACATACGAAGAACCAGAACTGGTCCGAGGCTTGCACCCATTGCCGACCAGGCAATGAGTACCAGACCGAAGACCCCTTCATGTGCAAAAAGCGCAATCGCAAGTGCGGCTGTCGTGATGGCGAACGTGCCAAGCTTGGAGGCAAGATAAGAATCTTTCCAACGCGGGAAAATTTCCTGGGTTAGGGTGCCCGAGCATACGATAATTTGCGAATCAGCCGTGGAGACAGTCGCGGCAAATAGTCCTGCAAGGGCGACCCCGACGAAAATTCCCGGGAGCAGCTGCATGGTGAGTACTGGTAGCGCTAGCTCGGTGGGTTCTTTTAAACCTGCAACACTTGGCAAATTGGCAAGATCTGGGATAATCGCACGGCAGTACAGGCCAACGCCAATAGAGGCTGCAAAAAATATGATATACCATATGAAATAATATATGCGTGCACGCTTGATTGCGTCGACTGATTTAATAGCCAACAAGCGCGTCATTAAATGCGGTTGGCCAATCGTGCCAAGGCCTGCAAAAATATAGCCGGTAATAAATGCAAATACGCCAAATTGAAGCTCCTGTGGAAACCAAGAAACAAGTGCCGGATCCTGGGCGCCAAGATTTGCTGTCAGCGAAGACAAACCACCCACATTCAAAAATCCGGCAATCAGGATTGCCAGCATTGTGATAATCATGGCAAAAGACTGCGCAGCATCGGTCCAGATGTCGGCGCGTATACCGCCAGCAAAAGAATAAACGATCACAATAAAAGCGCCGACAAGTGCGCCAACATACATTTCCCAGCCAAATAATGCATGCAGCGCAGTACTGCCGGCTTTTAGCTGTGCTGCCGCGTAGATTCCAAGGAAAACAATGGTAATGAGCCCGGCGCTGATGACTATCAAGCGATTGACGCTGTTATCCTCGGTCGCGATTAACAAAGGCAGCGTATTGATTTTGGCTTTACCGGAAATTCTGCGCACACGTGGGTGTATGAAAATCCACACCATAAGATCGCCCAGCACCCATCCCAGCATAAGCCAGACAGATTCATAGCCAAAACGGTAGGTATAGGCAATCATGCCGATGAACATGAAGCCGCTGTTATTGGTGGCTACAGTCGAGAGCGCCGTCAGCCAGGGGCTTACTCTGCGGCTGGCCACCAGATAATCTTCAGGGGTTTTGCGTTTTCGGACCATCGCCATGGTTCCGCTCATAGTAAGCAAGATCATTACAATAATGAAAGACCAGATTGTTTCGCTCATTTTGGAGTTGTCTGCCGCGTGGATTCTGATGTTAATTTATGCATCAATCGTCAGGCAGGCAGCGTCATAAAAATAATGATGTCTTGTTGGTTGGTGAGTTTGAAAATAGATTATCCAAGGATGTTCCGAAGTGGTAATCTGGTAACCTATTGAATAGAATTATCTTTAAATAATATGTTGCATTGTAATACAATTTACACCCAAAACCTAAAGTTTGATTTATTACGATGATTCAAAATGACTGCCTGGCTGACGATTGACAAAGGGTAAGCGGAGTTTGCCAGCCATTTACGGAGTCGATTCTAGCCCGTGCAGTGTCGAATACAACATGCATGTGTCTATTACAGGATTTCAAAAATTCCAATATCTCTGGTATCGTAATTCTTAGACAAAGTCGCTTCAACATGATTAAACCGGGTTTTTTGATTATTCAAAAACGCTGGAGCCAGCGCGGCATATTACGCGGCAATACAAAATCCACCCTACAAGATCAATCTGTTAATTCATTGAATCAGAGAGGTAAATAGAGTAATGGCCAGCCGACAGAAACCATTTGTAATTGTGACAGGCGCTTCCGGGAATATCGGCGAAACGCTCAGTCAAAGCTTGAAACAAAGATACCGGGTTATTGGGTTTGATATCAATCCCTGTGAACATGCAGAAGCCAGTATTGAATGTGACCTGACGTCTGATGATTCTGTAAAAACAGCTTTGGATACTGTCCGCGCGCAGCATGGAGAAAAAATAGCGGCCGTCATTCATCTGGCGGCCTACTATGATTTCACTGGGGTGCATCATCCACTGTATAGGAAAGTAACCGTTGACGGAACCCGGCGCTTACTGAAATTTCTTCAAGATTTCGAGGTCGAACGGTTTGTCTATGCCAGCACGATGCTCGTCCATGAGCCAACAGTGCCCGGCCAGAAAATTGATGAAAATATGCCGCTGAAACCAAGCTGGGCATATCCACAATCCAAAGCCGAAGCAGAAGAGATCATCAAGCAGCAGCACGGCCGTATGCCTTATACCATTTTACGGCTTGCAGGTGTATATGATGATGACAGTGCAGTGCCGACATTAGCCTACCAGATTTCCCGAATTTATGAACGCGACTTCAAGAGCCATCTTTATGCAGGCGACCTGATGGCCGGTCAGGCTTTTATCCATAAAGAAGACATGGTAGCGCTATTTCAGAAAGTGGTGGACAGGCGTAAGAAACTGCCGGAAACCAGCATCATGCTCGCGGGTGAAAGCGAAGTGATGGGCTATCAGGAACTACAAAATAGGATCGGGTATCTGGTATTTGGCAAAAAAGAATGGCAAACCATAGATATGCCCGAATTTCTTGCGAAATCAGGTGCGTGGCTGGAAGAAAAAGCAGAGCCCGTTATTCCTGATGTGATTGACCGTGGTGAAAAGCCTTTTATCAAACCATTCATGATTGATCTGGCTTCGGATCATTACGATCTGGACACTACTCAGGCAACAACATTGCTTGATTGGCAGCCCAATCATCGCATTTATGATGGATTGAAAAGTATTGTTGCCAGTCTCAAAAAAGACCCTGCTGCCTGGTATGAAAGAAATCACATAACGGAGCCAGACTGGGTGCGGGCTGCGCAAGAGAAACATAAAAATGCAGACCGAATCAGAGAAAAGCACGAATCAGCTTATCGCCGCCAGCACAGTGAGAATATTTGGGCGCATTTTCTTAATATGGGTCTGGCTGGCTGGCTGATAATGGCTCCTTATACGCTGGGTTATGAATCACAGGTTATGATCTGGAGCGATGTCTTGTCTGGTATTGCACTGCTTGTGCTCTCATTTGTATCGTTATCCTGGCGTTTTGGTCTGGCGCGTTGGCTTTGTGGCGGAGTGGGACTCTGGTTGCTTGGGGCACCGTTAATTTTCTGGGCACCGACGGCAGCTGCTTATTTAAACGATACCATAGTTGGCATGCTGGTCATGGGTTTTGCAGTTTTGACGAGACCGGTACCGGGTATTTCACCTGTAGCCGCCCAAACCGGGCCTACCATACCACCCGGATGGACCTATTCCCCATCTAGCTGGTTTCAGCGATTGCCAATCATCATTCTGGCATTTATCGGCTTTTTCATATCCCGCTATTTGTGTGCTTATCAGCTGGGTCATATCGATAGTGTGTGGGAACCCTTCTTTTCAGGTTCGCCACAGGACCCAAAAAATGGTACTGAAGAGATCATAACATCTTCGGTTTCCAAAGCCTGGCCGGTACCGGATGCAGGACTTGGGGCAATGACTTATGCGCTTGAAATACTAACCGGAATTATGGGTTCGTCCAGACGCTGGCGTACCATGCCATGGCTGGTGATACTGTTCGGTATTATGATAGTGCCACTCGGTATTGTTTCAATTTTCTTTATCATTATCCAACCTATCCTGATTGGAACATGGTGCACGCTATGTTTGATTGCTGCGGCCGCGATGCTGATACAGATTCCTTATTCTTTGGATGAATTGATAGCCACCACCGAATTTCTTTACCGTAGAAAAAAACAAGGCCGCTCTCTTTTGCGCGTCTTTTTTCAGGGCGATACAGATGAAGGTAAATGGGAAACGGTTGAGGATGATTTTGCACAGAAACCATCCGTCATTATCAAGGAAATGCTTGGCGGAGGCGTGACGCTACCCTGGAACCTGGTACTTTGCATTCCTGTTGGGGGCTGGCTGATGTTTACACGTGTGACAATCGGCACTGAGGCGGGCATGGCAAATGCCGACCATTTGATTGGTTCGCTGGTGTTGACAGTAACCATTACCGCGTTGGCTGAATCGGGCCGCGCATTTCGTTTTTTTATATTGCCTTTGGGAACAGCATTACTGGTTACCCCGTTTTTCTTCGAGACAAGCACGGTCTCCCTGATGTCCAGTATGGCCTGCGGTTTGCTTTTAATCGGGCTGTGCCTGCCGCGCGGTAAAATTTATAACGAGTACGGAGATTGGAGGCGGTTCATTGTTTGAAGCGTTTTCAATAACAATCAATTTATTGATTTTTGCTGTACTTGCCGGTGCGATATGGACATCCGGCACGTATTTGTCATACTTCGTTGACGCGATTGCCGAGCAGACGAAAATCGCACGTGCTTTTATGGGACTTATTTTTCTGGCTACAATCACTGAATTGCCGGAAATGGTAACGAGTATTACCGCAGTCTCGGCAGGTAACGGTACGCTTGCTCTCAACAATATATTTGGCGGTATTATGATGCAGTTGGTCGTGCTGGCCATCGCCGAAATTTTTATCATAAGAGGCGTGCTCAGTTCCGCGCCACGCAGTCTTTCAGTATTAGTAGCCGGTTTGTTATTGATTCCATCGCTTTCGATACTGCTTATGATAAGTTTCATTGGTGATATACCAATAGTGGCGCATATCGGGCTTGGCAGCATTTTGATCGCTCTGCTGTATATTTTCTTTATGTACTTGCTTTGGAAAATTCAGGGCCGCAACACCTGGAGTCCGGTTGATCTTCCAAATGAACAGCCAGCGCGTGGAGAGGCACGAAGCAATCATTATGATAATCTGTCTCTGCACATTTTGATTCTTTTTTCGGTGGCTGCAGGGGTAGTTATCTTAGTGTGCGGTGTGTTTATCGTACATGCTGCTGAGACATTGGCCGATCAGACCGGGCTCGGCAGCAGTTTTATTGGAGTTTCTTTATTGGCGCTGACAACGTCACTGCCGGAACTGAGTACAGCCATTGCTGCAATCAGGATAAAAGCCCATACCATGGCGATTTCCAATATTTTTGGCAGTAACCTGATCGTGACGTTTCTGATACTCCCGGTGGATGCTTTTTTTTCGGATGGCCCGGTTTTGAATCATATTGATCTGTCAGCGTCAGTTGCACTAGTTGGTGGTATTTTCTTGACAGCAATTTATTGTATTGGAATTGCAATTCGCCCAAAACTGAAACTTTTTGGCATGAATATTGATTCGCTTCTGGTTTTGATTTTTTATATGGCGGGATTATATATTCTCTACCAGGTACGATAGATTTGGCCGTTAGCAAATGCCGTAAAATTCTAAATTATTCCATACCTGCAGTTCACTGAATTCTCTGGTTTTGTTCTTTTGGACTGGATATCAGAGGGGGAAGTAACCCCTGGTTTGCCGTAACAGTATGAAATCAGAATTGCTTTCAGTGTTCTCTAGCTGACAAAAATCGATGAATGAATGCTATAAATTTTTCTCGCGATTGACATTCTTGAAACATTTTTGCGCGGCGTATATCGCCGCATGCTATCAAACGAGCGGCAAAAAGTACTACTTGGCAGTATGGTTCAGGCTATTTTCGTAGGCGATATCAATGAGTTTTGTTGACTGATTACACTGGCCAGGTGATTGGCATCGACTGGTCTACTGTAATAATATCCCTGCATTTCGTTGCACCCGTATCCTTTCAGCAGTTTGGCCTGATTGATATTCTCAACACCCTCCGCAACGAGTCCGATACCGAGATTGTGGGCCAGTGTTGAAATAGCCTCAACAATGGCTGCATCCTTGGTATTGCTGGCAATTTCTGTAATGAAGCTGCGATCTATTTTGAGACAATCAATGGGAAAGCGCTTGAGATAACTCAGTGACGAGTAACCGGTGCCAAAATCATCAATGGACAGAGCGATACCGAGCTCCTTCAGGGCATACATGAGTGAAATGGCATGCTCAGTATTGTCCACCAGCAGACTTTCGGTCAGTTCCAGTTCGAGATAGCACGGCTCAAGTCCGGAATCGGCAAGGGCGGAACGTACAGCGTTTACCAGCGATTCACTACGAAACTGCCGCGATGAGAGGTTTACCGATACACGTATTGGTTCAAGTCCCATATCCTGCCATAATTTGTTCTGGCGACATGCTTCTCTGATAACCCAGGTTCCTACCTGTATGATGAGTCCCGATTCTTCGAGTTGAGAAATGAAACGACTAGGAGGGACTATTCCCCATTCCGGATGCTTCCAGCGCAGTAATGCTTCGGTTCCAATAATTTTCTGTGTGTGGCTGCATATTCGTGGCTGGTATTGCAGGAAAAGCTCTTCATTGGTGACGGCACGGCGCAGGGCCGTTTCCATTTTTAGCTGGTTCTCGAACCGTTCATTCATTTCCTGAGAATAAAAGCTGAAGCAGTTGCCGCCCATTTCCTTGGCGCGATACATGGCGGCGTCGGCACATTTAACAAGATGCTCAGCCGATTTTGCATCCCGAGGGTAAACAGCCATGCCGATACTGGCGGAGATTGTAAATTCCTCTTCCTGCAGTTCCAGTGGCTGACTTACCACTTCCAGCACCCGGTTTGCCACATCCGCGGCTTGCTCCGGGATTTTGACACCTTCCAGAATCACCGTGAATTCGTCACCCCCCATGCGAAATAACAGATCGCTTTCGCGCAGTACTTCCCGAATTCGATGTGCTGTGAGACAAAGCAGCTGATCACCGGCATCGTGTCCCAGGCTATCATTAATCAGCTTGAAACGATCGAGGTCAAGAAACATGACGGCCATTGTCCATCCTACGCGTTTAGCGCGGAACACTGCTTCCTCGGTATGTTCATTGAAGCTTGTACGGTTCGGAAAACCGGTCAGGGAATCATGATAGGCGAGGTGGCGCATATGCTTGATATCTTTCTCGCGTTGTAACAGCTGTTTTTCCAGCAGCTGATCGGAATGTTTGGTAAATCCATACAAAAGCAAAGATACGAGCGCCATCACCAATACAAGCCAGCCAATCGTCTGAATCTGCTGATAATTCAGCTCGTTCATCAAGGTTGTGGTATCGAAATCGATGGCAATAACAGCCTCGACTGGTGCAGCGTCGAGGATTCTGACAGGAACGTGGCTGGTCACGACATAACGCCTTTCCAAATCAGCGCGGCTGCTTTTGTAAGCATCATGAAATGATAGCGAGCTGTGTATTGTTCCGGTAACCGCGTTCTGATAACCAGCATCATTCGTTAATTGCTTACCTACCCGTTCCCTATTCGTTGAATAGACTATCAGGCCGTTTATGTCAATGATGGCGACCCGTAGGATGTTACTGCCGCGCACTAATCGACGCAGATCGCGGTGGATATACTGTAACTCGTCACTGTTTCGCAGATTATCGTGCTTGATTGATGCAGCGCGCTGTACGAAACCCGCATGGCTGGGCCAAATCGAGTTCGCGTACGACTTTGTAAGCATCAAGCCTGCTTGTTGCTGTCCATTGATCAACGATTCCCTGACTAATTTCTGATAGTGGAAGCCCAGCAGTATTGTGACCAGTATCATCACGATCAGAATGATCACTGAAGAATGGCGAGTGAGTTGCAGTTTCATATTATTCTAATAATCAATTGAGAAGCGTTGCAGTTGACGTAGCTTTATACGGTCAGACGTTCTGAGTATAAAGTTCAATTAACGGGTGGAATCTATCTAAATAACATGACAGTTGAATGTCACTCATATGACAACGCATGTCGCAGAAACTGAATCTGATCGCCAGGCGAGTGTTGTAACGAATTTTTGACAGGAAACGGTTTTCAATGCCGGCTGCCCTGATATAGACGTAAAATTATTTCCTCATTGAAATAGTTGAGCTAATTTTGCACACAGTGTAAATGCCAACATTGCAGATTGTTGATATCGATCTTTAACGGAATCGGAAACATTGAGAAACCGGGCAGAGATATCAAGGCGCAATCAATTTCCGAGCGCGCCCCACGGTATGAAGTTCCAGTTTTGTGGTTTAAGCGTTATAGGTTTCGAAATAGAATTCTGCCTAGTACTCTATCAATATCATATTGATAGAGTACTAGTTAAGAAACAGTAATCGCTGGATATCGAAATTAATCCTAAGTAATGATTGCCGTGGTCAGTCGAGTGCAATCCCGGCAGCCATTCCGGCGCGAGAGACTACCGCGGTGGGCGGCAAGGATGCTGCACAGTGAGGACCGCGTTAACGGCAGTGTAAGTGAAGACGCTACATGTATCGCGCTTGTGTCTTCCGGTGAGTCCCAGGTCACATGCGGTCGGGCGGGGCGCGGAACGGTATCCAGCAATTCGGCGAATTGCGAGCCCAGCTGCAGGGTTAGTGCGCTGAATCCTGCAAACTGGCCAATTCGTGAAAAGAAAAGGTTTCCCGGTAAATCGGACTGGTAGCAGTTTTCCGGAAGCACGCCGGGGCACAGGGTGATAATGCCGACTTCACCCTGATCGCATTCTTCTTCGGGACAGTTTGCTGTCCGAGGAAAATGCATCTGCGCGGGATTCAATTTAAAGTCATAACGCGCGCCATGGGTCACCAGTGCGGCCCAGGCCGTGGCCGCGTTGTTAATATGATTGGCAATGGTCAGCGCATCGATTGGGTGTGCCCGAAGTGCCCTGGAAACGATCGCTCCCGAGGCGCTGCCAGCAGCAATTTGTGCATTAATTGTCGGGTTGCGGGCAGGATTCTTACCCTGCGCCTGAAGTAAAGCCTCTTCGGCCAATAAGCGCAATGTCGTGGCGCCCTCGGCTACCTGATGCGCTGTGATGCCGTGTCTTCTCGCAATTCCGTCAGCCGCGGTAATATCTGCCTGTATTGCAAGCACGGCGGCGTCTGTGAGCGCTGCATTCATCTGATCGATCAGCCATTGTGTGGCATCCGGTCCGCACAGCGGCGGCCTTTCCTCGGGCGGAACCGGTTGTGCTGGTGCGTTGTGTTCGATGGTCACGCTGCGGCGTTCATCGACCGGACCAGGTGTCGGCCCATGATTGAAGACATCGATATTCCCAACAGAAATACCCAGTCCCAGAGGACCTGGTGTCATCATTAAGTTTGCAGCAGCCAGAGCCCTGGCACAGGCCAGATTGTGATTGTAGCCCGGATCGCCGTCAACGCTGGCGAAGCCGTGCACGGCAAATCGCGTACCGATTGGCAGTCCGCGGTGATCATTTTCCAGGTTGACGTCTTCGCCAGGCTTGAACGTATCGCAATCAAAATCAAATTTATAGACCGGACTGCTCGGATTGAAAACGCCGTAATCAGGCGAACGCGTGCAACCGCCTGGTGCACCGATTGCAGTACTGCCACAGGCCCGCTGCACAGTGTCCGCGACAGTTGTTCGGACTGTATGGATCTCATGAGCAGTGCCACCGGTGTTTGAATATTCAGCGGTGTTTTTTGGTGCGGCTTTTCCCTGTTGAACAACGTGTGTCAGTTCATGAGCCAGCAAATGCCTGCCTTGCGCCGTACCCGGTTGATATTGGCCGCGATTGAATGTGATGTGGTTGCCCAGCGTATACGCCTTGGCATTGATTGCTTCGGCTGATTGTGAGCTGCTGTTGTCTGTGTGCAGCCGCACATTGCCAAAATCCCGCCCCATGCGTGATTCGTAAAATTGCCGCAATGCATAAGGCAACGGGTGCCCGTTCGAGTTGTGTTTTGTAAGTGAAGAAATCTCCGGGGATGTTTCCTGCCTGATTCCACTCGGATCGCGAGCTTCAGAAACTGCGTCCATCGCTTTTTGCTGTATCGTTTCTTCGCATTCATCGCACAAACGCTGTACGTTACCCGAAACCGTATTTTCCAGAACTGCAGTGCTCAATCCGGAATGCTGTGATACCACCTGGTCGGCCATGTGATCCGCTTCTTTTTCATACCGATCATCGGACGAGCCGATTTTTATCTTTTTCTGAACAGTCTGGTTCGGGGCGTTTGAAATGGGTTGCACGAAGGTGCGTTGCAGTATTGCACGCACAGCTGAATGCTGATTTGAAGTGATGTTGTGACACGCCGGACGAGTCCGTTTGGTCGTTGTTGCCGGTGAAGCGAATGTTGCAAAACCAGTATACATGGTCCATGGTCTCCATTATTTTCGCCATTCGCGCAAGTCCGTGGTGGAAAGAACAAACACGGTCAAGTGAAAATATACAAATCCCTGTATTCTTTGTCAAACCCGCAATTATTGATGAGTGACCAGCTAAATGATCAGGAAAAGCTATTCTGGCTTAGGCCGTTTCTACGGTCCTGCCGAGCCAAAATGAATGGGCGCAGCTCCTGTTGAGTCCCAGGTGCTTTGCGCGTAGCGATATAACCGGACAACGCCAAGGTTGGCCGGGGTGGTGGTCGACGATAACAAGCCGGCAGCATTAGTGGCCGGATTGTTTTTGATAAAACCCTGAGTAGCGGGATCTGTTTTTGTAAAATAAAGCTTTGCCCTGGTTGCCAGATGCCCTTCGACGGCGCCATAAGTTGTGACCAGATTCGGGTTGTCCCAGTAATCGTTGTCTGTGCCAATGCTCGGCGTTACTTTGCCGGCGTTATCCACTGCCCAGGCTTCCAGGAAATGCGGTGTAACCGGGCTTGCGACAGCATTGCCCCGGGCATCCTTTGCCCGCCAGGTATTGACGATATCCTGTATAATCCAGCCTGTTCGTCCTGTGGTGTTGAAACCGACATGCCATACAAAAGCACCGTGATTGTTCCAGGTGGGCCCTTGATTGGTAGTGGTGGTAATACTGATTCCTGTCAGCATGCTTGCGGTCGATGCAGCCACATTTCCCAGTGCCGTGCCGATAGGCCGACCGATGTCACCAATAATTTCCCCGGTCGTACGGCCGCGAATAATTTCGTCGTTGTCCACTTCCGGACTCAGACCGCGTGTTGAACCTGCCCCATTTGATTTAGTTCTGACCGGGTTATCGATCCTGCGGTGTGTGTGTAGAAATGAGCGAATATCGTGCCGTTGCCCGATATACGTCCTGTCCAGCGTTGTGGACCTGGATGATGCTAATTTCTGAACAAGCCTGGATTTATTTGCAAAAGCATGCATGACTGTTTTGCTGCAGTCAAAAATTTTTTCAGTAATGAGTTATGACGAATATATGAACTTAGCATAATAAGCTATTTCATTCAGCTTGAAGAGACTACAATTTGAAAAAACGTAATTTGCATTTTTACCTGTAATTACATGAATTGCAACGTTCGTGCAGAAAATCCCCATTACTGTCTTTATCGGCGATATGAGTTTTTTATTTTGTATTCAACTCGTCTCAAAAACCGCTACAGGCGTTCTGGCATGCTGCAATAGCCAGACCAGCGGTATCGCCGGATCGGCATCGTCCTTAAGCCTGTCAAGTAATTGTCGCTTGACTTTCCCCGTGGCGACCAGTGCAATTTGCGCACTGCCGGCCAGCGCATCAAGCGACAGGCTTACGCGCGGTGATGGAGCCACGGGTGGATAAACGGCAATACAGCGTTGCTCCGCTGAGCTGTGCGTTGCTTCATGCAGTTTCAGGCCCGGAAACAGTGACGCGATATGGCCGTCTTCGCCGAGTCCCAATACGGTCAGTGTAAACGGTTGCGGCAGCGTTTTCAGGCGCTGCTCAATTTCTGGAATCGCCGCTTCAGGTTTTTCGTGCGGCGTTTTGAGACCGGTAAAATGCGGCTGTACATTCAAACGCTTGAGCAAACAGGTTCTGACCAGATGTTCGTTCGAGTCATGTAATCCGGTATCGACCCAGCGTTCATCGCTCAGGGTGATGGTAATGCGTTGCCACGGCAGGGTTTGGGCGGCAAGGGCAGGCAGGTAGGCGCGCGGGGTGCTGCCGCCGGGAACGACGAGACTGGCCGTTTGCTGACGGGTCAGTGCGGTGCGCAAAACTTCGGCTGCATAGTTGGCAAAGCCATCGGCGAGTGCATCAGTAGTTGTATAGGTATTTCGCTGTATTTTCTGCACGTGCGGTAATTCAGATTACAGTTCAGATCACAAGTGCACGTAAATCCGGCACTATCGGCGTACCGGGTGGAAAAGGATTGTTATCGCCGGGACGCACGCGTCCCAGAAATGCAGTTTTGTTGGCCTGCGCACCCTCATAGTCGGCCAGGGCGTCTCCGATCATCAGTACACGGTTTGGGTCAAGCGCGTGGTCGGACAGAATTTCCGCGATCAGTACCGGTTTGAGCTTGGGCGCACCGCGTACCTGTTTGAAGTAAGGTGTCAGGCCGCGTCGTTCGACGATTACTTTGAGTTCGGCTTCAGGTGTTCCCGAAGCGACAAATAATGGAATCCGGTCATTCTGCTGGTGAATCAGCTCATAGGCGCCAGGTACGGCGTCAGCCGCCACTACAGCTTCCACGACCAGTTCGGAGAAGCGCAGGTCCAGTTCCTTTTCTTCTTCGGATGTCAGCGGGTCTCCGTGCAGCAGCTGCTGCTGAAAGTGGCGGAATTTGTTGTATCGCGACAGACCGCCGTTTGCAGTATGGTATCTGACGACTTCGGTGACGACGGCTTCGCCGTATGGGCGGTACAGTTCAGCAAACGCCTGTGTCTTGATTTCGCCGGATTCGGCGATGACGCCGTCAAAGTCAAAGATAATCGCTTCAAAATTTGTAATGGCAATCATGATTGTCAGGCCCGGTTGTCGGAAGTCGATGGCGTGGCGTCGTCGTTTTCATCGGCATGCTCCAGCACCTGGTGGATCTCACGGATGCAGTCCAGCAGCCCCTGGCCGAGATCAACATGTTCGTTGAGCACCAGTTTGCGTCCGACGCGCGGCTGAAACGCATAGGGTGTGATTTCATAATGGTGAGCGGTACTGGCTTCATCGAAACGCAACTCGACCGGCCATGGCATGATCTCTGAAATCATGGTCATGACGTCCCGAATGCGCAGTTTCTCCTGTCCTGTCAGGATCAAATGCCGGTTGGCAAATTCCGGCGCGAGAATCTGCACGCTCATGCGCGCGGCGTCTTCGACATGGATGTACTCACGTATGGCATTGCCGCTGCCCTTGTAGGTGATCGAACGGTGCGTGATGGCTTCATGCAGCATGCGGTAAATGCCGTTGCGCCGGTCGCTGCGCCGCCCATACAGCGAACCATAGCGCAGAATATTGTATTCGAGTCCGTAGCGCTCGTGATAAGTTTCTGTGAAGCGTTCGGACGCCTGTTTGCTGGCGCGATAAAACGAGCCGGACTCCGAATAGACATAAACACTGCTGGCGAAAACGAAACGTCGGACGTTGGCAAGACGCGCGGCTTCAAGTACATGAGTATTACCAAGCACATTGATGGTGGCGGTTTCAACGGGCTTGTTATGCGCTTCATCAATATCAGCGATGGCAGCAAAGTTGTACACGATGTCTGCGCCCTTGACGGCATCGATTACCTGTTGCATATCCATGATGTCGCCGGTGATCATTTCCTGACCCTGTCTCAGGAAAGGCGAAGCGCTGCGGTCAAACAATCGCACCCGATAACCGGCGGACGAGAGCGCGTCGGCGACATGGCTGCCGAGAAAGCCGCTGGCGCCGAAAACAATGACGGTCTGGCTGGAAGACGGTAGGTTCTTCGAAATGGTGTTATGCGTCATGAATGATGCCTGTTTTGATGAGTCCATTCAGCAGATTTTCTGCGGCCTCCAGTTCCATGCGCTGACGCGCTTCTTTGGCCAGAGAGCCAACATGCGATGACAATATAAGATTGTCATTTTTGATTAACGCGCCCTGATATGGTTCCTGCTCAAATGCATCCAGTGCAGCTGCACTCAGTTTGCCACTGTCCAGCGCGTCTTTAAGTGCGCTTTCGTCGACCAGACCGCCACGGGCGGCGTTGATGACAATGGCGCCGGGTTTCATGCGCGCCAGCGCCTGACCATCAATCAGATGATGCAGTTCAGGGGTGTAAGGCGTGTGCAGGCTGATGATATCAGCCGTTTCAAGCAGCTGCGCCATTGGCACGTTTGCGACGCCGGCTGGTGTCTGTGTGACATGCGGATCGTGGGCGATGACAGTCGCCTCAAAAGCCTGGCACAGACGGGCGACGCGTCTTCCAATATGACCCAGGCCGATCAATCCGACGGTTTGCGCCGCGAGCAGTCCGCCTTGCGTGCGTGGCCACTCGTTAGCACGGACTTGCCGGTCTGTCAGGCAGATTCGCCGCAATGCGGCAAGCATGAGTCCAAGCGTAAGTTCGGCGACAGCCTGCGCGGGCGCTTCGGGGGTGTTGAGTACGGTGATGCCATGGTTTTTGGCTGCGGCGAGGTCAACACTGTCCATACCGGTACCGCAGCGCGAAATGACTTTCAGATTTTTTGCCGATTGCAACACGCGTGCCGTGAGCGGTTCGACACCGGCTATCATACCGACGACATCGTTATTGAGCAGTGCTGCGGCTTCATCCTCTGTCAACCTGCGGCCGTATGGATTCATGACAAGTTGCAGACCCGCATTGACGAGGCGGTGAATGACGGCGTTATTCTCGGTATCGAACGAGGAGGTGGAAATGACAAAAGTATTCATAATTGCTGCGTCGAGGTGCGGATCAGTTGTAAATGGTTGCGGCAGATGGAATCCAGAATGCGGATGTCCAGACTGTAGCCAAGAAAATTAAAACCTGATTCGATGCGTTGCTGCAGCGCTTCAGGTTCAGGCTCAATGACATGGATGCCGCCGGGCTTGTTGGCGCGTTGTCCTGCTTCACGGATATGGGTAATGGCTTCCTGAACTTCGGGGTGGTCCAGTTCGCCGGGGCGGCCCATGGAGCCAGACAGATCATAAGGGCCGATAATATAGGCATCGATACCAGTGACGCTCAGGATTTGATCGATGGCATGCACGGCGTCAACATGTTCAATCATGGCAACGATCACCGCGTTTTGCTCCAGCCATTGTCGGTAAGCCGGAAAACTGGCACCAAAACCCTGTGCACGTGCGAGACCGACACCGCGTCTGCCGTGCGGCGGATAGTACACGCCATCAACCGCTGCTTGGGCATCCACGGCGGACTTAATCATCGGCACCATTACGCCAGTTGCACCGGCGTCCATGACACGTTTGATCTGATCGGGATGATTCGAAGTCAGTCGTACGATGGCGGGGCAACTCCGGCTGTCGAGCACCTGAATGATTGTCTGCACTTCGTTCAGTTCCAGCACACTGTGCTCCATGTCCAGCACCAGCCAGTCGAAGCCGGCGGAAGCCATGATTTCGGCAATCGCCGTGTGCCCCAGTGTGATCCAGGAACCGATTGTTGTCTGAGATTGTACGAGTTTTGTTTTGAGTTGCATGGGTTTCATATCAGGGGTCAATAACGCGATAGCAGCGGATCGTCTGCCATCAGTTTGGCCACACGTGCCAGATCCGCTTCGGTATCGACTGCCTGGGTGTTGAACTCGATCGGAACCATTCTGACAGTATAACCGTGTTCGAGCAAACGCATCATATCGACCGATTCAAGCTGTTCCAGGGTCGTAGGCTGCAGGCGCGTGTATTTAAACAATAATGCGCGACGGAACGGAATAATACAGACCTGTTTATAGGCAATAGTCTGTTCGAAACCGGATTTGGCCAGAGTCGGTATCGGCTGGCGTGACATGAACAGCGCGTTGTTGGCTTGATCCATCACGACCTTTATTGTGTTGGGATCACGAAAGTCGGACTCCTGCTCGATGCGGCGCACCAGATTGACGCAGCCGAGCTCGGGGTCCTGTTCGAACGGTTGAACTGCGGCATCAATCATGTCCGGATGCGTCATTGGTTCATCGCCCTGCACCATGACAACCAGTTCGGCATCCAGACCGACAACCGCCTCAGCCACACGATCGCTGGCGCGTTCATGTGTATCGGCGGTCATAATGACTGAAGCGCCGAAACCTTCCGCGATTTCGCGGATCGCCTCGTCGCAGGTGGCGATATAGGTGGCGTCAAGCGTTTTGCTGAGCGCTACGCGTTTATAAATATGTTCAATCATGGGGCGGCCAAGAAGCGTTGCGATAGGTTTGCCTGGAAAGCGTGTAGAACCCATGCGTGCGGGGATGACGGCGATAGTTTTCATGCGTGATTGTGAAAAACGGTAATGATGTTGATTGGATTAGCGGTTAAAGGTTTGCTGTTTGAATGCAAGCGTTATTATCCAGTTTATTCGCAGGTCTGGGCAATTGTAATCCTGTGAATCCGGATATAACACCGGAAGTATAGGCTTCCAGTTGCTGGATTGCGACAGTTAAGTGGTAAAGAGCAGGATGCACGTGTAAAATTGTTGCGGTTTTCTCTGGCCGGGTGTTAACTGTGCTCGTGGTTGGAGACGCCCGGTGCCTCATCTGTAAATATAAGACATCAGTAAATATAAGGCATTTATTAGACATGTTTGTCATCTTGAATTCATCTTCAGTCATTCCCAGGGAATGAAAGTCCTTTTTTTTCTTCGCCATTATAACGATATTGACCATATTACGCCGGTGATTTACAAATGGGCGGTATCGGGGCATGCTTGTGACGTCGTGCTGATTGGCTCGATAAAATTCCGTCGCGATTACCGTATTCAGTTTCTCAAACAACTCGCTGGCGTGCGCGTCGCGCACATCAGGGAAGTGCTGGGCTGGCCTCAATTTATCCGCTGGCGCTTGCAGATGTACATGCTGACCGGTAACGTCAGACGCATTCCCGTGCTGGGGGCGCTTGCCCGACGGATTGCGAAACGCTACGATCAAACGCGCCGCGAGCAGCTGTGGCGGCGGGCGACCGGGGTTTTGCTGAACTATTGTTTCGAAGACGCCCGCAGCGGTGTGATTACCTTTGACTGGGTCGAGCGGAATTCTGTTATCAGTGTCGAGTGGATCAATATCCTTATTGAAATGGCGCATGCCAGGGCGCTAAGCGTGGTTTCGCTGCCGCATGGTGACAGTCCTCATGTGAATCAACTGATACGTCGCGGAGAGCGGCGGGTTGGTCCCGATACCGTATTCTCCAATGCGAACATTTTTGATCGTCTGGTTGTTCCCAATGAATTATGTGCGAAGCGTTTCCGTCCTTTTCTAGAAGAGAAAAAGATCGCTGTGCTGGGTTCACCGCGCTTCTGCGAGGAGTGGCTGATTAAATTGCCGGAAATATTGCCGTCGTCGCCTATAACGCGTTCTGACAGTCGACTGAAAATCGTACTGTTTCTACGCAAGGCAAATTTCACAACGTTCTGGGAAGAGGTTACAGAGGTCGTACATCTCATCGCGGAATTTCCGGGAACGGAAATCATTATCAAACCGCATACCCGCAGTGGCTGGAAACAGTCATTGACCAGGGACAAGTCGGTTACGCAACTGCCGAATGTCCATATCGCTGATGACCATGCCCACTCGGCGCATTTGATGGACTGGGCGGATGTCATCATTGATCTGGCGACTTCTGTGGTTTTCGAAGCCGTCAGAACCAGAAAACCCGTGCTTGCAGCGGATTATCTGATTGCCGGGCGCTCGACCGTGGCGTATTACCTGCCCGAAACGGAACTCAGGTGCCGCGATGATGTATATGAAAAAATCAATCATTTTATAACCCATGGCTGCGATGATTTTTATGTTGAGGAGCACCGTCAGCGGTTTTTCAGCGCGATGCTCGATGTGCCGGACAAAGATGTTCTGCAGCATTATGTAGCATTACTTGAGGAGTCCGCCACGGAAATCGAACGGCATGAACAGGCTCGGTAAACTGAAGCGGAGACATCAATGCTGGTAAATTTTTTTAAAAACATTGTGATCGCGTTTTATCAGTTAATCGGTGGTTTTACCCGTACCACCGTGCGAGGCCAGCCGATCAAAATTGCGGTCGATCACTGGCGGGTACTCAAGCGGGCCAGGAACTATTCCATCAAGGAGCCAGATACGCTGGACTGGCTGGATCAATTCAGACCGGACACCTGTTATTTCGATATTGGCGCGAATATCGGCCAGTATTCTTTGTATCCTGCGAAAAAGTACGGCAAATCTGTCCAAATATTTGCGTTCGAGCCACAAAGCAATAATTATTATTCGCTCAACAAGAATATCCATATCAATGGTCTTGCTGATCATATAGCTGCTTATTGTGTTGCGGTTTCTGGTAAAACCGAGTTTTCCAAACTCTATATTCCAAAATTTATTCCTGGTGGAAACCGTTCCCAGTTTGGACGGGAAGATGTTCAAAATATGAAAATTCCTGCAACACACATACAGGGAATGTTCGGGGTCACGCTGGATGATTTATGCGGTTTGTGGGGATTTCCGTATCCGAATTACATGAAAATCGATGTCGATGGTATCGAAATTTCCATTTTGAGAGGTGCCGAAAAAGTGCTTAGTAATCCGCAACTGGTATCGGTCATTATAGAGCTGGGTACAGCAAATGAACAGGAAGAGGCGGTCCAACTCATGAGTGCGGCAGGATTTCAGGTAAAACAGAAAACGACTCAAAACTGGGGGGAAACCTGTTTTATCTTTGAGCGGCCCTGAGTCGGATTATCGTTTATACGCTGGCTGAACAGTTGTGCCGGGACTTCAACATTTAACTGCACATCAGCGGGAAATGCTGATTAGAGCTGTGCTCGTCTGCTTTGCTGCGGGTTTGTGGTTCAGTGTTCTGTATAAATTCCTGGTCGTATTACTTGTACTCGCATGGCTGATTGATGACCAAGCCGCGACATTCAGGCAAATGATTGCAGAGCCGCTGGTTCAGGCGATTGTTGTGTTATGCGTATTCCTGCTTTTGGGTCTGCTCTGGAGCGAAGCGCCGCTTGAAGGGCGGCACAAGTGGACAAAATATTTTCTGTTGCTGGTTTATGTGCCGTTTCTGGCGCTGTTGAACGAACGAAGGCTGCCATGGGCTACTGGAGCCGTGATCGCGGGATATTGCCTGGTGCTGTTTACCGGATTCTATCAGTGGCAGGTGGAAAACAGGCAGGGCATACCTGTACTCAACATGTCTTATCTGTCCTTTTCAGCATTGCTGGGTGTGGGCTGCATCGTGGCATGTTATTTTGCCTGTCTTTGCCGCAGTACGCTGGTCCGGTTCTGTCTGGCACTCTGTGCGCTGGGGTTGTTGTATCTTCAGTTTCATCAAAGTGCGCGGGGGTTTTTACTGGCGACGCTGGCAACACTGATCATTACGCTGATCGCACATTTCAGAATCTCTTTGAGCAGGTTTGCGGTTATAGCGGTACCGGTGCTGCCGGTGCTGTTATTGTTTGCCTATGCCAGTCCGGTGGTTCAGGAACGATGGGTGCAGGCAGGCGCAGATTTAGAACACATACAGCAAGGGCATTTTAACAGTAGTATCGGGTACCGTATCGCTTTGTGGGATGTGGGGCTTTATGGTATTGCGCAAAAACCAATATTGGGGCAAGGTACCGGGATGCCCGAGCATTTTTTTGATCGGACGGTTGTTCAATATAAGCAGGGTCTGTATCAGAATCTTCCGGCGTTCCAAAAAACCTCGCATTTTCACAATGACTGGATTGAAATTGGCATGCAACTGGGCGTTTTGGGGCTGGGGGCATTGCTGTTTTTATTGTGGGCATGGCAGCGGACCTTCAGGCAACACGGACTGATTCTGGCGGGCGTCTGTATGATAAGCTTTGTCGTGTTGTCCGGAATGACAGAAACCTTTCTGATTTTTGGCCGGATACCGATACTGTTGCTGGTGATTACAGCGATCGCTGCTTGCCGGCAGCGCGTGAAACCGGACAACTCCGGCATTACAGGTGACAATAAACGACAATCTACCCCAGATTCGAAGAACGAAAAAACTGGCAAAGGAGACAAGAATGACTGAAATACTGACACCGACATCAGACAATTCCAGTGAAATCATTCCCGTTCATCCGGCGATAGACGGTTATATGCGAGCACTAGTCGGCAGTACGGATCACCCTGTTTTATTGGAAATGGAAGCGCTGGCTGAACAAAAAAGGTTTCCGATCGTAAACAGACTTGTCGGAATTTTTCTGGAAATGCAGGCCAGAATGATTGGCGCCAGGCAGGTATTCGAGTTCGGAAGCGGTTACGGTTATTCCGCCTACTGGTTCGCGCGTGCCGTTGGCCAGGATGGTCGAATAATCTGCAGTGATGGCAACAGTGAAAACAGAGACCGTGCCGAGCAATACCTGTCGTCAGCCGGTTTGTGGGACCGGATTGAATTCAATGTGGGAATGGCTCAGGATATTTTTGTCCAGACCGATGGTCTTTTCGATATCTGCTACAACGACGTCGATAAAGGGTGGTATCCCGAGGTCTGGAAACTGGCACGTGATCGTATCCGTCCTGGCGGGTTATATATTGCAGACAATGTGCTATGGCATGGCCGTGTTGCCGCAGAAACCTATACCGATATAGCACTGGGCTGGACCGAAGCGATTGTCGAGCATAATCAAATGATTTTCAATGATCCCGAGTTTGATGCGTTTATTAATCCAACACGTGACGGCGTTATCGTCGCACGCAGGAAAGTGGTTTAATGGACGGGCTGTTCATAATACCTTGAGATTAAGTAGTAGGGTCCTGATGAAATAACCCGGATTATGTGCTTAAGTACCTGCCCGCTGGAGACTTTCGCCAATCGGCCCGGTGGCGGCGAAATTAGTGCCCGGACTCCGGTTGCAGTCGGTGTTTCGATATTTGAGTCTTGTGAATAGCCTGTTTTCATTTTCGTTTAATCCGGGAAAATCCGATCATTATCATGGCGGTTTGCCGGATTAATTGTTATAGTAATCACCGTTTGGAAACGCATGGCTATTTTTGTATCGGTCTGATACGGCTTTGCGGTAATTCGTATTCAATCTTAATGATTAAGGAAAACTATGCAGATTCATGTTTATGATACCTATGTGAAAGCAAAAGACGGACATATTATGCATTTCGATGTTTTTACGGCAGTTAAAGATGATCAGAAAGCCATTGAATATGCGAAAGAATGGCTGACATCCATAGGTGAAGGAGACGCTGTTGTTACCAGTAAAGAATGCAGTTTTTGCCATAGCCAGAGCGCGCCGCCGGAAGTCACTGACGCCATCAATAAAGATGGTTACTACATTTATAAAATGGAAGGCTGTTCATAATTTGCTTTTAGCCGGTTCAATCGGACCGGCTTGTTTTCAAAGGTTCAGTTAATTTACTGAAACACGGTATATTTATACAATCTCAAGGTTTTTCATTATGAAGTGTCGACAATTGCGCAGGCTTTTTTTTACCACCGTTATGGTTTTACTGGTAAACGCGGCGGGTTCAGCACAGGCATCGGAGCCTGTTTTGCTTGGACAGCATGGGGACTGGACAGCGTATACGTTTATGGAAAACAACGGCAAGGTATGCTATATGGTCAGTCAGCCCAAAAAAGATCAAGGCGATTATACGAAGCGTGGTGATATTTTTGCATTGATAACGCATCGTCCGGCTGAAGGGAGTAAAAATGTTTTCAGCTATATAGCGGGCTACACATACAAGGCAGGCAGCGAAGTGACTGTTAAGGCCAATAACCAGACGTTTAAATTGTTTACCCAGGATGATTCTGCCTGGGCGCCTGACCAGGGAACCGATAATAAGCTGACCGAGGCAATCAGACGGGGTAATACCCTGATCGTCGAAGGTGTGTCATCACGTGGTACACAGACAATAGATACATTCGGATTGAATGGGTCGTCAGCTGCATACAAATCGATTTCCGAAGCGTGTGGAATGAATTAAGTACCGTTGCGATTCACGGTATTAGTATTGATTGGTTGTGCCGGGTAGCTGTTTTTGGTGCCGGGTACCGCAACAGTTCAGGGCGTTGTACGAAGAGAGAAGGCAGGCAGCATGAGCGACAAAATCACCATTTATCAAAAACCGACCTGCAGTAAATGCCGGGGAACGCTGGCAATACTGAACGAGAGCGGGCAGGATTACGAGTCCGTTAATTATTACGAAACACCGTTAACTGTTGAAAAGTTACGCGAATTAATCAAAAAGCTCGGGCTGTCCGCGCAAGATGTCTTGCGCAAGGATGAATCTGCTGCGCGAGATCTGGACTTAAATACGATTTCGGAAGACGAGCTGATTCGATGCATGGTTAACAATCCGGATTTGATGCAGCGACCAATTGTCGTTAAAGGCGACAAGGCCAGAATATGCCGCCCGCCAGAAAATGTCAGGGATTTGCTGTAGCTGCTGATATTTCAAAAAAAACCGCATATGGAATTGAACATATGCGGTTTTTTTTAGTAGTAAAGGCAAATGCGTTTGAAGTAGCAATGAATGCCGGTTAATACTGTTTGTTTACACGTGCGGGCAGTTTTTCGCGTATGCGCGCAGATTTGCCTGAACGTTCTCTCAGATAATAGAGTTTTGCACGGCGCACATCGCCGCGGCGTTTGATTTCAATGCTTGCGATCAGTGGTGAATAGGTCTGGAATGTTCGTTCAACGCCTTCGCCACTTGAGATCTTGCGTACGGTAAATGCCGAATTCAGGCCACGGTTGCGTTTTGCGATCACAATACCTTCATAAGCCTGTACACGTTTTCGATCGCCCTCGACTACATTCACGTTTACAACGACCGTGTCGCCGGGCGCAAAACTGGGTATTTCCTTGTTCAAGCGACTGATTTCTTCAGCTTCCAATTGATCGATAATGTTCATAATAGTTTCCTTCAAGGCAAAATATTTACTTGATCTTGCAGTTTTTTTTAAATTCTTCCAGAAGTGTTTTTTCTTCTTCCGTTATTCCATTTTTTTCTTTCAGCTTAAGCAAATCCGGGCGTTTCAGCCAAGTTTTCCCCAAAGCCTGCTGCAGGCGCCAGCGTTGTATCAGCGCATGATTACCGGATAACAAAACATCCGGCACGCTACTTTCGCAATATTGCTCGGGCCGTGTGTAATGGGGGTAATCCAAAAGCCCATTGACAAACGATTCCTGAGTCGCCGATTCGGGGTCACCCAGTGTTCCCGGAATCAGTCTGACGACGCTGTCTATGACAACCATAGCGGCCAACTCACCACCTGATAATACATAATCGCCAATTGAAACTTCAGTATCTACCTGGCGGTGAATGACGCGTTCATCAATACCCTCGTATCGCCCGCAGAGTAAAATGATGCCGGGCGAAAGGCTCAGCCGTTTGGCTTCACAGTGATCGAGCCGTCGCCCCTGAGGCGTCAGATAAATGACCTCCGTTTTTTCAATACCGAGCATTTGCTGCCGTTTCCGAGCGCTGATAATGGCTTCTTCAAGCGGTCCTGCCATCATCACCATTCCAGGCCCACCACCATACGGACTGTCATCAACTGTACGGTGGCTGTTATCGCTGAAATCGCGCGGATTCCAGATTTTCAGCCGAAAGATACTGTTTCTGCTCGCTCTTCCAGTCACACCATATTGCGTGATGGCATCAAACATCTCCGGAAACAGCGTAACTACATCGCATTCATACGGCATGCGCTTGTCTCAATAGCCTGCTTAATAATCCGGCTCCCAGTCCACCAGGATTTCGTGGCATTTCAAATCCACTTTTTTTATAACCGCTGATTCAATAAATGGAATCAGCAGTTCCTTGGCGTCCGGCGCTGCACTTTGTGCGGCATCCTGTAAAGTATTCTGCACGCGCAGCACGTCATTTGCGCCGGTTTCAAACAATCCTGCAACAGTGCCCAATTTTACGCCATCTAAATTAACGACCGTAACGCCGATCAAATCTGACCAGTAATAGCCTGCTTCTCCACTATCCGGTAAATCAGGCAGCTGGTTTCGTGGAATAGCAATTTTCAAGCCTTTATACTGAAGTGCCTGATCCCGGTCATTGCATCCTTTTAATTTAGCATCCAGCAGTGTGCCGTTGACACGCCCGGATACAAGCTGCATTTCAATCCAGTCGCTGCTTTTCGTTTCGCCGGTTTTGTTTTTTTCGAGCCACCATGATGAGTAATCAAGCAGCCCATCGACTTTTTCTGTATAGGGATAGACTCTTATCCAGCCCTGTATGCCAAAAGCATTCACCACGTGACCCATGACGATCATGGACGCTTGGGTTATGTCAGGATGCGTTATCTGGCGATGCTTCCTTGCTTGTTGCTGCAAACTGTTTCAATAATCGTTTAACAGTGCTGGACACCTGTGCGCCTTTGGATTGCCAGTAGTTGACCCTATCCAGATGAATACGCAAGGTTTCCTCGCCGCCTGTCGCTCTCGGGTTGTAGAAGCCGACACGCTCTATAAACTTGCCATCGCGAGCGCGCAGGGAATTAGCTACTACCATATTGTAAAAAGGACGTTTTTTTGCACCACCGCGTGCCAATCGTATTATGACCATATTTTTTGTCTGTTAGCGTTTGCCTGAAAGCTTTAACCTTAAAACTGAATTTCTTTTATCAATCCACACATACACAGCAAAAGCTGATTTTGTGGTAACCGTAGATTTTACATGCACTTTCGGCATGAAGGCAAGTGTTGTTTTGATTTTGGATTTTACGATGTTAATAAAGGCCAGGTCCGTTTATTAATAATAAACCAAAATGTTTTCTTGTTTATATCCTGTCCATGTTTAATTAATACAAATTAACTGCAATACTCATTTGATAGAATCCGGCTATAGGTAGATAAAATTATAAAAAAATAGATTTGACCCCTATTTGACCCCTATTTTGACCCCTATTTGTGCGTAGTCCCCGATGTAGCAATGATTTGTCGAATTGACGCGATCCGTGCAGTAATACTATTCTGATTCCTTCGTGTGTGCTCTACACACAATTTGCTATTGTGCTGAATGCGCAAATCACCTATCTTTAGCACCTCAAATACTATTCGATCAAGGAATAACTATGAATCCATTATTATCAGTCAAAGGCACCATTGCCGTTGGTTTTGTTCTCGCAATTGCGCTTGCTTTCGGGTTTGGTAATGGTCTTGCCGGGTTAAATACAACGGTCTGGCTGCATGTGCTGGCGGGCGTCTGCTGGATCGGTCTGCTGTATTATTTTAATTTCGTTCAGGTCCCCGGTGTCAGCGATGCACTGGCGAACCCGGACGGTCCGCAACCTGCCGCAATCAATAAATACATCGCGCCAAGAGCGCTGTTATGGTTCCGCATGGCTGCTGCAGTAACATGGCTTACCGGTCTTAGCGCGCTGGCCCAGATTGGCGGCGGCATGCAGGGTATTGTGGACGCGTTTATGCTGACAAACGGCATGGCAGTCATTGGTCTGGGTTCCTGGCTGGGTACTATCATGTTATTCAACGTCTGGGTGTTGATCTGGCCAAACCAGAAGAAAATTCTGGGTCTTGACGGCAAGGAACATAGCGCCGCGGTCATTGCAAGTGCGAAAAAAACCGCGCTGCTGGCATCGCGCACCAATACCGCCTTATCGGTCCCGATGCTGCTTTGCATGGTTGGATACGGCCATGGGTTAACGTTCTTTTGATCGTCGTGGAAGGGAAACGATAATTTGACCGCGTTCCCATTATGTCGCCGAAAGACCAGTCAGCAGGGCCATGAACAGAATCAGGCCCTTTTGATTGTTATTGTTTTCTGACCGGGCATTCGTTTTTTTCTATCCTGCTGTTATTCAGACCCGAACCCTTCGCATTCACAAAGTCTGATGCATTCCTTACCTTACTGGCGACTGTCAGGTTTTTATTTTTTTCATTTTGCAGTGATTGGCGCGTTCGTGCCGTACTGGACCCTGTATCTTCAATCGCTATCATTTAGTGCGCTGCAAATTGGCATTTTGATGTCGCTGTTGCTGGTGACACGGATTTTTGCGCCTGCCGTCTGGGGCTGGCTGGCGGATCATACCGGCCGGCGTATGATGGTGGTGCAGTTCGCCGCACTGGGCGGTTTTGTCAGTTTCATTGGATTTTTCTTCGGCCAGTCTTTTGCCTGGATTTTTATGGCGATGCTGCTGATGAGCTTTTGCTGGAGCGCGGCGTTGCCGTTGATAGAAGCAGTGACGTTGTCGCACCTGAGGGATAAAACCGACCGGTACGGCCAAATTCGGTCCTGGGGTTCGGTGGGGTTTATTCTGACGGTTGTTGGCGTTGGTTATCTGCTGGATAGGGTTGGCATTATCTGGCTGCTATGGGTGGTGCTGGTATTAAAACTGGGCATACTGGTTTTTTCGCGCAGCGTTCCGGAATCCGAGGTAATCGGCGAGCGTGTGGACCAGGAATCAATGCGACAGCTGTGTCAACGCCCGGAAGTGTTGGCATTTCTGTTTTCCAGCTTGTTGATGATTTTTGCGCATGGCGTTTATTACACGTTCTTCTCAATCTATCTTGTAGAGCACGGTTATGACAAGGGCTTTGTCGGCTGGCTCTGGGCAATCGGTGTGATATGTGAAATCGGGGTGTTTTTTCTGATGCCATGGATGATGCGGCGTTTTAGTCTAAGAACAATCCTGATGTTCAGTTTTGCTTGTGCTGTGCTGCGCTTTCTGATGATCGGCTGGGGCGTTGAATGGGTGGCGGTGATTGTATGCGCGCAGGTGCTGCATGCGGCAACTTATGGCGCACACCATGTGGCAGCGATGATGCTGGTGCATCGTTTCTTCCAGGGCCGGCATCAGGCAAAGGGCCAGACGATTTATACCAGCGTTTCGTATGGACTGGGAGGGACTTTGGGTGCAATCCTAAGCGGTAGTGCATGGGATAATCTGGGCGCAGAGACCACGTTTACGATCAGTGCGGTATCCGCGTTGCTGGGAATGATACTGGTGGCCTGGAAGGTGAAAATGATAAAGTGCCAGGGTTAATAATAGACCCTTATTTATCCTCTCCGGCGTATAGAAAACGGTGTTGCATCGGGTTTATTGAATAGATCCGTCTGTAGATAGTACAAAGTTTGCTGTGATGAAAGTTAGATTGATATATTTTTATAAAAATTAATGAGGTAGTGTGCATAATGGAGTGTTAGGCGAAAAAATGGCTAAAACAGAACCAAAAATGGAGTTTTGGGGATTGGAAGTACCGACGGAATATCCTATTACAGAGCATGTCACATACAGTGAAAAGGGCAAGGAACTTACCGCAGAGAATCGAGAAGCTTGGATTGAGTTCTCTAGGGGTATTAAGGCCACAGCATACCGTTTTATTGCATTCAAAGAACTTATTTTACAAATGGAAACGAAATGGGCTGCATTAGAGTTGTACCCTGATCACCGTTATCTCTTCGAACAAGAGAGGGATCTATTGTCCCTGTTCGTTTTTGGAGTTTCAGCGATTGAGAGTACCTATTACTCGCTGTACGTCCTGGCAACCCAAGCAAATCCAACAGCGCTAGAATTTGGTGATATAAAAGGGCGAAAATGGGGCTCCGATCCTAGACAGATTAAAAAACAAATCAAATCCGCACTGGGTAATGTTTCGATTATTGCAGCGATTCGGTCCATAGAACGTTCGGCCAACTGGCGGGATTGGAATCAATATCGAAATCAAATGTTTCACAGTGTGGCTTCGCCGCGGACTCACCGTCTGAATGTTTCTTCGAATCCTCCAAAGCCCAATATCCTCGATTATGGTCCTACTTGGTGCACTCCAGCATTGTTGAAAAATTCTTGGCAATTTCAAGAGTATCTCCCATGGCTCTCGAGTAAAATTGCTCGCCTGATGGCGGAAGGAAGTAAAATTGAAAAAAATGCCTAACAATACGTTCCTGCGGATCCCGAACACTCCGCGGATTTTTTCGTATGCAAGTTTTTTTCAATAAATGAAGCGTAGCAGTGATAGAGTCAGGCTCATATTCAAATTCTACAGACACAATCTTTCATTGTTACAAAAGACAAATAATGCGTCTTTAGAATTCTCGTGGCCACCATGCAGCAGAGCCTGCTGGCCGTACAGCCTTTCTTAAGGTATCAGACCGTTAGTTACTCAGGATTGCGATTCCATAAACGCCCTGGCCATGCACAGATCTTTCCAGGCCTTGGCTTTTTCGGGCAGCGCGCGCAACAGATACGCCGGATGATAGGTGACGATCAGGGGGATTCCGTGATAGTCGTGGACTTTGCCGCGCAGGTTGGCAATGGTGTCGGTACTGTTCAGGAGATTCTGTGCGGCCACCTTACCCAGCGCAACGATAAGCCTGGGTTTGATCAGCGCAATCTGCCGGGCGAGATAGGGCGCGCATTGTCTGGCTTCGTCTTCGCTGGGATTGCGGTTATTGGGGGGGCGGCATTTGACGATGTTGGTGATATACACATTTTCACCGCGTTTGAGCTGGATAGCGGCCAGCATGTTGTCCAGCAGTTTTCCGGCCTGGCCGACAAACGGTTCGCCCAGCGCATCTTCGCGCGCGCCGGGGCCTTCGCCGATATAGAGCCAGTCCGCGGCTTTGTCACCTACCCCAAAGACCGTTTGGGTGCAGGTTTGCCGTAACGGGCAGGCAGTGCAGTCGGCTACGGTTGCTGTCAGTTGCTCCCAGTCCATATCTGCGACTTCAACCATCGGGCGCGCGGTCTGTTCCAGCGAACCGGTTTCGGCCTGTGTCGACTGGTTTTCTGTCTCGGCATCGGCGTCGGCTTTAAGACGCCATAGCGGCGTCAAACCCAGTTCTCGGAGAATGATTTTGCGCCGTGTATTCATTGTATCCAGGGCACCTTTAAAAATTCATAGTTTTAAACAAGACAAGGCGCGAGCAAAAAATGTTGGCGCAGCATATGATAGATATGTAAGGAAACATTTTTTGTGAGCAACGAAGTATTGTAACGAAGTATGGATTTTTAGAGGTGCCCTTCATAGCATCAGGCGCATAACCAGCGCATCCTCGCGTCCGCACATGGCCGGATAGTAGCCCTTGCGTGTGGCGATTTGTTTAAAGCCGAGCTGCCTGTAGAGTCTGGCTGCGCCATGATTTGACTCGCGCACGTCCAGAAGCACCGATTTGGCATGGTTCTCGCCCGATTGCTGTATCAGGTATCTAAGCATTTTCTCACCCAGACCTTTTTTCTGCCATTGCGCGCTGATACCAAGCGTCAGAACATGCGCCTCATCCGGGCCGAGCAGCAAAATGCTGTATCCTAGCAACGTGTTGCTGGCTTCCATGACGCTGCAAAGATAACCCGCGCGAATAGAATCGGCAAAATTTTCCAGAGACCATGGGAATAGAAAAATCTCGCGTTCAATCAGGATGACATGGCGCAGATCGGATTCGCGCATTTTCCTGATAACCGGATCGTGCGGAAGCTGGGACACCACTGAATTCATCGTTCGGATTCCTTGAGGGCTACTTTGTTGCGGATGTATATCGGGGCTGCCAACGACGGATCAGCATGGAAGTCGCTGATGTCTCTGGTGGCGGCAAGCACGGCGATTTCACGGGCATGTGGATAGCATCCATATTGGATATGGGCCAGTTGTTGACCATAACGTTCCGATAGTGTGTTGTCGTAGATATCAAACCCGCTGCCGCAACCGATCCACTGCGAACCGGATACGCCGGGTGCATGTTGCGGCCGGCATAATGCCGGCTTGCTGGCAACCTGCCAGCGGCCTGCTTCCCTGACAAAGGCGGCGTGATAAATCTCGCCCATCCGCGCGTCCATTGCCACGACAATGTTGTCATGCAGTTCCTGTTGAGCGATTGCTTCCAGTGTGCTGATGCCGATGACTGGCAAGCCGGTGGCAAAAGCCAGTCCCTGCGCTACGCCACAGGCTATTCTGAGTCCTGTAAAGGAGCCCGGCCCGGCGCCAAATGCGATTCCGTCGATTTTTCCCAGCTTGAGGTCGGCATCCGCCAGTATTGCCTGGACCATCGGCAGTAATAGTTCGGAATGACGGCGAACAGCCAGTGTTTCGGTCTGCGAGATTTCTCCGTCATTAAAGAGCGCTGCCGAACAGTATTCTGTAGAGGTGTCAAAAGCCAGTATTTTCAATGTAAAACTAATGTCGTATCGAAAGTCGTATCGCAAAAATAAAATGTGGTTCAGCAATATCTGAAGCAATCCCGGTTCTTCGTTCGCGGCGAGCCATATGCCGGTTACGATGCCAATTGCGTGACTGCTAGTGTGCACATTTTAACATCCTGTCAGCCGAGCCTCCATTGATGAAGTGTTTTGTAGCGGACCCCCAGTTTGTTTTGTTCCGACTGCATGAGCAGCCAGTGCGTGACCTGCCATGCAATCGGTTTGTCAAAATCTGCCGGTTTGTGTTGCGTGGCTTTTCTAACCAGTGTCATGTGCGGCTTGTATGCCCGGTCGTCAGATTCAAACCCGGCGTTGCGGGTCGTGGTCCTGATTGCGTTTGCAAGCGTAAATAGCGCCGGCGGATATGTTTCGGCCGCCGCAAAAATTATTCGACTGCGTTTCCAGAATCGGGTTTTTTGAATGATCAGATCAAAGGGTTCAGCAGAAATGTCGCTGGCGGCTGAAACGAGTCCCGGAATTTTTTCCTTGGGTGTACGTCCCAGGAATAATAATGTCAGATGAATATTTTCCGGCCTGATGTGGCGCCCGCCGGACTGCTCAGCCAGTTTTTGCGCCATGTCGCCCAGTATTGTCCGGATTTTTCCGGCAGGCTGAATGGCGAAAAATAACCGTGCCTCATTTGGTTGATTGTTACCGTTGCGGATTTTCGCGTCGCTGCTGTTTCTGGTCACACTATCTGTTTAATGTTGCGGTCTGCTGAATCAGGCATACGGCGTCAGCCATGATGCCTTCCTTGCGCCCGATCGGGCCGAGATGCTCTGCAGTCTTTGCCTTGATATTGACGCAATTTTCGGCTATTGCCAGATCCAGAGCGATATTGGCAATCATTGCCGGAATATGGGGTGCCATTTTGGGGGCCTGCGCAGTGATCGTGGCATCGACATTGACGATTCCGTAACCGTGCGTTTGCAATAATTGCCGTACGGCGCGTAATAATTCGCGGCTGTCGATATTTTTGTATCGAGCGTCGGTATCCGAAAAATGCCTGCCGATATCGCCAAGCGCGGCCGCTCCCAGTAAGGCGTCGCATATTGCGTGCAGTAGCACGTCCGCGTCGGAGTGTCCCAGCAGTCCTTTTTCATGGGGAATGGTGACGCCGCCGATGATCAGTTTGCGGTTCTCGACGAGCTGGTGTACATCAGAGCCTTGCCCTATTCGTATGCCATTATTCATTGCTGGTTCCTTTGTTGCATGATGAGCTCGGCGAGCGCGAGATCCTGCGGGTAGGTGATTTTAAAATTATCGGATTTGTTGTGCACCAGCCTGGGATGGTGGCCCATGGCTTCAATAGCGCTGGCGTCATCGGTAATGCTCAATTCCGGCACATTGTTCAATGCTTCCAGAAGCATCGCATAACGGAACATTTGCGGTGTCTGCGCCTGCCAGAGATGTTCCCGCGATTCGGTCTGCAGTATGCGGGCGTCAGCTCCGCTACGCTTGAGCGTGTCGGCGACAGGTACTGCGAGCAGGCCGCCGATTGCGTCGTCGGCGAGTTCGTCAATCAGCTGGCTGAGCTGGTGCTGTGTCAGTAAAGGCCGGGCGGCATCGTGCACCAGAATCCAGTCGGACGACTCAATGGCAAAGTGCCCGGCTGCGGTGTTCAGTCCGTTGAATACGCTTTCCGCGCGGGTTTCACCACCGCAGTAGAACACGCTCAGCTTGTCGGAAAACACGTCCCAGTCATATTTTTTCCATTCGGGGTCCTGTGGTGAAAGGACGATAAATACGCGTTTGATCTGAGGTGATTCGCAAAATGTGCGAGTTGCGTGATAAATCATGGGATGGCCAGCCAGTGTCAGGTATTGCTTGGGCAACTGATTGCCCATTCGCGCACCGTAACCGGCTGCTGGAATAAGCGCATAATAATTCGGCATTGTAAGTATGATGATTAAAAACAGGACTTCGGTAAGTTTTGTATGCCGTGTATTCTAATCAATAATTGTGTTTGCCGGTAACCCTTGTAAGGGTTTATTGATGATACAAAATCGGATTGTTATGCATTTCGGATTACAATATATGTTTGATCTATCGATACAGGAGGCAGAGAGACTGATGGAAGCAGAACAAATCAATGCAATGGATGAACAGCTTGAGGCGCTCAATACGCGCACCCGTGACTTGCGGAGGTATCTTTGACTACGACAGCAAGAAAACAAAACTTGTCGAGTTAAACCGTTTGCTCGAAGACCCGGCTATCTGGAATGACGCCAAGCAGGCGGAACAGGTGAGCCGGGATAAGAAATCGCTCGAAGACGTGGTATTGACGCTCGAGACGCTGGACCAGCAGCTCAGTGATACCGGTGAATTGTTTGCGCTGGCAAAAGAAGAATCCGATAATGCCGCGCTTGACAGTATCGTCGACGATATTGAAACCGTCGAGGAAACTGTTTCAAAGCTGGAATTCCGCCGGATGTTTTCTGATCCTATGGATCCCAGCAATTGCTTTCTGGATGTGCAGTCCGGCTCGGGCGGTACCGAAGCGCAGGACTGGGCGGCAATGCTGGAACGCATGTACTTGCGGTACTGCGAGCGGCAGGGGTTGCAGGTGGAAGTGCTCGAGGAATCGCCCGGCGATATTGCCGGCATTAAAAGCGCTACCTTAAAAATTACCGGAGAATATGCGTACGGCTATTTGAGGACAGAGACCGGCGTGCACCGACTGGTCAGAAAATCCCCTTTTGACTCAGGCAATCGCCGCCATACATCATTCGCCAGTATATTCGTTTACCCCGAAGTCGATGAATCGTTTGAGGTGGATATCAATCCGGCAGATTTGCGTGTCGACACGTTCCGTGCCTCGGGCGCAGGCGGACAGCACATCAACAAGACCGATTCCGCCGTGCGTGTGACGCATGTGCCGACCAACATTGTCGTGCAGTGCCAGAGCAGCCGTTCACAGCACAAGAACAGGGCGGAGGCGATGTCAATGCTGAAATCCCGGTTATTCGAGGCCGAACTGCGCAAGCGCAACGAAGAAAAACAAAACATCGAAGACGCCAAAACCGATATCGGCTGGGGTCACCAGATCCGCTCCTATGTGCTCGACCAGTCACGCATCAAGGATCTGCGTACTCATGTCGAGACCGGTAATACCCAGGCTGTCCTCGACGGGGATCTCAACCAGTTTATTATGGCGAGCCTGAAGGAAGGCGTGAAATAAAAGTACTGGAAAATGCGTATCGGAATCGATCTTGGCGGCACCAAAATCGAAGGTGTGGTGCTGGATAGTAACGGCAGTGAATTGCTGAGAAAACGTGTGGCCACGCCACAGGCCGATGGTTATCGGGCGATTTTGAATGCAGTGGCGCAACTGACTGGTCAGCTGGAAGCAGAGGCCGGTAGGCGTTGTTCAGTTGGTATTGGTACGCCCGGGGCGATTTCTGCGGTCACTGGCTGCATGAAAAACTCCAATACCGTATGCCTGAACGGACAGCCATTGCTGGAAGATTTGCGGGATTTGCTAAACCGTCCGTTGCGTATCGCCAACGATGCCAACTGTTTTGCGCTGAGTGAAGCGCTCGACGGCGCGGGAAAAGGCCATAACGTGGTGTTTGGCGTGATCATGGGTACCGGCGTTGGCGGTGGTGTGGTGTTCAACGGGCAATTGCATGCGGGCCGCCAGCATATTGGCGGAGAGTGGGGACATAATATACTCGAACGGGACGGGCCAGCGTGCTATTGCGGTCATTGCGGCTGTGTGGAGACGCTGATTTCGGGTCCGGGGCTGGCGGCTGATTTTCATCGTTGTGGTGGAGATCCGGCACTGGCTGCCGGTGATATCGTTGCATTGGCGGCGCAGGGGAATGTCCTGGCTGAGACTGCAATGCGGCGGTTTTTTGACCGCTTCGGCCGCGCACTGGCGACGGTGGTCAATATCCTTGATCCTGATGTGGTTGTGCTCGGCGGCGGCCTGTCGAATGTAGACAGGCTTTATACCGAAGGGCGCGAGCGCGTCGCCCACTATGTGTTCAATGACGAATTCACTACGCCTGTATTGAGGAACATACACGGTGACAGCTCCGGCGTGCGCGGCGCCGCGCAATTGTGGCGTCCGCATGAAATTGATCCGGCTTGCTGAGTTTCTGTTCAGGACCGTTCTGGATGATGCAGGGTCAATAGATAAACGCTTTCTATCAGCCGGGTCAGTCCGCGCTGTTGAAAACGCGGACTGTCTGCAAGCACGTCAATCTGTGCCAGCAGTCGCACGTCAGCGTCCGGCTGGTACAGCGCAGTTACTTCTTCGGGTGGCACCGCATAGGGTGGACCCTGCATTTCAGCCTGCGGATAGTCAAAGCCGACCAGCAGAATCTGAGTGGCGGGCGGCAGAATGTCGATCATGCGGGCGACATACCGTCTGCGTATATCCGGTGGTAGTGCGACCAGCGATGCACGGTCATAAACAGCGTGAATGCCGGTCAAATCGGTTTTGTTCAGATCAAAAAAATCGCCGTGCAGAATGTTGATGTTTGCTGCGGAATAACAATTGAAAAGGCCGTTTGGAAGTTGTTCCAGGGCTGGTACGAGCGCATTCTCCTGATAAAAAGCCTGCACTGCGAGCGCGCTTAATTCAACGCCCAGTACGTCATGACCCTGATCACGCAGCCAGACCATGTCGCGTGTTTTTCCACAAAGCGGCACGAATACCGTGCTGCCGGCAGCAAGGCGCAGTACTGGCCAGAATTCGACCAGATACGGATTGAATGTCTCCAGATGAAAGCCGGTTTCGTTACGCTCCCATCGATCTAGCCAGTATAACTGGGTCATGTCAACAGCCGGATTGAGCGATTGGCGACTTTATTGTGTGTATACATCGCATATATGGCTGCTTTTTGCTTCCGCCTTGCTGGTTGGAAATTTGAAGTCAGGCAACATTTTTTGTGCCATTTCGCCGCATTCCCGGGCGATCCGGACATTGTCGTCGTTGGCCATTTCCCGCCCAAATGTAACTGCCACGTCCATTGCTTCGTCCCGTCTGCCAGACTGGCACAGGGATTTGATTTCGGCTTCCACGGTTTGCGCACGCTGTCCCAGGGCCGCAAGTGCATTCTGGTCAATTTGGGCCATGCAAGCCTGCATTTGCCGTGCCTGCTGCATGAGTTGCTGCATGTGTTCCGGATTGAAGCCTGTCTGTTGCGTATAGCCGGCAACAGGGATCAAAGCGAGAATAAATAATACTGTTAGTTGTTTTTTCATGGCATATCTCAATTTATCGATATTGTAAGATGGCATTTGCACTATTAAAGCATAAAATCCGTGCGCCGTTACTGAACAGGTTGTTACAAAACTGTTTATATGCAGGCCGCGACAGCATTCTTCAGGGGCTGTCAGGGGTTTTCTTCAGTTTTGGTGGGCGCAGATTAGCTAATTTTTCAAATAACTTTGATCTATTTCAGTTACACACAAGCAGTGAGGTATTCATGGAAGCGGCAATGACTATTGCACAACATACTTCTTTAATCAAATCAAAATTCAAGGCAGCCGGCATTCATCTGGCTATCAGCGGCATTGTTTTTCTGATACTCGCATATTTTATTATATTCAAATGGTATCCCCTGCCGTATTTCACCGCCGATGGTGGCTGGCAGGGTATACGCATTGTTGCATTGATCGATCTGGTGCTCGGTCCGCTGATGACACTGATCATTTTTAACCCGGGAAAATCGAAACGGGAGATCCGGTTTGATCTTGGAACGATTGCGCTGGTACAGGCCAGTGTGCTTGCCTGGGGCATTTATACAGTGCACGATGAACGCCCGGTTGCCATCGTTCACTGGGACGGTGAGTTCTTCAGCATGCCTGCCAAAGCGTATCATCAGCAGAATATCGTTTTGGAACAACTGGCGCAATACGGTACGAAAACACCCGTGCTGATTCATGCCAGGCGCCCGGTCAGTATTGAGGAACTTCATGAACTGCTCGCCCTGAGTACTGAAAAAAAACTGGCGCCGTTTGAACAGTTTCAGCTTTACCGTCCGTTCAGGCAAAACCGGGATGAAATATTTGTGAATCAACTTGATATTGATGAAATCGTTGCACGCAATGCGCAGATGCGGCAGGAACTCGATACCTTCCTGGCACAATCGAAAGGCGATAAAAGCGATTACATTTATATGCCCTTGCAGGCCCGGTACCATAATGTGATTCTGATTTTTTCAGCAGCCGGTGAAGTCAAGGGAACGCTCAATGCGCCGTACAAGCAATAACCGTGAAGACTGAGGATCGTTGAAAAACTGTCCGGGTGCCGTTGGCGCAACGGTTAAAAAAACAGATGTAATGACGCATCTCATGCAAAAACTGTGTTTTCACCTTTTTTTTTTGTCTCGGCCTATTGACAGTCTGACAATGGTTTTCAAGATCCGCCCATAGCAGGAATTTTTTTCAATCAGACTGGAGATCAGTAAATAAGATGAGCACGCGTAAAGAAAATGAACGGACAGAGATGCAAAACAGTATTGTCCGTATGCAGATTATCGGTGTAATCCCCACATTGTTTCTGGGGCTGGGGATTTATGGTCTTGTTGTCGCCAAAGGCGATGCATTTCATCCGTTATTGAATAATCATGAAGTTGTGTACACCATGCTGGCTACCGGTATCGTGCTTGAAATTTGGCATTTATCGAAAATGATCCCGTTGTTCAAACAGTATGCAAAGTTTAAACAATTGAGCGGCATGTAGGTTTTATTTCAAACTGGTGGTATCGAAGTTTGCCAATTGGACGGGTTTTGCTTCACAACCTGTTAAAGGAATACAATTGCTGTATGTCGAACCATAATATGGTTTCAGTTGAAATAACAGCGATAGTACGGTGACTCAATTCAAATCAAATGGCATTCTTATTGAATGCATCCAGGGAAACATTGCCGAGCAGCCTGACATGGCCGCTATTGTTAATGCGGCGAATGCCCAACTTCGAACTGGCGGTGGCGTTGCCGGTGCCATTCACAGGAGCGCCGGCCCCGGACTTGCGGCGGAATGCAGGGAGTTTGCGCCAATCCGCCCTGGGCAGGCAATCATTACCGGCGCGCACCGGCTGCCGAATCGTTATGTCATTCATTGCCTGGGACCGGTTTATGGGGTTGACGAGCCTTCTGATGAATTGCTTGCTTCGTGTTTTCGCAATGCCCTGAAGCTGGCTGAAGAAAAAGGCGTTGAATCCATAGCTTTCCCTGCAATTTCCACAGGTGTCTTTGGGTTTCCGCTGCAGTCTGCAGCCAAGATTGCATTGAAAACGGTGCTTGATGTTCTGCCCGACTTCACCAGGGTCAATCATGTCCGTTTTGTTTTGTTCAGCGATGCTGATCTTCAGGTTTTTGCAGAAACACTCAGTGCTTGTGCCAATGCCTGATTCTGTATTTCAAACCGCTGATAACAAGTTTATGTTGCAATCCATTTGCAGGGCCGGATGGTGAGCAAAACCGGAATACCGATAAACGCTTTGGCGAACTGAAGTGACGGGTGAAGTCCCGATATCAGGAAAAACTGCTATGTATCGAATATACCTGTTACTTATGCTGGGAGTATTGTCGGGATGCGTGCAGCCGCAATATGTCGACAAGCCATATCCGCGCTGGGGGAAAGAATACCCGATTACCGGATTATCCGGCACTGGTAACGCGGTTGCATCAGATTCCCTGTTGCTGCGTGTCATGGCACCTTCGGAAGGAAGACCGCCTGTGGGTTGTTTACTGCTTGTGCACGGCATGAACGAATATATCGGTCGTTATGAGGATGTTGCACACTTCTTTTCGCGGCAGTATATGGTCGCCGGGTTTGATTATTTTGCGCACGGCCTGTCCAACCCGGTGTTGCAACAGGCAGATAAAAGACTGGCTGACGGTGCTGATAAACAGGATGTGAGCGAAGCGTATCTGGCGCAGGTCGCGCTTGACGATCTCGAACCGCTACGCCGTGATCTTGATCGCGCAATCAAAAAAACGGTGCAGATCTGCGATGCCCAGGATAAATCGAAAAAACCGGTATTTATTGTTGCACACAGTCTCGGCGCGCTGGTAACGGTTTCATATGCGCTGCAGCGGTATGGTGCCGATGAAGCGGCCGACCGTATAGCCGGTGTTGTACTTCTTGGGCCCGGTTTCGCCGTCAGCGAAGTGCCGGGGTGGCGGGGCTGGCTGGCCAATCCGTTGATCAAGTTGTCGTTCCATGCCGAAACGCATTTTTTGCATCCACACGATGAGCCGTTACCTGTATTGCTTTTCAATCAGCTTGTGTCCTTGTTGACAGTGCCGATTCTGGACGGAGCATTTGAAGTGCTTTCCTGGCCCGGTATACGCCGTCTTGCCACACCAGCAGCACCCGACTGGGTCGTTGATTATCTGACTGACAGCGCCAGTGAAAAAGCCCGTTTGCGATCTGATGGGTGGATTATTCGACGCAGCCTGTTGCGGTACGTTAAAGGAATTGAAAATGAAATTGTGCAGTTTCGCCGCCACATGGACAGGTTTTCCTTGCCGTATTATTTGATATTTTCCGTGCATGACCCCATCACGCCGGCCTGGGGCAGTAAAGATTTTATCGACGCAACATTACACAATCATCCTGATAATGCATACCAGGCATTGCAGCAATGGCGTTACCATCAGCATTTATTTTTGACTGAGCCGTTAAGAAGCAGACTGTTGCATGATATCGATCAATGGCTTGCCAGGCGAATTCAAGCGCTTCAGCAGGAAGAAGAGTGAAACCGGTTAAATGTAATGATCAATTTTTGTGAATAGCTGCAAAAGATGCGGTAGCATAATGTTTTTTTTCGACAGACTGAACTACTATGCCCGTAAATATCACTGCATTAGCTCCAGACCATTTATTGCCGGTACCGGGCGTTTCGCTGGGCATTGCTGAAGCAGGTATAAAAAAACAGCACCGTAAAGACGTGCTGGTTTTTAAACTGGATGAAGGCACCCGGGTAGCCGGTGTTTTTACACATAACCGTTTTTGTGCCGCACCGGTGATTGTGGCGAAGGCGCATCTGGCCTTGTCAACGGTTAGGGCGCTGGTGGTGAATACCGGCAACGCCAATGCCGGTACCGGTGAAACAGGGTTGGAACATGCCCGCACAACGTGCGCGGCGCTTGCCGAACTGCTTGACTGTGAAACGAAACAGGTGCTCCCATTTTCTACCGGTGTGATTATGGAGCCATTACCTATTGACACACTGGTTAACGGATTACCAGCTGCCGTGACGGACCTTAAAGTGGATAACTGGTTCGACGCGGCACGGGCGATAATGACGACTGATATCGTGCCCAAAGGCGTGTCCAGACAAATTACACTAAATGGCAAAACGGTAACCATTACCGGCATTGCTAAAGGTTCGGGCATGATCAGGCCAAATATGGCAACCATGCTTGGTTTTGTTGCCACTGATGCCAACATCAGTCACGCGCTGCTGCAGGAGATTGTGCGTTATTCAGCAAACCGTTCATTTAACTGTATTACGGTGGATGGCGATACATCGACAAATGATGCATTTATGCTGATGGCAACCGGCTGTGCCGGTCACACCGAAATCGATGAACGAAACAGCGCCGAATTTCAACAGCTCAGGGATGCTGTAACCGATGTGGCAGTAACGCTGGCACAAATGATCGTGCGAGATGGTGAAGGGGCAACCAAATTTATTACCGTGCAGGTTGATTCCGGTTACAATGAAACAGAGTGCAGGCTTGCAGCATATGCCGTTGCGCATTCGCCGCTCGTTAAAACCGCTTTTTTTGCGTCCGATCCCAACCTCGGCAGAATACTGGCGGCAATTGGCAATGCTGGAATCGAAGATCTCGATATCAGCGGCGTTGAGTTGTATCTCGGGGATGTTCTGGTGGCTGAAAAAGGTGCGCGTGCACCAACCTATCGGGAAGAGGACGGTCAGTCTGTCATGAATCAATCCGAAATTACCGTGCGGATCGTGTTGAACCGTGGCGCCGCGTCGTCAACAGTCTGGACGTGTGATTTTTCATACGATTACGTGAAGATTAACGCCGACTACCGCAGCTGATCGCTGGTGCAATTAATATGGAAGAATTGAAAAAGTTCTGCGATCGCGCAGAGGCGCTGCTTGATCGTCTTGAAAATTTTCTGCCTGTACAACCGCTTGAGCCTGACTGGTCGTCAAGCACTGCTTTTCGCTGGCGTCGCCGCCACAACAGCGGTTTTATTCAACCGGTGCCACGTCCGCACCAGATAACGCTAAAGGACTTGCATGGTGTTGATAACCAAAAAAGGCTTGTTGATCAGAACACCCATCAGTTTGTGCAGGGTTTTTCGGCAAATAACGTACTGCTTACCGGCGCACGTGGCACCGGCAAGTCATCTTTGATCAAGGCGGTGCTGAATCAGTATGCCGGCAACGGGTTGCGCCTGATAGAGGTGGAAAAGGATCATCTGGTGGACCTGCATGACATTGTGGAACAAATAGCGCAGCGCCCGGAGCGGTTTATCATATTCTGTGACGATCTTACTTTTGAGCGTGATGAGCCAGGCTACAAGGCATTGAAGGTGGTGCTGGATGGCTCCGTTGCGACGGTCTCGGATAATGTGCTGATTTATGCTACATCCAATCGCCGGCATATGGTGCCGGAATATATGCGCGATAATCTCGATACGCGTCATGTGGGAGAAGAAGTGCATCCAAGCGAGACAGTCGAAGAGAAAATTTCACTGTCGGAACGTTTCGGTTTATGGGTATCGTTTTACCCGTTTGATCAGGATCAGTATCTTGAAATTGTGCGCTGCTGGCTGGCCGGTTTCGGGTTTACAGAAATGAATGATGAACTACACCGGGCGGCATTGCAATGGGCACTCGGGCGAGGTTCGCGCAGTGGCCGGGTCGCTTGGCAGTTTGCGTGCGATTTTGCAGGGCGGCAACATGCCTTAGGCCGGTTGCCCGTTCAGCCCGGCAAGTGACTGATTCATGATGACGCGAGAATCATTCGGGATTGTTGATGTCGCCGCTGCCGTAATTATGCAGCCGGATGGCCGTTTCCTGCTGACATGCCGCCCCGAAGGAAAACCCTACGCCGGTTACTGGGAATTTCCTGGCGGCAAGATAGAACCGGGAGAGTCGCCGCTGCATGCGCTGGACCGGGAGCTGCAGGAGGAACTCGGTATCCAGATTCTGCATGCAGAGCCATGGATTACGCGTAACTTTACGTATTCCCATGCCACTGTTTGTTTGCATTTTTTCCGCGTTATCCGGTGGCAGGGAATGCCGCAGGCCCGGGAACATCAGCAACTGGCATGGCAACGGCCAGATCAGGTCACGGTTTCACCGATGTTGCCTGCAAATGCACCAGTGTTGCGTGCGTTGATACTGCCCCCGGTTTATGCGATTACACGGGCAACGGAGCTTGGTGTCCCGGCCGCTTTACAACAGATTGAATTGGCGCTGCAGCATGGAGTTCGCCTGATACAGATCAGGGAAAAAACGATGGAAAAGGATGTGCTGCAGGCGTTTGCAGAAAAAATTATATCGCTTGCGCACGGGACGGGAGCGTATGTTTTACGAAACAGCGATACGATTTTGCCTGATACGTGTGGAACGGATGGCATTCACCTGACCGCGCCGCAGCTCATGGCTCTGTCCAGCCGCCCCACATCAGGGGACAACTGGTGTGGCGCCTCCTGTCATAATAGCGAGGAATTGTACCAGGCCTCACTAATTGGAGTTGATTTTGTAGTGCTGGGGCCGGTTTTACAGACGTCGAGTCACGCCGATGCAACGCCAATGGGGTGGCGGAAATTCGCCGACCTTATCCGTGACTATCCGCTTCCGGTTTATGCCCTGGGCGGCATGGAGCCGGATGATCAGGCCATCGCCCGCGAGCTGGGCGCGCATGGCGTGGCCATGATACGCGGAACCAGCCGTCTGTAAACGCTGTATTACAGTTCCAAAATGATTGAAATTCGGTCAATTTTTATTTGGACCGGGTTCATCACTCTCGGTTACAGATTGTTCGGGTTCCGGAATTCGATAGGATTCCTGTGCCCATTGTGCAAGATCCATTGTCTTGCAGCGTTCTGAGCAGAAAGGACGAAACCTGTTTGCCTGGCTCCAGATCACGGCTTTACCACATTGTGGACAATTGACGGTGCGTTGTTTCATGGTTGTTTATTCTAAGTTATATTCACAGAATAGTTCAAATTGCGTTGTTCGAACTGATGGATGACACCTTGTATGCCTGAAGAAAAAGTCAAAAAATTGCCTGCCGATTCTGCCGTTTTGCGCAAACAGGGTACGCATAATCAAATGCCTATTGCTGTTGTATTGATGGGGCCGACAGCGAGTGGGAAAAGCCGGGTCGCACTGGAGATCGCACAACGATTTCCGGTTGAGATTGTCAGCGTTGATTCGGCGCAGGTTTACCGGTATATGAACATCGGTACAGCCAAGCCAGACCGGAAGATACTGATTCAAACACCGCATCATTTAATTGACCTGATAGATCCGGTTGAACAGTATTCCGCTGCACAGTTCAGGCAGGATGTACTGGACGTGATGCAGGATATTGTCCGGCGTGGCAAGATTCCGCTATTGGCTGGCGGAACCATGTTGTATTTTCAGGCACTGCTGGATGGACTTTCGACGCTGCCGGAAGCCGACAGCCAACTGCGTGCAGCAATTGAGAACGAGGCAAAGATCTCCGGTTGGCCAGCATTACACAAAAAGCTCGCCACGATTGATGCCGAAAGTGCTGCACGGATTCAACCTGCGGACAGCCAGCGTATACAACGTGCGCTGGAGGTCTGCATGATTACGGGCCGTCCTATGTCAGAGATTCTCAAGGCGCCTCGAAATGCTGAACTGCCTTTTCGGTTGATCAAGATTGCACTATTACCTGCTGATCGCAGTCAGTTGCATCAACGGATTGCGGAACGCTTTGAAGGTATGCTGCAAAGGGGGCTGATTGATGAACTGTCGTTGTTGCGTCAGCAATTCGAGCTAAATCCGGATCTACCATCGATGCGTTGTGTTGGCTACCGGCAGGCATGGCTGTTTCTCGAGAAAAAAATCAACCATGAGACGTTGCGTGACAAGGGTATCGCTGCCACGAGGCAACTTGCCAAGCGACAACTGACCTGGTTACGCAGTATAATGCGTGGACATGAAATCATTGCTTTTGATTGCCTGGCAGATGACGTGCATCTTCAGGTTTGCAGGTTTTTACAAGCTGCGCATATCGTCAGTGAAACAAAGCAGTGACAAAGCGAGAAGGTTGCAAACATTGCTGTTTTTTGATTATTGTCAAGATGCAAGACGCAATTTCGTGAGATTTTCAAAAAGCAGTGAGAAAGCGCAGTGAGAAAGCGTTTACCTTATTTGGTTTTTAAATAATTTTAAAAGGAGATTAAGTATGAAGTATTCTTTTTTGGCACTCGTAATTGCAGTTTTTGCTTTAGGTGCATGCGGTGAGCCGAGAAGAACACCTGACGGTCATCTGATGGATAAGCCGACACCATCTGCTTATGATGCTGCTGATTTTGATACCAGCCCGAGAGAATCAGATGATGAGTAATGCTGAATGTTAAGATGATTGGAATAACAACATACGAATGTTATTTGTAATGTTTACTGCGTCATCTGTAAAATTTGTCAATCCTATTTAACCCGCTGCAGCAATGCTGCGGGTTTTTTGGATAATGGGCTGCTTTCCGGTTTTGTACCGAATGACTGATATTGAATGGTCTAGTCGGCGATAATACAGCAGGGTTATGATTGATAGGTGATCTTGCGGATAATCGGGCGCAGAATTTCATGCCGTACTGAAAAACATGAGAACAGTTGAATTGCACTTCAGAATGAATTATAAGACCCGTTGAGCAATAACATTTTGTTGAGAACTTGATAGGAAGTGAACTTATGTTTTGTCGTGATACATTAACAATTTCCATCGTTGCGTTCATATTGGTATTCGGCCTGAGTGGATGCGAAAATTATGCAGAAAGAACGCATGAATCATGGATCGAAAAGCCGTCTGGCATTGCCTATGATGATTCAACCATTTACGCTAGGATTTCCTATGCACTCAATACGGACCCCGACCTGGAAGGCAGCGAGGTCGAGCTCAAAGTCGATGATGGTAACGTACTGCTGACCGGAACAGTGACAAATAACCATCAAATTACCAAAATCAATATGCTGTCCTGGATGGTTGACGGCGTCAAAGATGTCGATAACCAGTTGAACGTCAGATAACCGGGAATTGTTGATTATAAAGGTGGCTGATAAGCATAAAACCCCTGTCCGGTGTTTGGCAGGGGTGCTTCATCAGGAAATGAACGAATCGATTGACACTTCAGCGACATTGCTGACTATAGACATACCGCGAAGTGTTAGATGCCGCGCAGCAATTCATTAATTCCAGTTTTAGAGCGTGTTTTGGCATCGACCTGTTTAACGATTACTGCACAATAAAGGCTGTATTCCTTATTCGCTGAAGGTAGGCTGCCAGAAACGACGACCGAGCCGGGTGGGATGTGTCCGTAGGTGACCTCACCTGTTTCGCGATGATAGATTTTAGTGCTCTGGCCGATATAAACGCCCATTGAAATGACCGAGTTTTCGCCGACGATAACACCTTCAACAATTTCAGAGCGTGCGCCGATAAAGCAGTTATCTTCAATAATTGTCGGATTGGCCTGGACGGGTTCCAGCACACCGCCTATGCCAACGCCGCCGGATAAATGGACATTTTTGCCGATTTGTGCGCATGAGCCGACAGTGGCCCAGGTGTCTACCATCGTGCCCTCATCGACATAAGCACCGATATTTACGTATGATGGCATTAGAACCACATTGCCGGCGATAAAGGCACCTTTACGAACCGCCGCCGGCGGAACAACACGGAAACCGCCGTCGCGAAAATCACGCGAACTATAATCAGCAAATTTTGACGGTACTTTGTCGTAATAATTGGAAAAACCGCCTTTAATAAAGCTGTTGTCTTCAATGCGGAATGACAGCAGTACGGCTTTCTTGATCCATTGATGGGTGATCCATTCGCCATTGCTTTTTTCAGCAACGCGCAGTTTGCCGCTATCAAGCATATTCAATACCTGCGCGATTGATTCTTTCAGGTTGGCACCGACATTACGCGGTGTGATTTCGGCGCGACGGTCAAATGCTTCTTCAATCGTGGTTTGCAGTTCTTTCATAGTTTTTCCTAGGTTTTGTTAGTAAGAATTTTTTTGATTGCTGTATTTAAGCGCGGCTCAAATCGTTCAGCAGATTTTTAATTCGATCAATTGCTTCGATACATTCAACCAGTGGCGCTACAAGCGCGATACGCACGTGATTTTTTCCCGGATTGACACCGTGTACTTCACGGCCCAGATAACTGCCCGGCAGCACGGTGACATTATAGTCGCGGCGCAGCTGCCTGGTGAAATCAGTATCGCTGATCGGCGTCTTGTACCACAGATAAAAGCCCGCATCAGGCATTTGCGCAGCCGCTGCACCGGACAACCTAGTCGTTGCTTCGGAAAATTTCCGGGTGTATAAGTGCCGGTTTTCTGCAACGTGAGTTTCATCACACCAGGCGGCGATACTGGCTGCCTGTGTTGCAGGATTCATGGCGCAGCCATGATAAGTACGATACAGTAAATATTTTTCCAGAATTTGCGCGTCGCCCGCAACAAAACCGGAACGTAGCCCCGGTACATTCGATCGTTTGGACAGACTGTTGAATACCACCAATCGTGGAAATCCTGTGCGTCCCAATTGATGCGCAGCAGTGAGCGCGCCCAGTGGTGGTCTGTTTTCGTTGAAATATATTTCAGAATAACACTCATCGGCAGCAATGATGCAGCCGTAGCGATCTGATAACTCGAACAGCTGGCGCCATTCATCCAGAGACATGACGCTGCCCGTCGGGTTGTTCGGATTGCAGACATAAATCAGTTGTGTGCGTGACCAGACAGTATCGGGAAGCTGTGAAAAATCCAGCCTGAAAGCATTGTCTGCGGTAGTATTGATATACTGTGGCGAGGCGCCGCCAAGAAGTGCAGCACCTTCGTATATCTGGTAAAAAGGATTTGGGCACACAACATAGGGTGCAGGTGTTGCAGCTGTATCGATAACAGCCTGAGCAAAAGAAAACAAAGCTTCACGGCTGCCGTTTACGGGAATAATCTCGCTGTCTGGATTGATTGCGGGCACATTAAAACGGCGCACGATCCAGTCTGCGATGCTGTGACGCAATTCTGGCATGCCCTGTGTCGTGGGATAATTTGACAGTCTGTGTAAATGTTCGACCATGGCCTGACGTATGAAATCCGGTGTTGCATGTTTGGGTTCGCCTATATGCAGATTGATTGGACTTAAGTCGGCTTTATGTGCGAGGTTTTCAAACAGTTTACGTAGTTTCTGGAACGGATAGGGCTGCAGAAGATCAAGATTTGAATTCATGTTATTGCGGATTTATCGCTATTATTCTGTTTTGTGTGGAAGGTCAATTCCGAGTTGTAGGCTTCACCGGTAACTTTGTCTGTTGTTGCCTGATTATAAGGCGTATGTGCATGAATGGCCAATCCAAACATGCAATCAGTTAGTCATTTCGATATTTGAAATAACCAGTTCGATGTACAGTTTTTTATTCCAGGATCTGCTTCGGCGGTTAAACCGGATGCAAGGCTTTGCAAAAGCCTTCGGTAGCGCAGTTTATCAATCCGTTCTTCCAGGCGGGGGTTAGCAGCGAAACGAGTAAAAATTTTTCCTGCCCTGTTCTCTTTGTGAAAACATGTTTATTTCTATCATGTTATATCGGTTTTTCCTGAAGTAAGCAGTTCTGCACAAGTTTCATTCAGTTTGCTTGCTGGAATGGAATAAATGTTGCGAAGTGAATAAAGCATAAAAAAACCGGCATATCGCAATCGATCCAGAGATGTGATATGCCGGGTAGCTTCCCTGTATAACTTGAATAAATCCAATCATTCGGTTGGGCTGTACTGGTTATACGCTGGCTGGTGGGCAGCGCTTCGTCAGATAAGGCTGCAAAGAATGATAAAGCATTATACAGGGCAAATTCTCTGCACGCAAACAAAAACAATTATCATTAACATTAATTTTTAAAGATAAAACCAACCGTAAGCAAAATTATGTCGAGAACACATGCTTATTGGTTAAGACGTCGTTATTGACACCAAATGAACAAGGGTAGACTGTGAATAAGATCAATTACAAAAAAATATGGACACGATCTTTTCAGGATCAGATGCGTTTCGGTCGAACGGATATTTGTTTATATATGTAGGTAAATGAAAAAACTGACATCAGTGATGTGATGGTGGGAAACGATGACACTGGCCGGGTCCGGCTCTGCTGCTTCTTTCGACTGTATTGTTGCAGTTGCCGGTTTTAATTTAAAGTGGCCTTAACAAATAAATGATCAGTGTGGTTATCAATGCAACAAATAATGTTTTAATTCCCGACCAGAGCCAGAGATGGCCGCTAATCCGTCCGAGAAAAACACCAAGCAGAAAAATTAATATGAAAGCAAGCAGGGTGGCAATTTCCAGAGGATTTTCGATAAGTCCGGGTATCCAGCGAGCAATCATCAGTGGCAGCATGATAATGATTGCTATGATAAATGGTGTTAGGCCGTTGGTGGCAGCAACGACCATGGGCATGATTCTTGCTGCCCGGCCATGCGCCGATTGACTCAGATTCGACAGCATGGCTTCTTCCAGATTTTTCAGTTCCTGCTGCTTTTCGGCAGCCTCGCTGATATAAGCGCTGGTTATGCCACTCATGCCCAGCGCAACCGCCGCACCCAGACAAACATTGATGACCGTAATCAAATCGGTTTGATTGCTGACATGAAACCCCATTAAAAGACCTAACATGGCGAGCGCGCCGTCAAAACCATTGACGACAAAATAACGTCTTGCGATGAGATGTGATCGTGTGATATTCGCCAGAAATGAAAACTGATTGATCAGTCGCATGGAGGAAAAGGATTTTCAGGCCGCTGGATCTGTTCCAACGACTTCAACCTCATCAATGCTGTGAATGGATGCGCCCATGGTGCTAATAGCTTCTTCGATAATTTCAAATCGAATATTATCACCGGCAATGGAAAGTATGACTGATTCTGTTTTTTCATCCACTTCCACAACCGTATATTTGATATGGCAGTCAGGGCATTTTTCTGCTAAAGCACTGGCAAATGCCAGTCCATTTGGCTGATGCGGTTTAAGTACATCGAGTATTAAATGTTTTACTCTAACCATAGTTGCATAAATTTGTTAATTACTGTTGTGTTTCAGCCAGACAATTATTGCATGGTATATAAAATTCCAGACCCTTGCCAAGTAATTAGCCCGAATTTTGCACGAACCTAAAAAATAACGGGATTTTTATAACTAGAGTTTAGAGTTTCAGCACTCCAAAAGGAAAAAGATATCATCAAAAGGAAAATTAACATCAAAAAAACTTGACATTGTGGCACAAAAATCGTTGCCGCGCGCTAAATAGCTTTGTTTTTGAAAGGTATTTAGCGCGCGGCCTCTAGAAGAAATTTTTGAGAT
>NZ_FOIA01000014.1 GCF_900111605.1 Nitrosomonas marina | reverse complement strand
CATGCATTCTGGTTTATGGAAGAGCTGTTTAGCGCACCGTTGCACTGGGGCTTTGTGATACTGGGCTGGGCTGGACTGTTCTCGGGTGGTATAGCAGCGCAGATCATTACGCGCTACTCTAACCTGACGGACGTTATCTGGAACAACCAGAGCAAGGAAATCCTTAACAACCGGATTGTTCCCTGAACATGTAATATTTTTTAATTGTCCCCCATGATTTTTTATTCGAATCATGGGGTTTAAAAAGAATGCTCCGTGGATGATCAAATCATTCGGAGCAGGAGGTTTACAGAATGAAAAAAATCAAAAAAATATGGATGACGGGTGTAATACTCCTCTCATTTTTTTATAGTGGTTTGATAGCAGCGCATGGGAACGTTCCTTTGGAAAATGATGTTTGTGTGCGCATGATGGCCGGCAGCATGGTTCATCTGAGTACTTATCAACCGCAATACGATCCACAGGCGGAATACTGCACCGAAATTCCGCATGAGGGGGAAACTTTCTGGGTGCTGGATATTATCGACCATGCATTGCGAACGATGCCGATCGACATCAGGATTGTGCGTGGAAGCGGTGACTCCACCGGCGATACCGTGGCATCCATGTATTCTACGGAGCATTCGGATGGTGTCATCAAAGGGGCGTTTAATCTGGACAAAGGGGACTATACCCTGCTTGTAACCGGAGTGGGCATTCCTTCATTTCATTACGAATATCCGCTGAGCATACAGACAACCAATTATACGAACCTGTTTATTTCTGCAATACCTTATATTCTGGCATTTCTACTGATTGCTTTCCTGACTGACAAATTTTTAAAGCGCAGACAAATGCTGCATTGAACACGGTTCCAGCGGAATCGTCACAAATAGAACTGCATCTTGATGAAAAAAACCTCTGGCAACACCAGAGGTTTTTTTAGATAACCTGCAAGACCATTCGGAATCTTCCTTTGAACTGCAACTCCTCGGGAATCAATTTTCCGAAGCTGCCGATATACGATAACAATCCCGACTTTTATGTGCGGTACTGTAAAAGTTCATCTGGACAGGACTGGCGCCAGCGCGTTTCATATCACATTCATTTTAACAATGAAGTCATTGGGCAGCTGGTAAGCACAGGTCATTGACGACAGAATCGCTATCCACGCAAGTGTAATGAACAAAGCAATGCCCGTTGTGAGAATCAGGCTGCGGAAAGCGGCTTTGTTTTCCTTATCCACCGAATTGTCCGTGTTGCCTTTCGCGGTATTTTTTTTCACCCATGCAAACTCCCGGTAAACGCCGGTATATGTGGCAAAATTGGCGATGAGTATGGAAGTGCCCATCATGATGCCCAATACCGGGAAAAGGAAAGCCAGCCCATGTACCATTCTCGTGTCAAAGGTTAATTGTGTCCCGTAATGCACACCTTGCAGAAGTAAAAAAACGGTAATGAACACTGATTGCGCTATAAGCATTCGCATCAATCTTTTTTTGATCCGGGTCGATTCGCGATCCAGTTTTAGTTGATCAAATTGTTGCCATACATCATTCATCTGAGTATCCCAACGTAATTAAACGTTTTAAACCAAGTTGTTGAAGTCTGTCTGCCAAAAAAATTGTTTATGAATATGTCACATATTACTAAGATTATGTCAATTCAATCAATTCATTTGTTGCCGTCTGGCAATCGCGCGCATGATTTTTTGTTTCACAAAAACTACATACTGAATAAAAAAAACCCACCGAAGTGGGTTTGGAGAGCTACGTGTTAAACTGGTTACCTGATTTACAGGGCGTCAAGTGCAGTATCTACCTGCTTGCCTGCCTTGTTGACAGGATGATTCATGTTATCCGTTGATTCGGCGACTGTTTTGCGTGCAGATTGCTCCATGGCGATTTTTTTGTGATGCAGCGCCTTTTGCTTGTTTTCCTGAGCGGCTTTGTCGTATTCGTTAATTTTATAGGCAACATGTTTTTTGATATGTTGTCCGTTTCTGCCAAAAAAACTGCTGCGCGGCTTGTTACTGAGCGCTTCCAGTTGCGCTTCTATTTTTTCCTGCATGGCATGCGCCATGTTTTCATATTTATCTGCCAGCGCTTCATGATCAACAAACGCCGTATTCACAGCATTGGGACTGGTTTGATGGTTCGGTGATGCTGCGAGGGCATTTACTGAAATAACGCTCATCAAGGCGGTAATCGCTAAAGCAATCACAAACTCTTTTGCTTTGACTGTTTTCATGTGTTTACTCCTTAATAAAACTCAACATGAGTGCAAGTTTAAATAAGTCAATCGCCTTCGCATATTGGGATAATTATTATTCTGCTATAAGCGAAACCATTAACATCATTGACTTATCAGGAATTTTTCAGGTATTCGGTAAAAAACCGGCTGATGGAATCATCGGTCACGAATTACGTAAAACCGGCAATTGTCCACGGTTGAATCAGCGTTAAATTGACGTGTGTGTGATTTTTATCACAGCATGGCGCACAATTCCACAATACCATGTAAACTACCTTATACGCCTTACTCATATTCGACGACTTGCATGTCAGGAGGTTGAAAATGGCAAATCACACACATATCGACAATGACGGTATGCTTTCCGGAGATCGGGTCCTGAAGGGCTTTATTTCAGGTCTGACTTTCAAGAACAAACCTGTTCAATATACTGTTGTGGACGGGTTTGCTTTTTTTGAAGGGGATATCATACTCGGTACGGCCGATGAAATGGCCGCACACACCCAGGTGGTGCTTTCAGGAAATGCAGAAGCCATACAGGATGACCTTCAGAGGGGCGTGGCCGTCACCGGTGCGCAATATCGCTGGCCGAACGCTCTGATGCCATATGAAATTGATCCGGGATTGCCCAATAAAAACCGGGTTACCGATGCGATTGCGCACTGGATCAGCAAGACCAATCTGAATTTTGTTGAACGTACCGCGAGCAACGCGGGCCAGTACCCGAACTATGTCCGTTTCAGACCGGGCGGCGGATGCAGCTCGAGTATCGGCATGCGTGGCGGTCAGCAGTTTATTAATCTTGCAAGTGGCTGCAGCACCGGCAATACCATTCATGAAATAGGACACGCGTGGGGTCTTTGGCACGAACAAAGCCGGGAAGACCGGGATACTCACGTTGCGATTCACTGGGAAAATATCGAATCCGGCAAGGAACATAATTTTAACCAGCATATCAGCGATGGCGATGATTATGGCCCTTATGACTATGGCTCGATCATGCATTACCCGGCCAAAGCTTTTTCGAAAAATGGCAATGACACCATTACGACAATCCCGCCCGGCATCGCTATCGGCCAGCGCAGCGGTTTGAGCGATGGTGATATCGCGGCAGTCCATGCAATATATACAACCTGGCATACGAACAAATCAGTGATCCAGGTATATGCAACGTATCACGCACAAAATGCATGGGCGCGTGTCGAGGACCTGGGATGGCGGAAAATCAGGACCGGCAACCCGGATGGTGTCACCAATACGCTCATAGCGCTCAGCGAAGCAAAGGCAAATAACCGCACAGTCAATGTTTATGCGGATGGCAGTACAATTGAACGCATTTACCTGAATTAGCAGACAATTAATTGCGCGCATGTTTTTTTAACCACCAGAAGCGAGGATACGACCATGTGGACTAACAATCAATCTGTCATTCAAACATACACTACTTTTCATACCGAGAATGCCTGGGCAAATATCAGCGGCCTGGGTTGGAGGAAAATCAGGACAGGCAATAAAGACGGCATCACCAATACTTTCGCGCTGTTATGTGCAGCAAAGGCAAATGGCCGGTCTGTCAATGTTTATATTGTAGACAACCTGATCGAGCGTGTTTACTTGAACTAATTGTCCAGCCCGGGCTGTCATCCGACCCAAGGCTACCAAGGTTGGCAGCGTGGGTGGCAATTTAAGGAGAAACAGATCATGAATCACGAAATTATTATCAAAATTCCTATGATTGGCCAGTTCGGCACAGGAAACGAGACTGTTTCATCTGCTGATGCGTCAGCCGCTCCGCCACCGGACCTGAGTAGCCAAACCAGCCAAACGGTGGGCGGCATGGTTGCGACGGAAAGCGCAGCGCCGCCACCAGATGAAATTGTGCAGGGCGGTGGCGGCTGGAATGAAGAAGCGGTCGCACCGGGGCCCGATATGCAGTTTCCCTTAGAGACTGCACTTCGTACAGAAGATATGGTGCCCGGACCGCAAGCGGCCATGACTGAAACCCAAGCCAGTGGTTTGGCGCCTGCACCATCAGCCAGCGACCTGACCGGTTCGGGGGTAAGTAATTTGTCAGCAGAAACTGCGCCACCGCCCGATTTGGACGATATGCAGACCCTGGATGCCGTGCCGGAGCCCGATATGGAAACAGCGCCTGCCGCCAGAACCGGCGAAAAAAAATCGGCCGGGCAATCGCGTGCAAAAAAATAGCCGCCGGATACCAATGAAAGAAAGTATTGAATCATGCGTGTTGCAGGCCAAGTCTTGATTGATAGCGATGTGGATACATTTCACGATGCTACATTATATGTTTACGCCGAAGATGTGGGCATGCTCGACGAATCGGCGGTACCGCTGGCTGTCGAGCGGATTGACCATGTATCACACCGGAAAGGTGAAACGACTGCGTTGCCGTTTGTGGTGGATTTTACCGTTAAAAATCCGTGCTCCGACACAATCGTCCGGGCGCATATCAGTATGTCCAAAACGCCGGAAATCTGTCGTGGAGATTGGGTCACCGTACAGGCATTTTCAGTCGATTTATCATCCCGGCACGATAACATGCTGCTGCAACTGCAAAAGGTAACATGATCGCCTGCGTTTGAATGTTTGAATTATAGGACGCTCATTCTAATATTTATGAGAGGGACGCCAAATGTGTTACGAACGTTGTATAGCTCCTCCTTCACCGGAATTGGAGGAAAAAATTATCCGGTCCAAGCAACGCTTGCGCGAGGGAATCGCCCTTCCAGGTAAAACTGACAAGGATGTACTGGATCAAAAAAGCGCTGCGCTGATTTTAACGCGACCGCCAAAAACCAGGGCGCATACGCTCATTTCCCCAACCAAGCAATTCAGTCCTATCGTCGGTGTCAGAAAAGCGCTGGTATTGCTGGTAGATTTTTCCGATAAAACTGCTGCGCAGACACAACAGCATTACAGCGACATGCTGTTTTCTTCAGGTACCTATGCAACCGGCAGCATGCGTGATTTTTACCGCGAAGCATCATATGGCAGACTCGACGTCGTCGGCGAAGTCAGCGGTACCGGCGGTCCGACTGCGGGCTGGTATCGCGCCCCGCAAACCAAGGCGTATTATACCAACGACGACTACGGCTTCGGCAGTTACCCGCGTAACGCGCAAAAACTGGTCGAGGACGTGATTGATCTGGCCGCACCCCATGTCAATTTTGCCGAGTATGATAATGATGGTGACGGCATCGTCGATGCACTGGTTATTATCGCAGCAGGGTCGGGCGGTGAGGCCACAGGTAACAGGAGTGACATCTGGTCGCATAAATGGTCCATTGCACCAAAAACATACAATGGCGTACAGATCAGAAATTATTTTATGGCGCCTGAAGACGGACGTGTGGGCGTTATGGCGCATGAGCTTGGTCATTTGTTGATGCAATGGCCCGATCTGTACGATACAGACTACTCCTCCAGGGGAACAGGACGCTGGGATCTGATGGCGGGCGGCAGCTGGAATAACGGCGGCGACACACCGGCACATCCGACAGCCTGGTGCAAGCTGCAGGCCGGATGGATAACGCCCAAGGTTATTTTCAACGATGCACAGAGTGTCAATATTCAGCCTTACCACAGCAGCGCCGATGTATATAAGCTGCCAATCGGTGATGTGAACTCAAAGGAATATTTTCTGGTCACCAACCGCCAGCAACAGGGTTTTGATCGCTATCTGCCCGGCAGCGGCTGTATTATTGAGCATGTTGACGATAACCAGGCCAATAATACCGATGAAAACCATTATCTGGTTGATATCGAGCAGGCTGATGGAAATCGTGATCTGAATACCAACGCCAACAGCGGCGACACCGGCGATGCATTCCCGTCCGGCGCGAACAATGTTTTTAATGACACCACAACGCCGAACAGCAAGGCCTATGATGGCAGCAACTCCAGTATCGATGTATCCGCAATCAGGCTGACGGGAAATACGATCAATGCAACGATCAGTGTCGGTACGGTTTCGACGCAGGTATGGCTTGCCAATAAAATAATCGACCGTACTTATACCAGTTACCATACGCAGAATGCATGGGTGCATATCAAAAACACGGGGTGGCGGAAAATTAAATCCGATCATCCCGATGGCGTCACACATCTGTTGATCATGGCATGCGAGGCGCAGGCCAATAACGTACCTGTTACCGTCTATGTCGATGACAGTACGATCTACCGGATGTATATGGTATGACGCAGAAACTGTGTCCGATATGTATCAACCGAGAGCCTGGCTGTCTTGTCAGCAAAACGCTGCGAGACAGTCAGGTGTATTGAAGCGCGTCGTTTTGAATTAAACGAACTGTAACCCGCAAAAGTTATGCATGATCAAAATCCATCCCGCCCGGTCACTGCGGCACCGAATGAGTCTTTGCTTAAACTCAGGCTAATTACCTGCAGTCAGTCACAAGACGACGCACGCAAGTGGCTGCTCAGTTTTGAAATCATTGAGACGTCGGCTGTCTTCGGTCCGCAGTTTGCAGAACCCGGCAAAACCGTTGAAGGTTTTTCTTTTGAAAACTTTCAGGATTTCAAGCCGGGTGACACCGTTAGCGCCCGTGCCGAATATCTTGGCGGTGCGCATCACGGCTATTACCAGCTAACCCGACCCGAAAAAGCGGATTGAGCAATCTGTCAACGAAGCCGGATAATCAGCCGGAATCTATCCACCGTCAGCAAAATCGGCGAACAGTTCCATGCCGCCGTCGACAAAAAGAGTCTCGCCGGTGACGTAGTCGGCCTCGTCGGATGCCAGCCAGGCTACGGCAGCGGCGATGTCCTCAACCTTCCCCGCACGCCCATAGGGAATTTTTCGCATGATTTTTTTTCTTGATTCCGGGTCCTGGAAATTATCGATATTGATCGGGGTCTTGACCGCGCCTGGCGCGATTGCATTGACACGGATCTGGTAAGGGGCAAGTTCCTGGGCGATTGTTTTCATCAGCATTGCGGCACCGGCCTTGGCGGCGCAGTAATTGGCGCGTCGCGACCAGGGGATGTTCTGGTGCACCGAGGTGATAAATACCATGGCGCCCGGCGGTCGGTCGCTGTTTTCCTGAGATTGCCGCTTGAAAAGTCGCGCGGCTTCGCGTGCGCACAAAAAATGTCCGGTCAGGTCGACATTGATCACCGTGTTCCAGTCGTCCAGCGTCATATCGATAAAATCGCTGTCCCGCTGCAGTCCGGCATTGTTGACCAATACGTCAAGCCGGCCGAACTGCTTCCTGATGACTGTGAACAGGTTTACGACATCGTCTTCACGGCTGATATCCGCCTGCATGCAGGTGGCATTTCCGCCTTGTGTCTTGATGGCATTGACAACAGCTGCGGCATCGTCCTTTCGTTCGAGATAATTGACAATGACATGACAGCCTTCCTGTCCGAGACGCAGGGCGACGGCCTTGCCGATGCCTGTAGCGGCTCCGGTGATCAGGGCAATTTTGTTGTTGAGTGATTGCATTCGAATAGTATGTGCCATAGGTCGGTTGAATTCATCAGCGGTTATCCTGCGACAGCAATAGCTGGAGCTGGTAAGCGGCGCTGATCAATCCAAGATGTGTGAACGCCTGCGGGAAGTTGCCCAGCTGTTCACCTTTCAGGCTGATCTGCTCGGAATACAGCCCGAGATGATTTGCATATCCGAGCATTTTCTCGAAATACAGAATGGCTTTGTCGATCTTTCCGGATTTGGCCAGGCATTCGATATACCAGAACGAACACATCGAAAAAGTCCCTTCTTCACCGGCAAAGCCATCGCTGGCGCCATTGTCGAGATTATAGCGATAAACCAGTGAATCTGTGACCAGTTCACTCTCTATGGCCCGAAGTGTCGATATCCAGCGTGGTTCATTGGGGCTTAACATACGTACCAGTGGCATCAGCAAGGAGGATGCATCCAGAGTATCCGCTCCGCGGTACTGTACAAAGGCCTCGCGTTCCGGATTCCAGAAATTGTGATAAACATCGTTAAACACTTCGTTACGTGTTGCCCGCCACCGCTCGAGCGGTGCCGGAAATGAGCGGTTTTCGGCAATCCGTATTCCGCGATCAAGGGCAACCCAGGACATTACCTTGGAAATCAGAAATTCCTTTTCTCCATCACGCACTTCCCAAATGCCATGGCCCTTTTGTTTCCAGTTTTCGCATACAAAATCGATGAATTTGGTTAAACTCAGCCAGAAATCATAACTGATCGGCTCTGCATTCTTGTTATACAGATAAATCGTATCTATCAGCTCGCCGAAGATATCGAGCTGGAATTGATTGTACGCGCCGTTGCCTGAGCGCACCGGTGTGGAGCCTCTGTATCCTTCAAGATGCGGGATTTCATGTTCTTCAAGATCGAACGAGCCGTCGATTCGGTACATGAGCTTGAGTTCGTCAGCAGAGTCGATTTCCAGGCTGCGTTGCTGTATCCAGTGAATAAACTGCTGTGCCTCGCGGTTATATCCGAGCCGCAGGAAGCCATACATTGTAAACGCTGCATCGCGGATCCAGGTATACCGGTAATCCCAGTTGCGCTGTCCGCCGATATGTTCCGGCAGGCCGAATGTGGCGGCGGCAACGGTTGAACCGTAACGGCAGGATGTGAGCAGTTTCAGCGTAATCGCGGAGCGCCTGACGATATCCTGCCAGCGGCCGCTATAGGCCGACTGATTATTCCAGTTTCGCCAGAAATGCAAGGTACGGTCAAAGTTTTTTTTTGCAAATGCTTTCAGGTCATCAAGCGTGCCTGGATATTCAGAAGTATCTTCAGACAACAGCACAAAGCAGATTTCATCCCGGGCTTTCAGATGAATTTCAGCCACAAGCCGGTCGTCTTCCAATTCAAAATCAACCGGACATATCAGACGAAACGCCTGTTGATCCGTTTCTTTGCTTTGAATGAGCTGGGTGCCGTTTTGTTTTGTGACATCAAATCCGAATTTGCCATAGGCAAAGCGTGGATTCAGCTCGACTCGCACTGTGTGATCGCCTTTGATGATTTTGAGCATTCTGATCAGCGCGAAACGGTTGTGCTCCTCATCCACCGGCATAAAGTCGGTCAATTCCGCGATACCCACATTGGTCAGGTAACGGGTGATCAGAATGGCGGTATCGGGCAGGTACAGTTGTTTGTGATTGACCTCGTCACACTGAATTTCAATGGAGAATGATCCTCCGCTATTCCGGTCGAGCAGCGCAGTAAAAATGGTCGGTGAATCGAACCGTGGATACGGCAGAAAATCAATGGATCCCCGCTTTGAAACCAGTGCGGTCGTCTCCAGGTTGCCGATCAGGCCGTAATCCTCGATAGAGCAGTAGCGGTCAGGTATTGTCATTGCGAAACTGATGCTGATTGATGGCTTGGTAGTAACAAGTTTATACCATACCGTCACTAGAAATCAGTTAAAATGGACAACCATCAATAATGATCCATTATCATTCTGTATTTTTTCGACGGCGCGATTATGAACTGGACCCAAGTGCTGCTCATTGTTTTTATCACCATCCTGATTACTATCGCGGGTACCTACTGGGTGCTCAAGACGTATGTTTTCGCCACTGCATTCACTCCGGTATCACTCAGTGCAGCGGAAGAACGGGCGCTTGATGACAAACTCGACAAGCTGGGATATGCAAGGGATACCGGGTTATCTTCCTCTTATCAGCAGGAATATTCATACCAGCCGCTTGAGGACGAGTTTCATGAAGACGGCTATCTGAAACCTGAACCATACTCCGAGTCGGGTGCAACGCGAGAAGTCAGTTTTACCGAACGCGAGTTGAATGCGATGCTGGCTAAAAATACCGAACTGGCCCGCAAACTGGCCATCGATCTTGATGAGGGACTCGTCAGTGCCAAGCTGCTGGTACCGTTCGAAGAGGATTTTCCGGTTTTCGGCGGTAAAACACTTCGGGTCAATGCCGGCGTCGGCATGACCTATCGGAATGACAAACCGGTAATTGTCCTTAGCGGCATCAGCATCATGGGCGTACCGATTCCGAATGCCTGGTTGGGTGGATTGAAGAATATCGACCTGGTGAACGAATTCGGCAGCGATCCGGGGTTCTGGAAAAGCTTTTCCGAAGGTATCGAGCATATTCAGGTGGAACGCGGCCGGATTATTATCAAATTCAGGGAATAGTCGCACGTCATCATTAAATGGCGCTATATATAATAGCGCGCTACCCGCAGCCATTTACTTAATTCGTTTTCTCAGCGTATCCAGTGCATAGCGATCTGTCCGTGTCTGACATTCGCTGTCTTTTCATCAATTCAGATCTTCCTGCTACAACTGTGCACCGTCTATGGCAGTATATTGGGTTTTCCGGTACCGGGAATTCGTGCCGGTATTTATGTTCAAACACCCGCACATACTCGAGTAAGGCATTTCATGTGCAAGCTGTGCGGGTCGTAACGTTATAGCTGTTTTTTTCCGATATCTGGAGTAAATGTATGGAATATCTGAACCAAGCCTGGGTCATGCTGGAACTGGGCGGTATCATCATCCTGCCACTGTCGTTGCTGGGGGTGATCGCGCTGGCGATCATGCTGGAGAAGGCGTTCGTCTACTGGCGATTCGCAAGGCTTTCGAACGAGCTGCTGAATCTCATCGAAACATATGGTTTCAAATGGGAAGATCTGGAAAAATTTCTGTCAGGGCTGGACAGGCGGCATTATTACAAGCGTTTTTTTGAAGTCGTGATCGCCAACCGGCACCAGCCGTCATGGTGGACCGAGTCGCGTGCGGCGGACGAAGCGCAGATGATCGAAGCGTCATTGTCGCGCCGGCTCTGGGCGCTGGAAACGATCGTCACCGCTGCCCCGCTATTGGGGCTTGTCGGTACCGTTGTCGGCATGATGCGCGCCTTTCAGGTCATCGGCAGCGAAGGCATCGTCAACCCGACCGCAGTGACGGGCGGTGTTGCCGAAGCATTGATTGCCACCGTGGTCGGTTTGTCGATTGCGCTGATCGCCCTGTTCGGATTCAATTATTTTTCGCGGCTGCAATCGCAGACCATGGATGAAATGGAACGTCTCGGCACGCGCCTGATCGATCACATCCGCCTGGACCAAAAGGAAGACGTTCATGAAACTGCGTAAAACCAGAACGCCTCGAAAAGGCTATATCCAGATTATTCCCATGATCGACGTTATGTTCTTCCTGCTGGCGACGTTTATGCTGGCTTCGCTGTCAATGCAGAACCTGGATTCTCTGCAAGTTAACCTACCCGAAGGCCAGGCCGAAAAACTCAGCGCCGAAAAACCGGTCACGCTCACCCTGACCAAAGACAGTGAAATCTTCATCAACAAAGAATCCGTTACGCTTGACACGCTGGCCGCGACACTCAAACCGCTGCTTAAGGATGCGCAGCAGAAACTGATCGTATCGGCGGACAATGAGGCCCCGCAGGGTGTCGTGGTGCAGGCGATGCTGCGTGCGCGGCAAGCGGGCGTGCAGCAGTTTCTGATCGCGGTACGGCATAAGTAATCCGGTAATGCATGCACCTGTTTCGACAATGACCGACTCCAGGTCCAGGGAGATTCGCCTGTGGTGGCCGCTGCCGCTGTCGGCGCTGATCTGGCTGCTGCTCATATGGATGTTTGGTTTTTTCCTGTCGGAATCCGATGACGAAGTTGAAGTGGCAATTTCAGTGCCGGACGCTATCGAAGCTGAATTTCTGGAACTGCCCGAGCTGGCGCAGCCGCAGGAATCGGTGCCGCCACCGCGTAAAGGTGTCGAAACGCCTTCCGAGACACCACCGCAGATTGAACCGGCGCCGGCGGTTGAGGCACCGCCACCACCCCGCGTTCGGCCACAGGCGCCGCCGGTCAGGCCCGATGCCGTTGCAGTACCGAAGGCGCAACAACCCGAGAAAAAAACCACAACAGAGGCCACGCAACCCAAGGACGCCGAAACGCCTGCTGATCTGTCGGAATATATCAATCAGAGAAGGCCGCAACCGCAACAACCCGCCGCTCAGGAGCGTCCTGCCGGTATTTTTGACGGTCCCGAATATGCCCGCAACAAAAATACGCAACCGCAGTCATCCGCGGAGGAAATCCGCATGGCGAAAGTGCGTCGCAATCTGCAAACACCCGGCACCAGCGGCATTTTTCAGATCCTCGAATTACGATCGACTTACGCGCGCTTTTCGTTCCGCGCCTGGACCACCGGCGTCAGTAATCCGCGCCGTGAAATCATCCAGGTTGAAACGGAACCGGGTGGCGACATTGAGCGCGCCGTGATCCGCCGCATGATTCAGCTCATTCGCCAGTACCACCAGGAAGATTTCAACTGGGAATCGCATCGCCTCAACCGCGTCATCGTCCTTTCCGCCCGGCCGGGAGACCAGGAAGGGCTGGAAGACTTTCTAATGCGCGAATTTTTCGGCGAACCGCTGCCGCCGTATATGCGGTAGATCAAGGTAGAGCGCAGAGTTGAGGCGTTATCCATGATAACCGGTGGCCACTGTCAATAAGTCTGTGCAGGATACCGCTATCATATCCGGTAACTTGGTAAAGCGTTTCTTGTCTAGCGTTATTCGATGCTAAAATCCTGTCGCATGACACATTTGACCCGTACCATTTTACACCCATAAACCCCGGCATTTGCATGAAAAAAGAACCGCAGCACACACCCATGATGCAGCAGTATCTGCGTATCAAGGCACAGTATCCCGACATGCTGCTGTTTTACCGCATGGGTGATTTTTACGAACTGTTTTACGATGATGCCGAGAAGGCCGCCGGTCTGCTGGATATTACGCTGACGCGGCGCGGTACGTCAGCAGGCGAACCCATCAAGATGGCGGGGGTACCGTATCATGCCGCCGAGCAGTACCTGGCCAGACTCGTCAAACTCGGTGAGTCGGTCGCAATTTGTGAGCAGGTGGGTGATCCTGCAGCGAGCAAGGGGCCGGTCGCACGCGAAGTAGTGCGTATTGTCACGCCCGGCACGTTGACCGACGCGGCTTTGATGGAGGACAAGCGTGATTGCATTCTGCTGGCGCTGACGATTCATGAATCCACACTCGGGCTGGCGTGGCTGAATCTGGCAGCAGGCCAGCTACGGGTGATGGAAACGGTGCCCGAACAGCTGGTCAGCGAGTTGGAGCGGCTGCAGCCGGCCGAGATTTTGCTGCCCGAATCGCTGCGCTCCGTGCCGGACCTGAACGACCGCTGGATTCTGAAAACACTGCCGCCGTGGCAGTTCGATCTCGACAGTGCCGTGCGCAGCCTGACGCAGCATTTTGAAGCACATGATTTGTCCGGCTTCGGCTGCGCGGATTTGACGACGGCGCTGGGCGCCGCCAACGCGCTACTCGAATATGTCCGCCTGACGCAGGGCAGCACCGCACTGCATGTGACGTCGCTGCAGGCGGTACGTGACAGCGTATATGTGCGTATGGATGCGGCCACACGCCGCAATCTGGAAATTTCCGAGACCATTCGCGGCGAGCGAGCACCGACTTTGCTGTCGCTGCTCGATGTTTGCGCCACGAGCATGGGCAGTCGCCTGCTGCATTTCTGGCTGCATCATCCGCTACGCAATTCATCAGAAATTCAACAGCGGCTAGACAGCGTGACGGACCTGATTGCGCACAATGCGCATCCGGCAGTACGCGATTGCCTGCGGCACGTGGTCGATATTGAACGCATCACGGCGCGCATCGCGCTGCGTACAGCACGCCCGAGAGATTTATCAGGCCTGCGCGACAGCCTGAGGCTGCTGCCAGAGGCAGCGAAGGTGCTTGCCGCATGCGAAGCGGGCTGCATTGCGCAATTAATGCAGGAGCTGCAGCCAGATCCAGCGCTGACAGGTTTGCTGGAGCAGGCGATCCGTCCCGAACCCGGTGCTGTGCTTCGCGAGGGCAATGTGATTGCGGACGGCTATGATGCAGAGCTCGACGAATTGCGCGCCCTGCAGCACAACTGCGGCGAGTTTCTGCTGCAACTGGAGGTTCGTGAAAAGGAACGCACCGGTATTCCGAATCTTAAAGTGGAATATAACCGCGTGCACGGTTTTTATATCGAAGTCACGCATGCACACAGCGACAAGGTGCCGGACGATTACCGCCGCAGGCAGACGCTCAAAAGCGCCGAACGCTACATTACGCCCGAACTTAAAGCATTTGAGGACAAGGCACTGGCGGCGCAGGATCGTGCGCTGGCGCGCGAAAAATTCCTGTACGATGCGCTGCTGGACAGGCTGTCCGAATCGGTACCGGCGTTGCAGCAAACCGCTGCCAGCGTAGCCACTGTCGATGTGTTGTGCGCTTTCGCCGAGCGAGCGCAGACGCTCGCTTATACCACCCCGGTGTTAACGCAGGAATCGATAATCGATATCGAGGCTGGACGTCATCCGGTGGTGGAGCAACAGGTGGACAACTATATTTCCAATGACGTGCAACTGGGTCCGCAGCATCACGGCGGTCATCAGATGCTGATCATTACTGGCCCTAACATGGGTGGCAAGTCTACTTATATGCGCCAGGTTGCGTTGATTGCGCTGCTGGCGCACTGCGGCAGCTTCGTACCGGCCCAGAAAGCGCGCATCGGACTGCTCGACCAGATTTTTACTCGTATCGGTGCGTCGGACGATCTCGCAGGCGGGCGCTCGACTTTTATGGTGGAAATGACGGAGACTGCCAATATTCTGCATAACGCCACGACGCAAAGCCTGGTACTGATGGATGAAGTCGGGCGTGGCACGTCAACATTTGACGGCCTTGCGCTGGCTCTGGCCATTGCACGCTATCTGCTGACCAGAAATAAAAGCTGTACGCTGTTTGCCACGCATTATTTCGAATTGACGCGGCTGGCCGAGGAATTCAAGCAAATTCGCAATGTTCATCTTGAAGCCGTGGAACATAAGCATCGCATCGTTTTTTTGCATAAAGTCGCCGCAGGGCCGGCGAGCCAGAGCTACGGCCTGCAAGTTGCCGCGCTGGCCGGCGTTCCCGGTCGGGCTATACGCATGGCCAGAAAGCATCTGGCAGAACTTGAAAAGCACAGCGCCGACAGAACACCGCAACTTGATCTGGTTTTTGACGAAACCGAGTCGGACGCCGAAGTCGAACCGCAGGAGAATCCGTTAATCCCCTTGCTGAGAGCGATTTCACCCGATGAACTGACGCCGCGGCAAGCGCTCGATCAACTCTATAAAATCAGACAGATGCTGGATGAACAATCCGGACAGTGATGCGATCGTTAATGCAGGTGTCCTTGCGGTCCATGTACATGCTGATGCGCAACTTCTTCAGACGTTGCCGGGCGTACGTCGATCACCGTGCAGGTGAAATTCAGTTTCATGCCGGCCAGTGGATGATTGCCATCCACAACCACCTGGTCTTCCGCAATATCGGTCACGGTATATATCAGGTAATCGTCGGAATCCTCGGCAGCGCCTTCAAAGCGCATACCAACCTCGACATTTTCTGGAAAGGCATTGCGCGGCTCCAGACGAACCAGAGTGCTGTCATACTCACCGAACGTATGCTCGGGTTCCATTGAAACGGTACAGCTGTAACCGATCTCTTTCTCATGCAGTGCTTCCTCGACCATGGGGAAAATGCCGTCATATCCGCCGTGTAGATAGCTGATTGGCTCTTCCGTTTTTTCAATCAGATTACCTGACGAATCAAATAGTTCGTACTGAAGCGACACTACTGTATCTTTCTCTATGCGCATATTGGTTCAACCTCCAGTTTTTTCATATTTATTAACAAAGATGCTTTGCTCAGGTGTCCAGAATGGCAATGGCAATGGTTACAAACCCCAGAATCAGATTCAAGCCGACCAGAACACGTATCTGTATCAATGCGATACCTGCCGACTCCCATTCTTCAGCTGCCACATAGCGTTTCAGTTTCCGGTAAGCAGTAAAATACACGTAGAGGAAGATCAGCATCATCATGGAACCAATGGCAAACATCAGATACACATTAAAGGGCAGGGCTCTAAATCCGCCCATTTGGGTAATCATGTGCAGACCGCTTGCCAGAATCACAGTAATCGACAGCCATACCCAGTGAAAAAAGCTGGCAAAAACCATCTGCCAGAATTTAAGCATCTGCGGTGGTGACGGCAGTAGTTGGTTGACAACCGGCCTTAAAACCATATAGGCGAAGAACATGCCCCCTACCCAAATAACAACACCCAGTATATGCAGAACTTTCAGGGTTTCCATATTGATTCCTTCACGAATAATTCAGCGATTAACGATAGATTGTGCAATTGTCTGAACAGGTGCGAAGCTTTGCCGGTGTATTTCCGTTATACCATACATTTGCAATGCGTTGATATGCTGTCTGGTTGGATAGCCCTTGTGTCGATCAAAGCCGTATTCCGGAAAGCGCCGGTGCAGCGCCACCATTTCGGCATCACGTGTGGTTTTTGCCAGAATGGATGCGGCGGAGATTTCGGCAATTAAGCTATCACCCCTGATAACGGTGCGCGTCGGGATTTCGAGTTTCGGGCTATGCGTGCCGTCAATCATGACCAGATCGGGCACCACCGGTAACAGCGCGATTGCTCTTTGCATGGCCAGCAGCGTTGCTTGCAGAATATTCAGCTGGTCTATTTCCGCTACCGTTGCCGATGACACCGCCCAGCCACGGGCGTGCTGTTTGATCGCAGCCGCCAGGCTGTTGCGTTTTTTTTCGCTCAATTGTTTTGAATCTGTCAAACCCGGCAAGTCAAACTGGGGCCCCAACACTACGCAGGCCGCTACGACAGGTCCAGCCAGCGGTCCGCGTCCGGCTTCATCGACGCCGCCTACCAGATGACACGCTTGTCGGGATGCAGTTGCAATGGTCTGCAACAATCGGCCTCCGCTTAAAGTTGTCGCTTATACACTTCTCGCAGTACACATCAGTTTTGCTTCTGTCACAAGCTGATCGTCAACTTCGGCCCGGGCACTATACTTCCACAGCCCTTTTATTTCACGGTCGATAGATACTTTGAGGATAAGCTGGTCTCCTGGCATTACCGGTTTTTTGAAACGGACGTTATCAATACCGACAAAATAATATACCGTATCTTCTTTATTGGATTCTCCACCGGATTTGAGCGTCAGCAGCGCTGCTGCCTGTGCCATTGCTTCAACAATCAGCACGCCTGGCATCACAGGATGATGTGGAAAGTGACCCTGAAAAAATGGCTCGTTGATCGAGACGCTTTTTACTGCAACTATACTTTTTCCAGTTTCAATCGACAACACCTTATCCACCAGCAACAATGGATAGCGGTGCGGCAAATATTTAAGAATTTCATGGATATCCATGGTGTTCATGTGTTTTCCCTTATGGATTCATTGATTTTTTCGCTGCGCACAGTATAACCGGGCAGTTATAGTATTTGTGATTCGATGAGGCTTGATTATGGCTGAATCGAATTTTTTCCCTTTTTGGTGTTCAGTGTTTCAATGACCTGATCAGTGATGTCGATGCGCTGGCTGCGGTAAACGGAATCCTGCAGTTGCAGAATCAGATCGTAATTTTCTTTTTCGGCTATATAATGAATTGCTTTGTCGGTCAACTCCAGGATGGCGCCATATTCTTCATTCTGGCGTACGGTCAGGTCCTCGCGCATCTGGCGCTGTGCTCGCTGATAATTACGGCTCAGGTTCGCCAGTTCTCGCTCCAGTTCTCGCCTGTCGGTTTCATTCAAGTTGGCGCCTTTTTTTTCCAGCTTCTCCTGCAACGTTTTGGCTTGCTGTGCCATCTCCTTGATTTCAGCATCGCGCGGTATGAATTCCTGATCTATTCTTTGCTGAGCATTCAATGCAGGAATGGACTCACGTAAAATCTTTTCCGTATTCACAACGCCTATTTTAATACTCTCGGCATGATTCAACGGGCTAAACAGCGGCAGTATGACTGCTGCTGACAGAATAAAAAGGCTGCGAAGTTTCCACCACAGGTTTTTAATAGTCAATAGATTCTCCTGAACGGTACGAGCTCAGCCTAAAATTGCTGCCCGAACAGAAACTGGAACATCTGCAAGTTATCCTCCGGTTTGTCATTGAGTGGTTTGGCGAGACTGACCTTTAAGGGTCCCATCGGTGATACCCAGGTTACTGAAATCCCAGCAGAAAAACGTAACAAATCGGGCAGGCCCTGATCTACCGGGAACCCATCCAGCATTACGGTTTTACGCTTGAAACTATCAAATACAGCGCCGCCATCAATAAAAGCGCCCAGACGGACAGACCGGTCGTCTTTCATAAATGGCATGGGAAACAAAAGCTCAAGATTGGCAACAACACGTTTGCTGGCACCGAGTGCGAATGTTCGGTCAGAACCCGGGACCGGTTCTCTCGGACCCAGTGAATTCAGATCGTAGCCGCGGACAGAATTGTTACCACCTGCGAAAAAGTTTTTAAAGAAAGGCAACGGTTTGTCTCTGTAACCATCGCCGATACCAAATTCCGTGTTTAAAAATAATGTAAATGTTTTGGTCAGCGGGAAGTAGGTTTTCTGATTGTAGCTGACCTTATAGTAATTCAGATCGACCCCCGGAATACTGACTTCGCCGAATAACCGGTGTGTTGTGCCCGATGTCGGATAAATCGCACTGTCACGCCGGTCGCGCGCCCAGCTGACGGTAAACGGCAGATTGTTTGTAGTCGAGCCAAATTCCTCGACAAATCTGACTGTTCTTGGAAGACTGTTCTCGAAAACACCAATCTCGGTCTGTTCAGCACCTGCACCAAATGAAATGATATCATTTTCAGCGATGGGCAGACCGAATCGCAGGATAGCACCTGATGTCGTCGTTCTAAAAGCATTTACCCTTGATAAGCGCGATGTATTGAGGTCTCGCCTGAATATATCGAAACCCAGACTGATGCCATCGACTGTAAAGTAAGGATTGTTAAACGAAATAGCAAACACGCGGTTAATACGGCCGGTATTTACCTGAAAACTGAAATGATTGCCGGTGCCAAATATGTTGTTTTGCGAGACAGATCCATTCAGAATCAGTCCCTCACGGTCTGAAAAGCCCGCGCCAAACATGATTGCACCGGTCGGTCTCTCCTCAACGTGAACATTGACATCGACCTGGTCGGGGGCATCCGGAACGGGCGGTGTCTCCACATTAACGCTGTTGAAAAACAATAGTCGGTCAACGCGCTGCCTGGACAGGTTGATTTTCGAAGTGGAGTGCCAACCACCTTCCATCTGACGGAATTCGCGGCGTATTACTTCATCTTTGGTGCGATCATTACCGGTAATATTGATTCGGCGTATATAAACCCGTCGTCCCGGGTCGACAAAAAACGTGAAGGCCGCTTGCCTGTTTTCATGATCCAGTTCGGGTGCTGCGTTTACATTTGCAAAAGCATAGCCGTCATCGCCGAGACGGTCAGAAATCAGCTTCACCGATTCGGTCAGCTTCTCGCGTGCAAACACGTCGCCAGACTGTAACAGTATCAATTCCTTCAGTTCTTCTTCAGGCACAATCAGGTCACCTGCCAGCTTGATATCAGAAACGGTATACTGTTCGCCTTCAGTAATGTTGACGGTGATATAAATATCTTTCATATCCGGCGTAATCGAAACCTGGGTGGAATCGATATTGAATTCCAGGTAACCACGGTCAAGATAATACGAACGCAATGTCTCCAGGTCTGCGGACAGCTTTTGCTTGGAATACTGATCGTTTTTGGTAAACCAGGTGAGCAGATTGGGTGTTGTTAAGACAAACAGGCCGCGCAGCGTTTTGTCATTGAACGCTTCGTTGCCGACAAAATTAATTAATTTGATACGGGCCGTGCGCCCTTCGTCAATGTCGAAATTAATAGCGATGCGATTACGATCCAGCGGTGTCGTCGTGGTGGTGATTTTAACGGCGTATTTTCCGGTGCTAAGATATTGCCGCTTTAATTCCTGTTCGGCCCGGTCCAGTAAAGATCGGCTGAAAATGCGCGATTCGGACAGCCCGGCCTGTTTGAGCCCTTCCTTGAGTTTGTCCTTTTCAAATGCCTTGGCGCCATTGATGTTAATCTGCGCTATCGCTGGACGTTCTTCAACCTGCACAATCAGTACACCGCCTTCAGTCTTTAACTGTACATCCTTGAAGAATCCTGTTGCATACAATGCTTTGACTGCTTCGGTAGCTTTGGCTTCATCGATGATATCGCCAACCTTGACAGGCAAATAGCTGAAAACTGTTCCGGCTTCGGTGCGTTGAATGCCTTCAACCCGGATATCCTGAACAACTAACGGTTCGCCGGCCCATACTGATACAGCGCATAACAAGCTGAAAAGCGCGACAAGATACCTGTAGTTCATTATCTAACCAGTAACCAGTCGATGTATATCGTTATAAATCGCAAACGTCATCAGGGTAAACAGCATTAAAAGACCTATTTTCTGACCAATAATCATGGTCTTCTCCGAGACAGGCGAACCTTTGATGATTTCAATGACATAATACATCAGGTGTCCGCCATCCAGAATCGGGATTGGCAGCAGATTTAACACGCCAAGGCTGACGCTGATCAATGCCAGAAATGCGAGATAAGAAGCCAGTCCCATCTGCGCGGACTGGCCTGCATAGTCGGCAATGGAAATCGGCCCGCTCACATTTTTCCAGGAAACGTCACCGGTAATCATTTTAGAGAGCATGCTCAACGTCAATACCGTAGTTTCCCAGGTTTTGTTCATTGCTATGATAATCGCCTCGCCAGCCGGATAGGTTACCATAACGCGCATTGCATCAAACAGCGACTGATCTATTTCCGGCATTATACCGATGCGACCAACCGTTTTTCCGTTCTCGACAACCGAGTCGGGCGTAACGGTCAAAGTGATAACCTGGTCGTCACGTAATATATCAAGTATCAGCGGCTGCTCTGGGTTTTGCTGTACTTCGGGTACAAACTCTATCCAGCTATAGACATCCCGGTCATTGACGGCCAGGATTTCATCGCCTGCACGTATTCCGGCGCGCTCACCCGCACCATCAGACATGACTGTTGCAATCACCGGTTTGATTTCGGGTTGGAAGAGGTTGAATCCAATAATACCCAGTACGTTGCCTTCCAGGTCGTCAGGATGAATACCGCTTAAATCGAGTTGGCGCCGATTGATTTGACCGTTCTGATTTACTGTTTCGATGGGTACCGCACTCGACCGCTCCACTGCGAAGCGCAGCAATGTCCAGCGCGCGTCCTGCCAGCTTTCAACCGGTTCGTTCCCAATACGGACGATGGTTTCGCCCTGCTCGAAATTTGCCCTGGCAACCGGCGTGTCGGGCACGACCGGGCCAAGCACGGGTTTTATGCCTTCGACACCCAAAACAAACATGAACCAGTACATAACGATTGCCAGTAAAAAATTGGCCAGGGGTCCAGCGGCCACAATGGCAAAACGGCGTCCAACGGGTTGGCGGTTAAAGGCGCGCGGTAAATCCTCTTTTTCGACCTTGCCTTCATTCTCATCCAGCATTTTGACATAGCCACCCAGTGGAATGGCAGCGACAACCCATTCGGTCTGATCTCTGCCTAAACGCTTTCGAAACACGGGCTGACCAAAACCGACAGAGAATCGTAGCACCTTAACACCATTCCAACGTGCAACGAGGTAGTGGCCAAATTCGTGGAAGGTAATCAGAATACCCAGGGCTACGATAAAAGAAATGATTGTGAAAAATATTGACATGTCAGCTCAGAGTGTGAAATCGCTGTTGAGATTCGTTGAATAAATCGGGCATGAGCCAGAGCATTTTGTTATCGTGATCCCGAGGCCGCTTGGTATGAAATGTATATTCTTGTTCCATGGGTCGCCAGTTAGAAGACGCACTATATTATCATTAGAAAAATTAACACAGCATGAAATTTAAGCAATCTGCCTGATTGTGCCCAGCCAGTCCCGAGCGGCATCACGTGCATTACTGTCAACCTCGAGAACATCACTGAGCGACTGCATTGTTTTTTTCTCAAAAGTATCCATGACATGCTCGATCATGGCGGGTATTGAGGTGAAAGGCATCTTTTCATCAAGGAATGATTCGACTGCGATTTCATTAGCAGCATTGAGAATTGCAGGCATGTTATCGCCCATCTCCAGCGCTCTGTACGCCAGCCTCAAGCAGGGGAATCGCTTAAAATCCGGTTTCTCAAAACCGAGATGAGCGACTTCAAACATATCTAACGGAGATACGCCGCTTTCAATTCTTCTTGGATAACCCATGGCATGTGCAATTGGTGTACGCATATCCGGATTTCCAAGTTGCGCCAGAACTGAACCGTCAATATATTCGACCATAGAGTGGATCACGCTTTGCGGATGAATGACGACCTGTATGTGTTCGGGTGCTGCATTGAACAGCCAGTGCGCTTCGATAACTTCAAGCCCCTTGTTCATCATTGTCGCTGAATCGACAGAAATTTTGCGCCCCATGTCCCAGTTGGGGTGGGCACATGCCTGCGCTGGTGTTACATTTGTCAGCGAATCCAGCGGCGCGTTCCGGAAAGGCCCTCCCGATGCGGTCAACAATATGCGACGAATGCCTTTGCCAGGAAGATCTCCGCCAAAATCATGCGGAAGTGACTGATGAATTGCATTGTGCTCGCTGTCTATCGGCAGCAGTGTCGCGCCATGCTGCTTGACTATGTCCATAAAGATTCGTCCCGCCATGACCAGCGTTTCTTTATTTGCCAGTAATACCAGTTTTCCGGCCTGTGCTGCTGCAAATGTCGGACGTATACCGGCCGCACCGACGATAGCAGCCATAACCACATCCACATCGGGCAGCGAGGCGACTTTCTCCAGCGACTCAACACCTGACAATACCGTTGTATCCAGACCGCTTTGGTCAATTGCCTGTTTAAGACGTTCGGCCTGAGCAGTATCCAGCATTACAGCATAACGCGGCCGGAATTGTTTACACTGAGCTAGCATTTTATCAATATTGTTGTTTGCTGTTAGTGCTGTGACACTGAACAGATCGGGATGGCGGTTAACGACATCAAGTGTGTTTTCGCCGATGCTGCCTGTTGATCCCAGAATCGTCAAATGGCGTAATGTATTCATAGTAGAGAAGAATTAAAAACCAGTAATGCCAGTATGGCGAGGGGTAAAGTGGATGTTAATGCATCGATACGGTCCAGAATGCCACCATGTCCCGGCAGAATTCTGCCACTGTCCTTGAGTCCCGCCTGACGTTTGACCAATGATTCAAACAAATCACCGATAATACCAAGAATGGCGAGTACCAGAAGTAGTGGTACCAGTGACTGCAGATGCGCGCCATCTGCAAAAACATATACCCAAACGAGTCCGTAAAGCAACACGGCAAACATGGCACCGGCCACGCCTTCCCAGGTTTTCCCGGGGCTGATGTGATAGGCAAGCTTATGTTGACCGAATGCGCGGCCAGTAAAATAGGCTGCCGTGTCAGAAACCCATATGGTTCCCATAAATCCCAGCAGCAGCACCGGGCTGATGGCGCGTAACTGATACAGTGCAAGTGCTGTCGGCAGCAGTACCAGCCATCCGATTCCCATCATCACCAGAGTATGATGCATAACAGTCGAATTTTTCAGCATCAGCGGTACGCAGCCTATCCAGAACAGCGTTGACAGTGCATAAATCCAGACTGCAGTATAGGCATAGGGGGTGCTTTGTACCGCTTCGCTTAACAAGAACAGTAATTCGCCGCCCAGTAATGTTGTCAACACCATGAAAATAACCGTATTTCTGACCGAAAAACGGGCCAAATGACACCACTCACGTGCTCCAATTACCGTGATGACAAGTAATAGAGTGGCCCAGAAAATATCCTGTAAATAGAATAATGCAGATAAAAACAGTGGTAAAGCGATGAGTACAGTCAGGATGCGGGTTTTCAGCATGGTTTTTTTCGGGACTGCAGGAACGCGTTTTGATGACAATTGATAAAATTATTCATAACTATTATCCAATTTGTCTCGCACAAAATTAACGGAATGACCAACTCATTGTTGAATCTGTTCGCTGGTCTGACCAAAACGTCGTTCCCGCTGTTGATAAGATTGAATTGCCAGATTGAATTCATTTTCATCGAAATCCGGCCAAAGCGTATCGGTAAAGTATAATTCCGTATAGGCAAGTTGCCATAGCAAAAAATTACTGATGCGGCATTCTCCACCGGTGCGTATGAACAAGTCGGGTTCCGGTGCATAGTACATGGAAAGATACTGCGCAAGATTTTCCTCATCAAATTGAATCGGTAGTTCAGATGAATTTTCCATCATTTGCCGTATGGCCTGCATGATATCCCAGCGTCCGCCATAGTTCGCGGCAATCGTCAATGTAAGCTTGGAGTTATTCGCTGTTAATTGTTCACCTTTTTTAATGAACTGAATAATCCGGGATTCGAATCTGGAAATATCACCGATCACTTTGAAGCGTATTCCGTTTTCATGCAGTTTAGATATTTCCTGCTCCAGAGCGCCTGCAAAGAGCTGCATCAAGAATGAAACTTCATCTGCCGGGCGCCGCCAGTTCTCGCTGCTGAATGCAAAAAGTGTCAGATATTCGACGCCGTGATCAGAACAGGATTTGATGACATTGCGGACTGTCTCGACACCTTGCTTATGTCCAGCCATCCGTGGCAAATAGCGCTTTCTTGCCCAGCGCCCATTTCCGTCCATAATAATGGCTATATGCTTCGGTTTCAGTCCGGTTTCAGGTATTTCTCGCGTGGAGCTTGTACCTTGAGACATATCAAATGGCCATCAATTCCGCTTCTTTTGTTTGCAGAACTTTTTCGATCTCGGCAATATAATGATCAGTTAATTTTTGTATTTCATCCTGCCCCCGGCGTTCGTCATCCTCTGTGATTTCCTTGGATTTCAGTAGCTCTTTTAAATGAGAGTTGGCATCACGGCGTATATTACGCATGGCAACACGGACGTTTTCCGCTTCCTGTTTGACGACTTTTGTCAGTTCTTTTCGGCGCTCCTCGGTTAACGGAGGCATTGGGACACGTATGGTCTCACCAACCGACATGGGGTTTAGTCCGAGGTCTGATTCACGTATGGCTTTTTCAACTGCACTAGCCATTTTTTTTTCCCATGGCGTTACGCCAATGGTGCGTGCATCAATCAAATTGACATTGGCCACCTGATTAATGGGAGTGGGTGCACCATAGTAATCGACCATCACATGATCAAGCAGGCCGGTATGCGCGCGCCCGCTTCTGACTTTACTCAAATCGACTTTCAGGGCCTCCAGGCTTTTCTGCATTTTCTGTTCAGCAGTTTTCTTTACATCAGCAATCATAATCATTTTTCCATAAGCTGCGCACCTGCAGTAATTGATAACGAATGAACATTACAGCCGGAACCGGGGTTAAATCATAACAAAGGTTCCTTCGTCTTCCCCGATAATAATGCGCCTGAGCGCTCCTGGCTTGAAAATACTGAATACATTGAGGGGTAATTTCTGATCTCTGCATAATGTCAGGGCAGTTGCATCCATAACCTGAAGATTTTTTGCGATTGCATCGTCAAACGAAATCTTCTGAAAACGCGTTGCCTGCGGATCTATATTAGGATCGCTGGAATAGATGCCATCGACTTTGGTCGCTTTGAGCATAATATCGACATTCATTTCCATACCACGCAGGGCTGCGGCTGTGTCAGTTGTGAAGAAAGGGTTTCCCGTTCCGGCGGCAAAAATGACTACCCAGCCTTCTGATAAATAACGTATCGCCTTACCACGGATATATGGTTCAACAACCTGATCAATACGTAAAGCAGATTGTATTCGAGGAACAAGGCCCGCCTGTTTCATTGCATCCTGCAGTGCAAGCGCATTCATAACGGTTGCCAGCATTCCCATGTAATCGGCTGTTACACGCTCCAGGCCATCATTGGCTGTCTTCATACCCCGAAAAATATTACCGCCACCGACAACAATGGCAATTTCGACACCCAGCGCATTGATTTCGGCTATCTCCGAAACAATACGCCCGATTACGGTTTGATTAATACCATAGCTATCATCACCCATAAGCGCTTCTCCCGATAGCTTGAGAAGAATGCGCCGATATTGAGTAGACATGAGCGTGCTGTTAGAAAAATAATGCAGTAGCCATTACGCTTATCTTGCTTGACCCATTTGCGCCTTTACTTCTTCCGCAAAATTCTCGGTTTTCTTTTCGATACCTTCACCTACAACAAACAATGTAAACGCGTTGACTGTTGCGGATTTTTTTGCAAGTAGTTTTTCAACAGTCTGTTCCGGGTCCTTGACAAAGGGCTGTCCCAGCAAAGTAATCTCAGCCAGATATTTCGCAATACGTCCATCGACCATTTTTTCAATAATATTGTCCGGCTTTCCACTTTCAGCAGCCTGTGCCACAAAGATTTGACGTTCGTGTGCGAGTACTTCTGGAGAAACCTGGTCTTTGGAAACGCACATGGGTTTGCTGGCAGCAATATGCATGGCAAGGTCTTTGCCCAGCGTTTCATCTCCGCCTTGATAATCGACCATAACGCCAATTTTAGATCCGTGCAAGTAAGACGCCAGACGGCCTTCTGTCGTGTGAAATACACAGCGGCGTATACTGATATTTTCGCCGAGTTTCATTATAAGTGCTTTACGTGTTGCTTCGACTGTTTCACCTTCAGACAAAGCTGTTTCACTAAGAGACTGAACATCGGTTACATTTTTATCAGTGACTAACTTTGCCAGATCATTGGCAAATTTAATAAAATCTTCGTTTTTGGCAACAAAATCCGTTTCGCAGTTGACTTCAACCAGCGCTCCTGATTGATCGCCGGCAGCAATAAAAATACTTACGACACCTTCTGCCGCAACGCGTCCCGCAGCTTTATTCGCCTTGGCGCCGCTCTTGATTCTGAGCAGATCTTCTGCCGCCTTCATGTCACCGTTTGTTTCAGTTAGAGCCTTTTTGCATTCCATCATACCAAGCCCTGTTAGTTCGCGTAATTCCTTTACCATGCTTGCGGAAATCGCCGACATATTATTTACTCCAGATACAAAATTAAGTATAACTATTTATTACAAATGGGCATTTTTGATTGCTTGATCTCCTTCATGCAAGCCTTCTCAAGCTGAAAAATACGTGCAGGCAGAATGGAGGAGTGACAGCCTTTGCTCATTATGATAATAAAATCAATTGATTAATTAATGAGAATAACGGCTTGACCGTCTTACTCAAATGATTCCTCGGCGCTCATTTCTACGATTTCCTGAAGCGCCTGATTGCGGCCTTCAAGAATTGCATCTGCCATGCCGCGCGCATATAAACGTATCGCCCGGCTGGAATCATCATTGCCCGGAATAATGTATTGCAGGCCTTCGGGATTATGATTCGTATCAACTACACCCACGACCGGTATATCCAATTTTCTTGCCTCAGTAACTGCGCCTTTTTGATAACCGACATCGACAATAAACAGCGCATCCGGCAAGCCCTTCATTTCTTTGATGCCGCCCAAACTGGCATTCAATTTATCAAGTTCGCGCTGCATATCCAGTGCTTCTTTCTTGATCATTCTGTCCAGGACGCCTTCCTGTACCATCGCTTCCATCTCATGCAGACGTTTAATCGATTGCTTGATTGTTTTGAAATTGGTCAGCATGCCGCCCAGCCAGCGCTGGTCAACGTATGGAGAGCCGCACCGAATTGCCTCCTCGCGTATAATGTCGCGGGCCTGGCGCTTGGTTCCGACAAACAGGATAACACCTTTGTTCGCTGATAATTGGCGGACATAACTCATCGATTCTTCGTACTTTTCCAAAGTACGTTCCAGATTGATGATATGAATTTTATTTCGATGGCCGAAAATGTAGGGAGCCATCTTGGGATTCCAGAAGCGTGTTTGGTGGCCAAAATGAACGCCTGCTTCCAGCATTTGACGCATTGTTACTGACATAATTTCTCCTTTAAGGGTTGAGCCGCCATTCACCAAGTGACTTTACAGTTTCCAGAACGGGGCTGAAAAGCTGCAAAGCACCCTCATTTAATCAATCAGGTGAATGTGTGTAATTAATACTTTCTTGATAGATGCTGACTAAACTGTTTTTACAAAAAATCCAAAACAATTAATTGTATATCTACATCATCCGCGCATTATAGCATTTTCAGACCGTCACTCAAGCTGACATAAGAGGAATCTATTGTTTTATAGGACAACAGAATCTAGTGCATGTCTAGTGAATAAATTTATGTCAGACAGGAAGTGTTGCCCATTTTTAATTTCAGGCGATCGAGATCAAGGATCTGAATATGCTTATTATTTACAGTAATCAGGGTCTCATGCTGTAATTTTGAAAAGGCGCGACTGACTGTTTCGAGCTTCAATCCCAGATAACTTCCGATTTCTTCGCGTGTCATCCGCAAAATAAAACTGGTTTCAGAGTAGCCGCGAATCGCAAAACGACGCGACATGTTTAACAGGAACGAGGCCAGACGCTCCTCTGCTTTCATGCTGCCCAGCAGCAGCATGATACTGTGATCACGAACAATTTCCCGGCTCATGATTCTATGAAAATGACGCATCAGGGAAGGAATTGTTCGGCTGATTTCTTCCAGTTTCGCAAACGGAATTTCACACACTTCGCTGTTTTCCAGGGCAATTGCATCACAGGTATGCAAATCGCCGCTGATAGCATCCAGGCCGAGTAACTCGCCAGTCATATGAAATCCTGTTACCTGTTGACGCCCGTCTTCTTCCAGAATGCAGGTTTTAAAAAAACCGCTTTTGATTGCGTACAAAGTCTGAAATTTCGTACTTGTGTGATAGAGATATCCTCCGCGCCGGATTTTTCGTTTATGACTGACGACTTCACCCAGCAAATGCACTTCCTGATCATTGAGGCCAACAGGCAGACACAATTCACGAAGACTGCACGTCGCGCAACTTGAGCGAAGTTGCGCGATATCGAAATTTGTCGACAAAAAACCTTCCTGTAACAAAGCGTTAATTTCCGAAGAATGGCATAACAGACATGAAAGAGTTGGTGAATTTTTGTATTAAGCTGCCGCCAGCATGCTTTCTCGGTATTGTCAGTATTACCGGGCGTAAAAAAACAACCGCGCTTATGTATGATGTATGTCTGTGTTAGCTTTTTATTTGTTTAATTGATCTAAATCAAAAACCGGTATTTTTCTTTATTTATAATTTTACTGTTTTAATGCGTTGTTGTGTTGTTATTCTTGCCGGTGAGTAGTTTCATCGGGTGGTAGTTTTACTAGGGTTTGTTGTATATTGTTTTTGCTGACTGAAAAAATATAGTGCCGAATGTGTCGTTGCTGAGCACTATGTTGGAAGTATTCTCAACCACCGTGGCGCCATCTAGACAGCGTATTTTGTTGCTATGCTGGCCTCAATTAATTCTGGCCATTAAGCAAATTCGGGAATTGAGAAATGCGGCCTTTCCCGATTGATTGTTAAAAATACCTGGTAAATCTCTGCAAGATAAAGGACATGAGCACTCAATCGCCAAAGGGCGGGTAGTCCTCTGACGATTTAATCAATTGTAATTAATGTGTTATTTAACTTCGCTGTTCGCCAGCAGATAATCAGCCAGTCGGTCTGCTGCATCACCTTGAATATTCTTGAATGCCGGCATTCTCATGCTGCCATTTTGAATTTTGTTTTTCAGCGCATCCTTGTTTGCCACCTTTTCGCTCAGAATCATAGCTACATCACCTTTCAGCGGTTTATGGCATTCCGAACAGGCCGTGCTAAAGATTTGTTCGCCCGATGCATCTGCAGGTGGAGTATAGTCACTTGTGCTGCCGCAACCGATCAGCGCAGCTGCTGCAAAAAACGTTAACACAACACTTGTTTTTTTCATTATTGGCTCCCTTTAAATCAAATAAATTTATATAGTGTGAAACAGAATCCGATTGCAGAACAGTATCTTCTGACAGTTAACCTCCATCATTCAATATTCTAACAATAACCTTACCGAGTACAGTAATATTTTGTCAAATCGAAAATCATTTGGCTGGATCGCTGCTTATATAATTCCTGTAAATCAGATCCTTGGCAAGTGCCAGGCACATCAGCAGCATGACCATGGAAAAAGGTAGCGCGCCCATAATCATGGCCTTTTGCAATGCCTGCAGACTGCCGCCTCCTGATATTAACAGAACTGCGATTACTATAGACAGAATCAATCCCCAGATGATTTTATGCTTCAAACCGGCTTGATTGCCTCCGCCTGTCATGATGGTGTTTAGAACCAGAATCCCTGAATCGGCAGAGGTGATCAGAAATGTCAGGATCAGCGCAACTGTGAGTACGGAAACAAGTTGCGCAAATCCGCTGAACAAGTTTTCAGACAGCAACACGCTTAAAGTCTCAAAAAGCTGCGCTGACATGGGAGCCTCGATGATACGTTTATCAGCCATGCCTGAAAGTTCCAGATGAATCGCTGTACCACCCAGCAAAGTAATCCAGACAAAACACATTGCCGCAGGTGCCAGCATCGCGCCAACTATAAATTCCCGGATGGTGCGCCCTTTTGAGATTCGCGCAAGGAACAATCCGACAAATGGCGCAAAAGCTATCCACCATGCCCAGTATAATATAGTGCCCTGTTCCTGCCACTGGCCGCTCGTGGTGTCCGGTTCAAAGAGTTCGACCGATATGGCCGGCAAGGAAAGCAGATAATCAATGCTTGCGCGTCCATAAAGATCCAGTAAAAAGATCAATGGACCAAAGATCAAAAAAACCAGTAACAACAGACATGATAGGCCCAGATTAATATTACTGAGCAACCGAATGCCCCGCCCTATACCTGTCGCAGCTGAAACAATTGACAGAAACATCACCATAAATAAGGCCGTCAGCAGCGCGGGTTTTGTTGCTTGTGGCGTGGTGCTGATTTCAGACGCCATCATCATCCACTCCACCCCGGTTATTTCATTAAAACCGGCAATCAGCTGTTTGATACCGTAGCCGATCGTTACGGCAATACCCAGCAGCGTCGCAATGATGGCTGTGATATCAAGCAAATGACCGATGTAGCCATTGAGACGTTTTCCCAGTAAGGGGGCCAGTGTTGAACGTATCGTCAGCGGCAGATGATAGCGATGTGCAAAATACGCGAGACAAAGCCCTGTTATAACATATATGCCCCATGGGTGAAGACCATAATGTAAAAAAGCATAGCGGAATGCGAATTGAACTGCTTCGTCGCTGTGTGGCTGTATATCACCGCCGATAATTTCAGGGTTTTCTCCAAAATGCCAGAGTGGTTCCGCCGTTGAAAAAACCATTAATCCTATACCCATGCCTGCGCCGAACATCATGGAAAACCATGAGAAATTTGAGAATTCGGGCTGGGCTTTTTCATCCCCCAGTTTTTGCCTGGCAATTGCCGGTATCATGGTCATTGCAATGCAGAAAAATAGAAATAGTGTAACCACGTAAATATAATACGCATTAAAACTATTTAGCAGCGAACTGCTCGCGTCATCCAGAACAGACAGTGCTTTGTTTGGAAAAATCGCAGCCCATAAAGCCAGTGCAGAGATCAACAGTTTGCTGGCAATGGTCATGAACCTGTTAAAACCTTTGTAGAAACCGGATTGAGCTAATTCAATCTGGATTGTTTTGTATGGCGATTTAATGATGTTTTCCCCCGGATTTTTGTAGCTGGCACAATTCTGGAAAGTCAGCGAATTATTTGAACTATGTAGTCAATTGTAGAGTATCAAAAACCCGAATGGACGAAATCGGCTGTCGCTTTTTCCTCGGGTGTTCTTGACAATTTCTTGACATTTGGTGTGTTATTCTGCGTTTGCACGCACTATGCCAAAAGTATTTTTTGGCTCTATAAGACTGATTTTTAATTAGAATTCAGTCACTCTTTTTGTGGTAAATAATATAGCAATGTAATGATGTGTGAACGATTATCGATTCATAATCGTTCGTTATACACGTGTTTTAATCATAATCAATAAAGATGAACTTTAATAGTTTCAAAAGGAAAAGGGGATAAATATGTTTAAAAAACTGAATATTCTGCTTGTTTCGACGGTACTCATGCTGATAGTAAACAGCACGGCTTCCGCTGCCACAGCATACGCAGAAGATTTTCAACTTTGGGGAAATACAACAGCAAGAGGAAATTTTGGGGCACTTGGCAATTCAAAAGTACTGTGGTGGCTTGAAGGTCAAGGCCGTTTGGGTGCCGATGCTTCAAGATTTGCACAGGGTATTGTTAGACCCGGTATCGGTTACGCGTTGAACGACAAGACCAGCGTCTGGCTGGGTTATGCCTGGATTCCAACCAGTCGTCCGTTTGCAGCGCGCAGTCCTTTCAACGAACATCGTATCTGGCAGCAGTTGTTGTGGACTGACAAATTTTCTTTTGGAACGCTGCAAAGCCGTACCCGCCTTGAGCAGCGGTTTTTCGATATCCCCGGCAGTACCGATGTTCATCACCGGTTCCGTCAGTTATTCAAACTCGGCATTCCGATTGCTGAGGTACCCAATCTCAGTTTTGTCATAGCAAACGAGATTTTTATGAACTTTAATGATGTTGACATGGGCTTTCAAAGCGGGTTCGATCAAAACCGTATTTTCGGTGGATTTGCATACAAATTCAATCCAATGGTCACAGGCGAGATTGGTTATTTGAATCAATACCTGAACAGAAGAAATTCTTCAAGACTGGATTCAATGCAGCATATTTTGTCCGTTAATCTGTTCCTGAGCTTCTGATACATAATAATAAATCTGCTCTTTTGTAGTGTCTTGGCTGCCAACACGTAGCGTTTGGCACAACACGGTCAGTTTTCATTGTTGCAGTTACAACGAAAACTGACCGGTTTTTGTTTTATGAGCATTTCTGGTGGCGCACTATCGATCAATGCGAGCGTCAGTTAGCTTAACTTACTACAGTCATGCCGTACTCATTGAATATAAATAAAATTTAAATTTTGAAACGGATTGTTGGAATAGAATGCGGGTTATTTAAACCCGGCCCATTCAGCGAATGGTCGGTGAAGGCAATTCGAGCGGATCAAAATCGACACGCGCATAGCCAAGCAGTGTACCAGATGCAAAGGCCAGATCAATCTGGGCTACCTGATAATCCACGATTGCATTTATTTCTCTTATTTGCGCCTGACCCAGTTCGGTCAGCGCCTCAAGCACTTCTCGCATGGTGCGCATTCCCTGCTGGAACTGGCGCCGCTCTGCATCGTAATTAACACCGGCGACAAGAACATTCTGGCGTGCTGCCAGCACCCGCTGCCAGTTGCGTTCAATGACGTCAATTGCATCGAGAACCTCGCGGCGCACCATTAATTCGCGCGACTGTTTCGAAGCCAGCCGCTGAGTACGAATCAGCATCGCTTCGTCCAGTTGGGCGCGTCTGCGTTGATTGGTCAGCGGCATTTCAAATGTAATGCCGGCTCTGAAATCCGGGTTGTTAAAATCGCTCAGCGACTCCCATGCAGTCCCGAACGAGTTTCCCCGTTCAAGTGTCCCGTATCGAAAGTCCAGATTTGCAATCGGGAGAATCTGGTTTTCACGAAAGCCGATCTCGATTCCGTCTCGAACAATTTGAAGTTCCAGTTCAATGAGCTCCAGACGTTCTTTAAGTGCACGTTCGACAAGCGCGTCTGCATCGAGATCAAGCCCGGCGAGTCGGGGCTTAGCAGTCGCTTCAATCATCGGTCTGCCGCGCAAGGGCAAATGGTTGCTGTTGAGATGTACTTTAAGATCGCGTTGCCCTAATCGCCAGGCAGTCTCTGCGTTGATCAACGCTTCCAGACGCTCATATACACCCAGTTCAGACCGTGTGATTTCTACGCGCGGGCTCAAGCCCTGCGCAACGCGTTGCCGGACCATTTCAAGGTTCTCGAAGGCGATTCGGTATTGATCAGTTCGAACATCAAGGAAACGACGTGCAGCGTATAACCGCCAGTAGGCTTTTTCAGCCCCGGCCAGAACGCGGAGCGCTGCGAGATTTGTGCGAACCTGTGATACCCGTTGTCCTACACGTGCAATACGAATTGAAGCGAAACTGGTTTCAGTGCCGGCATTGCGCAACAGCGGCTGACTGAATGAGAAGCGCGTAGCGGCAAGAACCTGATCAAAACGCTGCGGCTCCTTGATGTCTTTCTGACTTAACAGGCCCCCGACTGAGATTGTACCGCCGGTCGGTAATGGAATTTCAAGCCCGATGTCCATATCGATCAGTTCGCGACGCTGGTCGAGCTCGGTTAATTTTACAATCTGGCCGTCAAGTGCGGAATTGGCTGAGGTAAAATCAACCAGAGGGCCATCGATACGCGGAGTATTGCGATGTCGATAAGCGAATCGTCCACCGATTAAAACATCAAAAACGCCCTCTTCTGCACTGACGCGGGTGCGGGCGATTTCCGGGTCGAGCAATGAAACCTGCAGATCCAGGTTGTTGTGCAACACCATCAGGCGCAGATCTTCAATAGATAGTGGCATGATATCCTGCTCGAACGTTTGCACAACGTGTGGCGGTTCGCTTTTTTCAGTAGGTTTTCGCTGACGAATGTTTTCAAGGCCCTGATCAATAGTGGTCGGCTCTGCAATCAAGGCGTCGTCCAGCGATTGCTGCCGAAGCCGTGATACAGCGTCATCGTACGGCAAGTCTATTTGACCGGGTCCGCCTGGCATGAGATTGCAGCCTGTTACACCAATTACCAAAAACATTAAAATCCGGATAACAACACTCATTGCGGCTTTGCTGAGTCAATGTTTTTCGAGTCAGGTTCGGATAATGCGATTACGGGTGGGAAGCCGTTCAGTTGGCGCCAAAGCTCATACCATAGTGCTACTTCGTTGAGCAGCACCCAGCCTTTGGCGCGAACCCCCTGACGAAGCCACTGCTCGTCGGGCCAGGGTTGGTCATCGGGATCAGGTACGATGAGAAGCCGGAAGCGGCCGTGTCCGCTGTCAGTTGGATCGACGAGAGAAACGATACCACCAAAAGTCCCGACGGCGACCGATGGCCAACCGACGAACTGTATTGCAGGCCACCCTTCGAATTGCAGGCGGACTTTGCGTCCAGGTTGAATTAGCGGCGCATCAACACCGCGTACCCACAACTCGACAGCCGGTTGGTGCGCAACCGGGACAATCTGAAGGAGCACCTGGCCCTGCTTAACGATCGAGGATTCAGTATTGACGCGCAGACGAAAAACCCGTCCATTGCGCGGTGCTGTGACCATCTGCGTCTGTTGTGCGCGCAGTTCACCTTCAAGATCGGCGATTTTCGCACGGATTTCAGCGGCTTTGGACGATGATTCTTGCATTTTTGCGCGGGCTTCTTCCAGTTTGGCATTGGCAATTTCGCGCTCTTCGCCGAGCTCAGCGATAGCATTACGATGCGAAGCTTTGGCAGCTTCAACATCGGCTTTGGCGCTTGCGGCTGCGGCTTCCGTACGTTTGCGTTGCGCAATTGCCTCAAGCAGTTTGATTTCTTCGACAAATTCGGGCGACAGTCGCGCTATCCGCATTTCCTGTTCTCGTGCAAAATCGCGTTCAGCCTGTGCTGCCCGCAGCCGCTGCCGGGCCGAGCGTAATTGTTCTTCGGCGATCTCCACCTTGGCCGTGAATGCCTTGACAGCAAGGTCGCGGGCATTGCCCAGAATTGACATTTGTGCTTCATAAGTTGAGATATTCTGGACGGTGTATTGAAGGTCTTTGCGGGTCGCTTCCAGCTTTGCTTCGAGACGCGTAATCTTCTTTGGATCAATGTCGACCAGGCGTAATAACGGATCACCTCTGACAACTGCTTCAGCTTCACCCACGAAAACGTCTACGACCCGTCCGGTAACAGGCGCCTGCACTTCCTGAGGCCGGTCGAGCGGCGTGAACGCTGAAACCCGCCCCGATCCAGAGACATTCTGCTGCCACGGAGCGAATAATGCGACTGCAGGGGCTATTATGAACAAACTGAAAAGTGCGATCCCGGCTGGCCGGATCCAACGAGAAAACTCTACGCTGTACAGTGGCGCGAGTGCTCGTGAATCTGTGTAATTACGCATCGTCCGTCCTATTAGCACGTTCCCTGTCAGCCTTTCCACGAGGCGCAGGCGAATCAAGCTGTACAATTTTATCCATCGCCGCGACCACATCTGGACGATTGGTGAAAACGAGCAGACTCCAGGACGATGACGGGTCAGTCAATACTGTCATGACGCGGGAAAGCGATTCGGAATCGATTTGATCCAGTGTGTCGTCGATTACAATCAGCCGCGGACTGCAAACACAAGCACGCGCCAACATCAGCAGTAGTACTGTAGAGCGCGACAATGGCGCGCCTGTCGAGGATAATGGGGTTCTTAATCCATGAGGAAGTTCTGTGATTTCTTCCAGAATGCCGAATCGTTCCAGCATTTTGCGGATTTGTGTGGCGGTGACATCGGAGCGTCCGAGTCTGATATTGTCAAGAATGGTTCCTTCGACGATTTCCAGATCCTTGACCAGTTCGAGCTGTGAACGAATTGACACATCAGCGATATCCCGCAGATCGATACCATCGAATAGCACGACGCCGGAATCCGGGTGACGAAGGCCAGTTACAAGTTCTGCCAGTGTGCTCTTTCCAGAGCGCCTCGGGCCGGACACTGCAACTTTGGCATTCGGTTCGAGCGTCAGTGAAAAATCCTTGATACAGTCATTACCTGACACATACTTATACGAGACCCGACGCAGTTCTAGATCGACTCCAGCAATATTCGGAATGACCGACTCGCCGCCGTCTTTTTCCAGTGGCAGGTCCATCAGTGTGGCCAGCTTGTCAGCTGCAGCTGCAACATCATAGAACGCCTCAAGACGCTTGCCAAACTTGACAAATGACAGCAGTGCGACAGATACGATCAGCTCGGCGGCAACAAGCTGTCCCAGTGTGAGCTGTCCCTCGATCACCAGCCAACCGCCGAGTGTAAGCAGCGTGGTTGCAGCCACGGTATGCAAGATCACCGCACCCCATTGCTGGCGAAATACAACACGAAAATGATTGCGTCTCGCATGGATGTAATTGCCGGAAAGTTCTGCCAGGCGAGCACGTGCAAACTCAGATGCACCGGCGAGTTTATAGGTAATCGGGATTCGAAGTAATTCTTCCAGCGCACCTGCAACCGCATGTTTTGCGGTGGATTCCGATACTGCGGTCCGTATAGCGCCACGTCCCATGACAAACAGTATAAAGACGATTGAAGAGATCAGTAATACGTCGAACAGCAACAGCAGGGGATGATAGAATCCAAGTACAAGCAATCCAATGCTTGCCTGCAGCACGATGTCAAGTCCGTCGATCAGCAGTGCTGAACCAGCCTTCTGAATCGTTATTACCTCGAAAAACCGATTGACAAGTACCGGTCCCTGATTGTGATCGAGCGCTTCGCGACGTACACGCGGCAGCCGCGCAGAAAGTTCAGAAACTACTCGGACAAATAACCGCCTTTGCAGAATCTCGACGGTATAAAACTTGAAAATACGGATCGCACCTGCGAATGCCAGAAAAAATAACAGTAAAAGGCCAACTACAATCAATGGCTGCATCAGGCCTCCGAATGCAACGAAATTGACCATTGCCTGGACTGCAATCGGTATGGCCAGTGTGAGTATGCCAAGGCCTATCGCAAACCCGACAACAATCAGAATTTCGGTACGGTCCGGCTCGACGAATTGCCAGAGCCGCGCAAGTGGATGCTGTTTAGTGGTTGTAGATGGTGGCCCGGCAGTCCATGCCATTGCCTCGATGCTGAATGCGGCCAGTAACCTGCCATCGGACAATTCAAGTTCCCTGATGACATTGATACGTGGCAGATGCAGCTCGTGCTGCTGATTGGCGTCGAGTATATCCACTTTTATTGTCGGTTCATTACCTCCTCGCATCATCATCAGTTCCCGGCCATGTGTCCGTTGAATCACTAACAGGACAGGCCGGTGGGTTGAAACGAGACTGACTGCCTCCTCAGGATGGACCAGGATATGATTGATTGTGAGTCCGAGCCTGTGACAGAGTGTTCCGAGGTGCCGGGTTATATTCAGGTCTGTCGAGCCGTCAAAAAGAGCCGGCGAGAGACTGGTCCTGAGAGCGTTCTCTATAGTCGCATCGGGCACGTCACGCCCTGCACCTGCAGCGAGGTTACGAAAAAAAGTTAGAGTATGGGAGGAATGTTTCAAAGCAGGACGGTTGGTCACGTCGGTAATATCGCGTTTGCGCAGCGCAAAACATTATGCGATTCATTCATCAATCATGTTTATCGAATTGTGTGCTAATAGTAGCAGAAAAAATTCCTGTGTTTCTTTATCTGCATTGGCGGCAGCTTCTATTTCAGACGATTTTTATTTCACGATCCAAAATCAGGAAATTATGAGCAGCCACTGACAGCTTGAGGAAAAACGTATTTTTTATTTTACTAATGGCATGTGATGATAATAGATGGCAATGACTGCTCTAACAGCACCGAATCAGATCAAGGATACGGATAGAATTCGATGTTATTTGATCCAGGTCGTTTTGACGTTCACGAATTCCCGAATGCCGTGGTAGGACAGTTCTCGCCCGAAACCGGAATGTTTGATGCCACCGAATGGCAGACGGGGATCGCTCTTGACGATACCGTTGATAAACGTACAGCCTGCCTGTATTTCATTTGCCGCTGTCTCGCCCTGAGTGATGTTTTGTGTCCATATACTGGCGCCCAGACCAAATTGAGTCTGGTTGGCTAATGCGACAGCGTCCTCAACATCACGCGCGCGAACGAACGCCGCGACAGGACCAAACATTTCTTCATCAAATGCAGGCATTCCTGGGCGCACCTGGTCCAGAATTGTTGGTACATAATAGGCTCCCTGCGTTTGCATGAAAGTGCCGCCCGCAATTAATTTCGCGCCCATGGATAAGCTGCGTTTAACCTGTTTGTGCAGGTCAGCACGCAGGTCGGTGCGGGCCATCGGTGCAATATCTGTTGCGTCATTTTTGGGATCACCATACCGTAGCTGGCTGACCAGATCTTTGAAAGATGAAATGAATTCATCGGCAATTGTTTCAACAATAATGAAACGTTTAGCAGCAATACAGCTTTGCCCCATATTTTGAAATCGGCCAATGACTGCCTGTTTCGCTGTAAATGTAATATCCGCATCTGCAAGTATGACGAAGGGGTCTGAACCGCCGAGCTCAAGTACGCACTTTTTCAGATGATGACCTGCCACTGCAGCAACTTTGCGTCCCGCGGTTTTACTACCAGTTAAGGTGACCGCAGCGATATGCTCGCTTGCAATGACCTGTTCAACCTGAGCAGATGTGATTAATACACTGCGGAACGTGTTTTCAGGAAAATCGGCTTCGCGAAATATCGCTTCCAGTGCCAGCGAACAACGCGGTACATTTGATGCATGCTTCAGAACAACAGTGTTTCCTGCCATCATTGCCGGAGCAGCGGCACGCAATACTTGCCAGAACGGAAAATTCCAGGGCATTATGCAGAACACAACACCTAAAGGCTGGTATGAAACGTAGCTTCGGCCTGCATCGGATACAATTGGTTCATCAGCCAGAAATGCAGCAGCGTGTTCAGCATAATATTCACAAGCCAGCGCACATTTTTCCACTTCTGATCTGGCTTCTTTCAGTAATTTGCCCATTTCCTCTGTGATCAGATGTGCATATTTGTCTCGGGACTGGCGCAGAATCTGGGCAAGCTTGTTGAAATATGCAGATCGTTGATTGAAATCCAGTGCTTTCCAGTGAAACTGAGCTGTTGCGGCACTTTTCAGGATCGACTCAATCGCGTGGTTCTGCAGAACAGGAAATGAATGTATAGTTTCGCCAGTCGCAGGATTAATGGAATGAATGGACATGCAGTATCACTACCGTAAACGTAACAGGTAACAGTATTTTTTCTTTACATATCAGATGGTGCTGTATTTTACTAAGAAAATCAAATGATTTACTGAATGCTGGTTTGTGAATGTTGATGCAGGGGATAGGAGCATCTCGGCTGCTCAGCTAACAAAAAGTGGCTTTTCGTGCTTAATTAGGTTTCGGTAATTCTTCCAGTTGGCGCTGCAAAGTCTGTAAATTGGCTTCGCGAAAGCCGATTTCTTTTTTCAATCGATCGACCCGGTCCAGATATCTCTGGTAATTGCGTTCGCTGCCCAAACGATCTGGTTGGCCATCTTTGTATTCATTTTTAAGCTTGTCAAGCTGTTGTGCCTGTTCAGCAATTTGCTGCTCGAGTTCTTGGCGTTGTCCTTTTAAAATTTTGTTTTCTCGTCTATTTCTGATTCTGGAGTCCACACCGTCACTATTAACTGAAGGAACGACAACGAGTGGTGGCAGATCGATTTTTTCGGCATCTCTGGATTGGACATTTGAGTAGGTAACATTGCCGTGTTCATCGACTTGCTTATAAACACCCGAGAAAGATTGTCCGGAATAGCTCAATAGCATTATTGCCAGCAGGAGGGGATGACTTGATTTCATAATCGTTTACCTGATTTGTATACTACAGTTTTGTAAGTTCCTTTTTTAAGGCGGTAATATTATTTTTATGACGTAGCATTTTGCTGCGTAATTGCTTGATTTTTTCTTTTTGGAGCTGATGCTCTGCCTCATTATTCAGTAAAGACAGATTTCTTCGAGTGTCAGTGAATAACACCATTTCAGTGGCCAGTTCATGTTCGAGAATCTCCCGCCGTTTGAGTTCGCGTTTGCTTTGTATCTGAACGGTATTGTTGTGAGATTGTTTGGGTATGTGGAGTACAGCCTTACGGGATGACTGCGGCGGCTGCTGCGATGATTGCAGTTTTTCTCCGCCTTTTATCGGGCGATTGGTAAATGTGATATTCCCGTCCTGATCAACATATTTGTAAATAGTGGAACCGGCAACCAGCTCTGGTAGACTATTCAGACCCATGCACATCAAAATAATGACTATACCTGGCTTACTCATAGTATTGTTCAAGAAAACAAATCGAGTTGCGATAAATTGATTAAACAGTCAACAGTTTATCAATTAAGATTGCGCGGTAAAGCAAAAAAAAGAACGATAATCTCTTCTTTTTGATTGTTTTACCGTGTCGGTACCAGTCGGGGTGGTGTCAGTTGCCGGGCCCTTTTGATAAAGCAGATGTCAATAGTTTATTTCCTTTGAATGTGAACTGCGCAGGCTGGCGGGTATCTTCCGCACTGGGAGGCTATAAACTATAGTACATGTCAAATTCGACTGGGTGGGTAGTCGTGCGCAACAGTCTGACTTCTTCCATTTTTAGATGTATATATGCATCAATCATGTCGTGCGTAAACACGCCGCCGCGAATCAGAAAATCACGGTCCTGATCAAGACTAGCCAGCGCTTCATCGAGTGAAGCGCAGGTACTAGGTACTTTGGCCGCTTCCTCAGGAGGGAGGTCATAGAGATTTTTGTCCATTGGATCACCTGGATGGATTTTGTTTTGAATACCATCCAGACCGGCCATCATCAGGGCAGTAAAAGCAAGATAAGGATTGGCGGTCGGGTCCGGGAAGCGCACTTCAATCCGTCGGCCTTTAGGACTGTTCGAGTGTGGTATGCGGATTGCAGCAGAACGGTTGCTTGCCGAATAAGCCATGTTTACGGGCGCTTCAAACCCCGCGACCAGTCGTTTATAGGAATTTGTTCCCGGATTGGTGATAGCATTGAGCGCTTTGGCATGTTTCAAAATCCCGCCGATATAAAACAGCGCAGTTTCCGATAATCCTGCGTAACCGTTACCGGAAAACAGGTTTTCGCCATCTTTCCAGATTGATTGGTGTACATGCATACCGGAACCATTGTCTCCCACGATCGGTTTGGGCATAAATGTCGCTGTTTTGCCATACGAGTGTGCAACATTATGCACGACGTATTTGAGTAACTGATTCCAGTCAGCACGTTTAACCAGACTGTTAAAACGCGTTCCGATTTCGCACTGACCCGCTGTCGCGACTTCATGATGGTGTACTTCAACGGGAATGCCAAGCTGCTCCAGCGTCTGGCACATGGTCGAACGGATGTTTTGCAATGAATCAACCGGTGGAACCGGAAAATATCCCCCCTTGATTGCGGGACGATGACCAATATTGCCACTGTCATATTTGATCACCGAGCTCCATGCTGCTTCTTCGGATTCGATTTTGACCGAACATCCGGACATGTCGGTATGCCAGTATACGGAATCGAAAATAAAAAATTCCGGTTCGGGTCCAAAGTAGGCAATATCCCCAATACCGGTTGACTTGAGATAAATTTCACCACGTTTTGCCAGTGATCGAGGGTCACGGCTATAGCCCTTGCCGTCAGCCGGTTCAACGACGTCGCAAGTCATAATCAGTGTGAGATCGTCCATAAACGGATCCAGATTGGCTGTGTCTGGATCTGGAATCAGCAACATATCGGAGGCCTGTATGCTTTTCCACCCAGCAATCGATGAACCATCAAAAGGAAGGCCATCTTCGAATTTGTCTGCGTCAAAATTATGTGATGGGATAGTGACATGCTGCTCTTTTCCATTGGTGTCGGTAAAGCGCAAATCGACAAACTTAACTTTACTGTCTTGAATCAATTTCAAAACATCAGATACAGCCATTATTTTCTCCAGGCAAACATCGTTATAAAAAAATATTAAATCATTAGACAGTATTATACCAAACCGGTTGATAAATCTTTTGATGCCGGTTTGATACACAGAAAAGATGAGGAGGTTTACTGATTATAGTCGGAATTTATTTTGAGATAATGCGATTATCTCACATCCGCTTATATAACTATAATGCTAGTGTTCTTTCAATATGATATTGATAGAGTACTAGGCTAACTTCAATATGAATCTTGCGACTCTGGAAAAATAATGCTGCCTTTCACAAAGCCAAAAAAAATCGGCCTGATCGCTGGTGTCGGGCTTTTAGTGTTGACGATCGTATTACCGGCGCCTGCAGCAATGACAGAAGCTGCGTGGCGTACCAGTGGAGTGGCTTTGTTGCTGGCGCTGTGGTGGTCCACCGAAGTTTTGCCGATCCCGGTAACTTCGCTGCTGCCGATTATATTGTTTCCCGCGCTGGGTATCATGCCCATCGAAGACAGTACCGCGCCCTATGCGGCCCCGGCAATTTTTTTGCTGATGGGCGGGTTTATTATTGCAACCGGCCTAGCCAAGTGGAATTTGCATCGCCGGATCGCGTTGAATATTCTGGTGCGTGTAGGAGACAGTCCGGCTGCACTCATTGCTGGATTTATGAGCACAACCGCTTTGTTGTCAATGTGGATCAGCAATACTGCCAGCACATTAATGATGATTCCGATCGCTTTATCCCTTGCGGGAGAACTTGTTAAAAACAAAATCGACCAGCATCACAAATTTATCCTCTGCCTGGTTTTAGGAATTGCCTATTCGGCCAGTATCGGCGGATTGGGTACCATCATTGGCACGCCTCCGAATCTGTTCGTAGTCAGTTTTATGAAACAAAATTATGGTATCGATATCAGCTTTGTAGACTGGATGATTTTTGGCGTTCCTGTTGTTATCATCATGACAGCTGCAGCTTGGTGGGTTTTGACTCGTTGGGTTTTCGCTTTCGATTTGCAGGATGAACGTATCTCATTGTCAGCAGTTTATGACGAACTTAGAAAACTGGGTAAACTGAGTCAGCCGGAGAAGCGTCTTTCGTACGTGTTTGTTCTGATAGCATCAGCATGGATATTGCGGGTGCCTATACAAGAGCAGTTTGGGATTGTGTTGTGGCTGAATGATGCCATAATTGCGGTTGGCGGTGCCGTACTGTTATTTATTATTCCTGCCGGCCAGGATATGTTGCCGGTTCGGGAAAAGCAAACCGCACTTATGGACTGGGAGAGTGCCAGTCAAATACCCTGGGGTGTGTTGTTGTTATTCGGCGGCGGATTAAGCCTTGCCGCAGCTATCAAGAATACCGGTCTCGCCGTCTGGATTGGCGAAAACCTTTCAGGACTGCCGCATCTCGATTTGATACTGATGATGCTGGTACTCGTAACACTGGTTATTTTCTTAACAGAACTGACCAGCAATACTGCTACAACCGCTACGTTGTTACCGATACTGGGCGTTTTGGCTGTTTCCAGCGGTATTGATCCCATGCTATTGTTTGCCCCCACAGCAATGGCTGCAAGCTGTGCCTTTATGCTGCCGGTTGCGACTGCCCCAAATGCAGTCGTGTATTCAACGGGCCAGGTAACAATTGCCCAAATGGCTCGGGCAGGTTTTAAACTTAACCTTATAGCAATTCTTGTGGTGACGGGGTTGTCATATACATTGATTCCGTTGGTATTTGGATAACGCTTTCTATATCGTACAGGTAAATGACGACTCAAAGAGTCGGGCGCAAGAATCACGAATCGCAAGAATCACGAATCACGAATTACGTCAATATATGTCGCATGCATTGAATATCCTGAAAGAAGTCTTTGGATATCCGGCATTTCGGGGACAGCAGGCCGATGTTATCGAGCATCTGGTCAATGGCAATGACTGTCTGGTATTGATGCCGACGGGAGGAGGCAAATCGCTTTGCTATCAGATACCCGCGTTAATGCGCAAAGGTGTTGCAATTGTAGTTTCTCCATTGATTTCATTGATGCAGAATCAGGTGGCCGCGCTCAATGAGGTAGGAATCGATGCTGCCGTACTGAACTCGGCGCTTCCTGTAGAAGAAGCGCAAGCCGTCGAACAAAAGTTGCTGGCGGGTGATTATGATTTGCTTTATGTCGCACCGGAACGTCTGCTAACCCGGCGTTTTCTTGACCTGATTGCCAGAACTCAGCTCGCATTGTTTGCGATTGATGAAGCTCATTGCGTTTCGCAGTGGGGGCATGATTTTCGTCCCGAGTACCGGCAGTTGAATGTTCTTCACGCACGTTTTCCCGATGTGCCGCGTATCGCCCTGACGGCGACGGCTGACGACGTTACACGCAAAGAAATCATCGAGCGATTGGCGCTGGATGATGCGGAAATCTTTCTATCCAGTTTTGACCGACCCAATATCCGTTATCAGATAGTTGATAAAGTCAACAGCAAGCAGCAGTTGCTGTCGTTTATACGAGCCGAGCATTTGCATGATGCAGGTATCGTATATTGCCTGTCGCGAAAAAAAACAGAAGACACCGCTGCATGGTTAAGCGCACATGGTATAACTGCTTTGGCCTATCATGCGGGAATGAGTCCGCATCAACGCGCGCTGAACCAGGAGATATTTTTACGTGAAGACAATATTGTCATGGTTGCAACCATAGCTTTTGGTATGGGTATTGATAAGCCGGATGTCCGCTTTGTTGCACATCTGGATATGCCTAAAAGTATCGAAGGTTATTATCAGGAAACAGGGCGGGCCGGGCGGGATGGGCAAAAAGCCAACGCCTGGATGGTGTATGGGCTGAATGATGTTATCCAGCAACGACGAATGATCGAAGAGTCTGAGGCGCAGGCTCAATTCAAGCAGATTGCAACCAAAAAACTGGAAGCGATGCTGGCATTATGTGAAACAACAGCCTGTCGTCGCGTTTATTTACTGGATTATTTTGGTGAATCGGTTACATTCGCGGCTTGCGGCAACTGTGATGTTTGTTTGAATCCGCCGGATTCCTGGGATGCCACTATTGCTGTTCAAAAGGCATTATCCTGCGTTTATCGTACCGGGCAACAATTTGGCGCCGGGTATTTAATTGATGTTCTGCGCGGCAATCAAACAATGCAAGTTACGCACTGGAAGCATGATTGTATTAGCACATTCGGGATAGGAAAGGATTTGCCGGTTAAAACCTGGCGCGCAATATTCAGGCAGTTGATTGCACTGGGCCTGTTAACAACAGACAATGATGGTTATGGCGCTTTGTGTCTGACAAACGCGAGTCGTGCTGTTTTGAAAGGTCGGCAAAAAGTTTTTTTGCGTCAACAGCGCGAACATAAAAAGTCTCTGCAAAAAAAAACAGTCTGTCAGTAACATTTCAATCCTCGATCAAGGTGCGCAAAAACTTCTGGATCAGTTGCGCGATTGGCGCGCTAAAACAGCCCGGGAACATGGCGTACCCGCATATGTCATTTTTCATGATACGACATTGAAAGAGTTGGTGCGTTTGAATCCGCAAAGCAGGGATGAACTGCTTCGCGTTGCCGGTGTCGGCGCGCATAAGCTCGATAAATATGGTGACCAGCTCATTGAAATTTTGTGTAATACGTGATGTGCAAAAACGTTTGCACATTCCTTGAACAAGTAATTTCACGAATAAAATCATAAACAAACATCATTTTTTTGCTTGTCTGGATGGATTGCGATTTTAGTGCAACGTCTTTATAGGCGAAAAAACAACAATTGTGTTGCACAAAAGCAACATTTAGTCTGTTTTTTGCAAAAAAAAGATTTGTTTTTCTTGCAGGAATGCAATGTGTTGTGCAAAATCCATCCATACCTTCCCAGATTGGGAGGTCAGAAAAAAGCGGGGTGCATTCCACCGGAACAAAGTTGGGTTTATTGTTGACCCCCAGTCGTTTTAACATTAAAGGAGAACTTCCCTATGAAGAAGAAGCTTATTTCGTTAGCAGTTGCCGGTGCGCTTGCAACACCAATGGTTGCGTCAGCACAAGGAACCAATGTTACTATGTTCGGTAGCGTCCAGGCAGAATATTCTACAATTGATTTCGACGGTTTGACCAGCCAGGCGCAGATTGGAGATGAAGCAGGTCGTTCAAGATGGGGTGTACATGTTGTTGAACAACTAGGTGGTGGACTGAAGGCAAAAGCCCATTTAGAGTTTGGTTTCAATACCGGCAATGGTGATATAGGCATTGCCCGTGAACGCTGGGTTGCTCTGGCTAATGACGCCTGGGGTGAAGTTAAATTCGGTCGTGTTCAATCTCCATTCAAGGATTTTGCCGGTGGTCAAACAATTGACCCATTCGCTTACACAACGCTTCAGGCAGCAGGTAGCGGTGGTACCATGACTGCATCGGCAAATGGTATGGGATCAGGCGCGCAAGGTTTCGTAAACAGTGCGGCCCGTTATGATTCCCCTACCGTTGAGGGTTTTTCATTTGCAGCTTTGTTGATGCCGGGCGATTCTAACAATCTCGATCCTATACTGGGTGGCGGTGTTGCTAATTCCAGCAACTTTACACCTAGCAGCACTAGTGGTGGTGAAGATGGCGAATGGGATTTCCAGATCGCTGGTAAATATGAAGCGAACATAGCTGATCATAACGTTGGTGTATTTGGTGGTTACTCACGGGATAATATCAGCACAAACCAAAGAGCTTTTCAAGGTATCGGTGCTGACGACGAAGAAGTCTGGCGTGGTGGTGCTACCTGGAGCTTCATGGGTTTCCGTTTGAGTGGTCAGTATGAAAATATCAATAACGCTAGCATAAACGGTGCTGCTTCTTGTACAACTGCAGCTGCATTGGGTAGCACAGCATTGGGAGGCGCAAACAATGGTGGACGCGGACAATGTAACTCAGCCATGAACGTGAACGGTGACGGACACCTCTGGTTTGTGGGTGGCGAGTATGAAATCGGCAATACCCGTTTGCTGGCACAAGGTGGTATGGGTGAGGCCGAAGCAACTACAGCTGCTTCAAAACGTGAAATCAGCACCTTTACAGTAGGTGCAATTCACAATCTGAGCAAACGCTCAAGCCTTTTCGGTGGCTACCAACGTAACATGATTGATAACAACAACGTTGCTACCGGTTTTAGAGACAGCAACGTATATACAGTCGGTGTACGCCACAACTTCTAAGAACAAATTGTTTTAAACAAAAAAGGCACCTAAAAGGTGCCTTTTTTGTTTCTTATGAAAAATAGCTTCTGGAACCGAAGTATTCTGATCATTTCGGCATCCTCCTTCGTTACCTCAGCAACTAATTGATACACTGGGATTGTTCCGTTCAGATATTATCTTTGCTCAAATGGTGCAGCAAGCAATTAGAATTACAGAAATCTGGAAGTGAATTAAAATATTTTCGAAATTGAAAACAGAATATTCAGTATCGTATCGGTATACTATTACTCTATCAATATGATATTGCCAGGTACAGCGTTGCCGTGGTGTTATGGAGCAGGCACAGTACGCGGGAAAGGGTTGTTCCCTTTTCAAGTACTGTAACACGGCTGCAGGACACCACGGTAACGCCCTGTGGATGAGCTTGTCAGCATCCATGGACTGTGTTGTGTCTTTTGGTAATAGAACAACTATTTCCTGCAAGACACGCCTTGCCATGAACACTGACAAGCTCACTGAACCCGGCAATATCATATTGATAGAGTACTATGTGCAGATCCGGTCAAGCCAAAAAAGATTATATGGGAGATTTACTCACTATGAGCATGAAAAAATGGACAGATCAAGAGCTGATTTCAACACGCGACAAGCTAGAGGAGCTGAGCAAGCGTTACCAAAAAGCGGGAAATAAAATGTGGCATTTTACTGCGTTTCTCGGTGCTTTCGCTGTTTCGACCGGTATTGCTTTTATATTTTTTGATGGCGTCGATGTACTTAATGTATTACTGATCGTTATGGGATCGTTGACTTGTCTCGCCTGGTATAAGGGCGAGAAACGCCGCCAGGACAACATTAATTTCCTCAATGAAATCAATAGTGAATTGAAGCATCGCGCGAAAAGGGCAGAAAAACCAAAAACAAAAAATGAGGGGATTGAAAAAAGTAAAAAACAGATTCAAACAGACCAGACCGCTCAAAGTGATTCACAAGAAACAAATGTCGATTCAAACGCTATCGATGTCAACAGTCACAAAAATGATAAATAAGCAAAAAATCAATCTTATGTGCGATGAAACAATGATTGAGAAACTGACGGGAAAATGTTTTTTACAACAGTATTCTTCTAACATTAGAAGTTAATTGCCAATGATAGAATCCTCTCTGGGTGCACAGCCGCAACCGGGTTATGAATTGAGCGAGAAAAATAGACGACTGTTTAAAGTACTGCATCAGTTCATTTGGGTACAGGGTGGACCACTGCCGCTTATTCTGGATGTCAATGCAACAGTCTATACCGATCAGGGCATTACTGAGCATACACTCAAGCAACTTGAGGCATGCGGGCTGATCAGCTATGAGCCGGACGGATTCGTTAAAAAGAAATTTGGCAAGCATACCCGGCTGTTTTATTGCGGAAAACCGACCAAAATTGGTTTTCCGAACGAGATGGATAATCAGCTTGACCTTGGCTGTGTTATTTTGACGGAACGCGGAAAATCACTGGTATCAGCACAGGATATTCGGCGGAACCAGGCTTTTTATGAATATATAATCCATCGATGGTATGAGTCAGGCTATCTGGTATCTTCCATACAGGTCGATCAAATTGAAATCGTGCAGGGTTAAGCAAACGGCTATCCGATCTCTAAACAATCAACATCGCCCGATAATCATTCACGTTGGTATAGGTAGGGCCTGTGATTACCAAATCACCCAGTTGTTCAAAAAATCGGTACGCATCGTTGTTGGCCAGCAATTCACCGGCCTGAATTTCTTTCTTATGTGCCCTCGCTAAAGTATCGGGTGTTATCAGGGCGCCGGCATTGTCTTCAGAGCCATCTATGCCATCCGTATCGCAAGCCAGCGCATAAACACCATCCAGCCCATCCAGCTCTATCAACAGTGACAGTAAAAACTCAGTGTTACGACCGCCACTTCCGTTACCTTTGACCGTAACCGTCGTTTCGCCGCCCGACAGTAATGCTGCTGGCGGCTTTAGAATATCCGGATAGCGGCGAATTTCTTTAATGAATGCTGCGAAAACTTTTGCGACTTCGCGCGCCTCACCGGTTACCGTGTCTCCCAGTATCAACGTGTTAAAATGCTGTTTTTGGAAATAATTTCTGGCGGCAGCGAGCGATTGGTGAGCACTGGCTATTACGATATTTTCGACGTGTTTAAATATCGAAGCGCCGGGTTTAGGCGTTTCATTCAGTTGCTGCCGATCTCCGGCAATCAGTCGATTTCTGATGCTGGATGGCACGTTAAGCTGGTAACGTGACAGTATTGCCAGTGCATCGGAGGAACGCGTTGGGTCTGGCGCACAGGGACCGGAAGCAATATGGGCGGGATCGTCCCCGGTAACATCTGATATCATTAACGCACGAACTGGAGCGCGACAGACGGCGGCGAGCCGGCCTCCTTGAATGCAGGACAGATGTTTGCGGATGGTATTAATTTCCTGAATGCTCGCGCCACAACGAAGAAGTTGCTCAGTGAGTTCCTGAAGATCCGCCAATGTTACGCCCTCCGGTGGTAGGGGCAGCAAACTGGAGCCGCCGCCACTGAATAAGCACAGCAGAAAATCATGTTTGGTTAGGCGCTTAACCTGCTTTAATATGATTTGTGCGGCCTGCATGCCGTTATAATCCGGTACAGGATGACCGGCTTCTACAACTTCGATTCTTCGAGTGGGTTGATTATAGCCATACCGTGTTACCACCATTCCTTCCAGTACCTTGTTTTCAGGCCAGCTTCTCTCTACCGCCAAGGCCATTGCTGCAGAGGCCTTACCAGCTCCGATAACAAACATGCGCCCGGGCACATGGGCCGGATTGGGAAGATGGCGTGGCACGGTGTGTGCCGGGTTGGCTGTCTCGACAGCCGCATGAAAACTGTCCATCAAGCAGGTGCGCAGATTCATCGTTTCAAAATATCCTGCAAATAGCGGCCAGTATAACTGTGACGATGCATGGCTATTTCTTCGGGGGTGCCCTCGGCCACTATGTATCCACCGCCATCGCCGCCTTCGGGACCCAGATCAATTATCCAGTCGGCCGTTTTAATGACATCGAGATTATGTTCGATGACAACTACCGTATTGCCATGATCACGCAACCTGTGCAGTACATTGAGTAGCATGTCGATGTCCTGGAAATGCAAACCTGTCGTGGGTTCATCGAGTATATACAGCGTGCGGCCGGTATCGCGCTTGGATAGTTCCAGCGATAGCTTGACGCGCTGCGCCTCACCGCCGGAAAGCGTTGTAGCGGATTGTCCCAGGGTGATATAGCCCAATCCGACATCCAACAGCGTTTGCAGCTTGCGAGCAACGACAGGTACGGGGTTAAAAAAATCAAACGCGCTTTTCACAGTCATTTGCAGAATGTCACTGATGTTCTTGCCTTTGTACTGTATTTCCAGCGTTTCACGGTTATACCGTTTGCCATGACAAACGTCACAAGTCACGTAAATATCCGGCAAAAAATGCATTTCAACCTTGATTACGCCATCGCCCTGACATGCTTCGCAGCGTCCGCCCTTTACATTGAATGAAAAACGACCTGGTGCATAGCCACGTTCTCGTGCTTGCGGCACACCTGCAAACAATTCGCGAATTGGTGTAAATAAACCGGTATAGGTCGCTGGATTTGACCGTGGCGTGCGTCCGATCGGACTTTGGTCCATATTGATGACTTTATCGAAAAACTCCAGTCCTTCAATATTCTCATAAGGAGCCGGCCCGGTAGTGCTCGCGTAGAGATGCTGGGAGACGGCGCGATACAGCGTTTCATTGATCAGTGTTGATTTTCCGGATCCGGAAACGCCCGTTACGCAGACAAACAGGCCAATGGGTAATTGTAAATGCAGACTCTTCAGGTTATTACCGGTAGCGCCGTTGATGCATAGCATTCTGTTCCGATTCGGATTTGTTCGATGCTCAGGAACTTTGATAGACAATCTGCCGGCAAGGTATGCCCCTGTCAAGGATTCATGGTGTGTTTGAATAAATTCTGGTTCGCCATGGGCTACCACCTTGCCGCCATGTTCGCCTGCGCCCGGCCCCATATCAACGACATAATCGGCCAACTTGATGGCATCTTCATCATGCTCAACGACAATGACACTGTTTCCCAGATCGCGCAAATGTTCGAGTGTATTGAGCAGGCGATCGTTGTCACGCTGATGTAATCCGATAGAAGGTTCGTCGAGAACGTACATCACACCCGTAAGGCCCGAACCGATCTGACTGGCCAGCCGGATACGCTGCGATTCTCCGCCTGATAACGTATCCGCGGAACGATCCAGCGATAAGTAATCCAGTCCCACGTTATTCAGAAATTGCAAGCGGCTGGAGATTTCCTTGACAATTCTCTCTGCAATGGATTGCTTGTGTCCGGGCAAAATCAATTGGTCAAAGAATGTTTTAGTCTGTTGTAGGGGTAACGCGCTGATTTCATAGATGGCTTTGTTATCGACCAAAACATGGCGCGCGGCTGTGCAAAGCCGGGTGCCCTGGCAGTCCGGGCATGTCTTGGCATTCAGATATTTGCCGAGTTCTTCACGCACAGTCTGCGATTCGGTTTCGTGATAGCGCCGGGTAAGGTTGGGGATGATGCCTTCGAATGTGTGTTTCTGACTGTTTTTCTTGCCACCTTCGTTCAAGTAAGTGAATTGTATTTTTTCCTGTCTTGAACCATGCAGGATAATTTCCTGAATTGCCGTATCCAGCTTTTCAAAAGGCGTTTCAATATCAAAGCCATAATGTGCTGCAAGATTTGTCAGCAATTGAAAATAAAACTGATTGCGTCGGTCCCAGTTTTTAACTGCGCCGGATGCCAATGATAAGTGTGGAAATGCCACAACGCGGGCCGGATCAAAAAAAGTGATCTGGCCAAGGCCGTCACACCGCTGGCAAGCTCCCACTGGGTTGTTGAAGGAAAATAGCCTGGGTTCAAGTTCTGAAAGCGAATAACTACACACTGGACAGCTGAATTTTGCGGAAAAAAGATGTGTCTCGCCGCTGTCCATCTCTACCGCGAGCGCGCGTCCGCCAGCATGACGCAAGGCTGTTTCGAATGATTCAGCCAGTCGTTGTTTGGCATCTGGTGAAATTTTCAAACGATCAACAACAATCTCAACGGTATGTTTTTTGTTTTTCTGGAGTTTCGGTAAATCGTCGATGTCGTGTATATCGCCGTCGATACGTAAACGGATAAATCCTTGAGCGCGCAATTCGTCAAATAAATCGGCCTGTTCTCCTTTGCGTCCAACAATCAGTGGCGACAGAATCATCAGTCGTGTATCGACGGGCAGTTCAAGCACATGATCGACCATTTGCGAGACGCTTTGCGCGGTTAGCGTGATATGATGCGTTGGGCATTGCGGATCACCCACGCGCGCAAACAGCAAGCGCAGATAGTCGTGAATTTCAGTTACGGTGCCTACTGTGGAGCGTGGATTGTGCGATGTGGCTTTTTGTTCAATGGCAATGGCAGGCGAAAGACCCTCGATCGAATCGACATCGGGTTTTTCCATCAGTTGCAGAAACTGTCTGGCATAGGCGGAAAGCGATTCCACGTAGCGCCGTTGTCCTTCTGCATAAAGTGTATCGAATGCAAGCGAGGACTTTCCAGATCCGGAAAGCCCGGTTATTACGATAAGTTTGTTACGCGGCAGATCGAGATTGATATTTTTCAGATTATGGGTGCGCGCACCACGAATTCTAATCAATTCCATTGGCTATCTATGAACGAGTCAACCTGATAATATACCCAACTTTTTAGAAAACACATAACCTGATTTATGTCTGCCTCAATATCATCTGAAAAAATGTCGCGAACAGAGTGGCGTGCTACATCCGGATTAGCCAGTATCTATGGTTTGCGCATGTTTGGATTGTTCGTTATTTTGCCTGTTTTTGCGTTCTACGCGGAACACTTGCCCGGGGGGGATAACTATACATTAGTTGGCATTGCACTGGGTGCTTATGGCCTTACACAGGCAATACTGCAAATACCGATGGGCTGGCTGTCTGATCGAATAGGGCGAAAACCGGTTATTTATTTTGGTTTGCTGCTTTTTGCCGTTGGAAGCTTTGTTGCTGCTTTAGCAGACGATATTTACTGGGTGATATTCGGACGCATCATACAGGGAGCGGGTGCGATTTCAGCCGCGATAATGGCGCTGGCCGCCGATTTGACTCGGGAAGAACACCGTACCAAAGCGATGGCTGTCATTGGTATGACGATCGGGGCAGTTTTTGCCTTGTCACTGGCCGTTGCACCTGCGCTGAATCAATGGATTGGTGTTCCGGGAATTTTTGCGATGACAGGCATTCTGGCGCTGGCCGCAATTTTGATCGTTAAACTGTTCGTCCCCGACCCGCACATCAGTCGCTTTCACTCAGATACAGAAGCGTCAACGGACAGTTTAGGCAGTGTACTACGTAATGCGCAGCTGTTACGTTTGAACTACGGCATTTTTGCGCTTCATGCTACATTGATGGCGCTTTGGCTTCTCGTGCCATTGACATTAAGAGAGGCTGGCATGGCAGTCGAAGATCACTGGCAAATTTATTTGCCAGTTTTGTTTTTTTCCATGGTGCTAGTTATACCGGCTATCATTTATGGAGAAAAGAAAGCCAGATTAAAACAAGTGTTCGTGGCCGCAATCGCGCTGTTGCTATGTGGCCAAATATTCCTGGCGATGACTGTTGACACGATTCAGGGAACAATGTTTGCATTGCTGATATTTTTTGCCGCATTCAACTTGCTCGAAGCCAGTCTGCCTTCGCTGATTTCCAAAATTGCACCTGTCGGAGCAAAAGGTACGGCAATAGGTGTCTATAGCAGCACCCAGTTTCTCGGGGCTTTTGCCGGTGCCGCTGTGGGGGGATATTTAATGGAACACCACGGTAATCTTGGGCTATATGCATTTTGCAGTGGGTTATTAGCATTATGGTTCATACTCGCATACACTATGAAAGCGCCAGCAGCGGTTCGATCGAAGATGTATCATGTGCAGGAGATGGATAAGGGCAAGTCACAACAACTGTCTGAGCAACTCGCTGCATTATCCGGCGTCCGCGAGGCGCTGGTTCTGGCGAACGAGAGAGTTGCTTACCTGAAGGTTGACATGGCGGGTTTTGATGAAGAAAGTGTGAATAAGTTGCTGGAAGATAAGGAGGGGGAAGCTAATGGCTTCAGTCAATAAAGTTATACTCATCGGTAATCTCGGAAGAGATCCTGAAACGCGCTATATGTCTAGTGGCGATGCTGTGACGAATATTTCCGTAGCGACTACAGAAAACTGGAAAGACAAAAACGGCGAGAAGCAGGAAAAAACAGAGTGGCATCGCGTTACTTTTTACCGAAAGCTGGCTGAAATTGCGGGAGAGTATCTGAAGAAGGGACGTTCGGTTTACGTCGAAGGCAGGCTGGAAACCAGAAAATGGACTGATAAAAACGGTGTAGACCGTTATACCACCGAGATTATTGCCACGGACATGAAAATGTTGGGTGGTCGGACGGGCAGCGATAGTTTTGATTCATCCGCGGACAATACTAATGAACCAAGATCTGACCAGTCGACATACAACAGGGGTAGTAATGGATTTGATGATATGGAAGACGACATACCGTTTTAGAACATATGATAACCGAGTCTAACTCCATTTCATGAGTGGCTGAGTTTATGAACATGTCATGCTTGTGTCTGTCAGGCAAGCAATATATTCTTTTTTATTCGGTTAAGTGCAGCGATTCTTGTAATTCAGTGTTACGAAGACTTATATGCTGGTCTTCCAATGAGAATTCAATATTTTCTATTTTTCCTCCAATTTCCTCCGCCAGGTTTCGAAAATCCGTTGCTAGCATCGTTTTTGGCACAATAAATGTTTGTCGTTGTCCAGATTTATAATTTACGCTTATTTTCATAATGTCGAGCCCAACATTCTTGGTTAGAAAATTCTTTCTACGACTTAATCAATTGAAACTTTAATTCGACAAGGTGCCTGGGAATTTGTGTATTTGCCTTTTCAATTCATTACAACGAGACATTGAAGAATTTGTCTGGGAATTTTCGGGACGGCGATAAAATGCAAGAAATCTTTGTTGCCTTATGCCGTGCTGGTGTTTGAGGAATTGTTAGCCATATCTAAATTGTTTTGTGATTTTACCCGGGAAAAGCACGCTCGCAGTTTCCTCAGAGAAGAATTTCACATGAACCTTTGTGTAATTGTTTCGAGATGCTCCCATTGTCGACCAAACTCTGGCTATTGATATTTAACCCAGATTTCCCGTTCGGAAAATTTCTAATGGAAGCCATTAGAGAAATCTGTTGAATATAAGGTTGTTTCTATAAATTTGAATTGCTTAAATCTGCCAGTTTTCCTTCCTGGAGATTTTGACACAAGTTGTTTATTTGATTGGTTTTTCGTTATTGGGAAATCGCTAATGGAAAATCTGGGTTTAATTCTCTATAGAGATCGTCAATTATCAGCCGCAGTTTTTTCGATCAACTGTATTTCTAAAGATTGAGTTGTCGATTTACTTTGCTATAGATGAGAGTGCACCCTGAATTCCCTCTATGACCGTTGGGTACTGCAGTTTGATGCGTAACTCTTTCTTCATGCGGGAGTTGCTGATACGTCTGGATTCATTCATAAAAGACAGCATGGCTGGCGAGATGCGACCATTAGCCTGATCACGCGGAATGCGTGGAGGACGGGGAAGGCCGAATCGATCAGCAACGAGGTCGAAATAGTCCCCCATTTTCATTTCTGTGTCGTCAGTTGTGTTGTAAGTTCTGCCGGGTCTTGCACGGTGTATCGTTGCACAGATGATATGCGCAAGATCATCGGCATGAATATGGTTGGTATAGCCGTCATCTTTGTCGACAAAAGCCGGCAGACTTTCCCGGATACGCTTCAAGGGCAGACGGCTTTCGGCGTAAATCCCCGGTACGCGCAATATCGAAACAGGTACGTGATTGCGGATGCTCCATTTGCGGATTTGGGTTTCAGCATTCTTCCTGCGCATGGCGCGGTCACTCAGAGGATTCAGCGGCCTGGTTTCGTCTATCAAGGCACCTTGGCAATCTCCATATACACCGCTGGTACTGATATAGATAAACCGTTGTGGTAGAATCATATGTTTGGATTTTGTCTGTCTTGATAGTGCAGAGAGCAAATTCGCTGTGCGTGTATCCCGGGTGCCGCGATGTGGGGGGGGTGCCAGATGTATCACAATTTGTGCAATGCCTGCGATCCGACCGAGGCTGTCAGGTTGGTCCAGATCGCCTATGACGGGCATGACACCCAACAGACGAAAGGGCTCAGCTTTTTCCGGGTTACGAAATAAGCCGAACAACCGGTAGTGAGTTCGCAATAACCGTACGGTGCGTAGCGCAATATCGCCGCACCCAACAATGAGCACTGTTTTTTTCATTGAATGTTTTCTTCCTGTTTATTTTTAGTTCTTTGCTCAACAATCACATGTCGCGTCGAATTATTATAAAGCCCAGTGAGCATGTTTTGCATGTTGCACGAGGTGAAACTATTTTGCAATCCGCTTTGCGGGAAGGTTTTTCATTGCCCTATGGATGCCGTAACGGTTCCTGTGGAATCTGTAAAGGCAGAATTCTAAGCGGTTCTGTCGATTACGGAAACTATGATGAGGAAACACTGACAGAAGACGAAAAACGGACCGGCCTCGCATTGTTTTGTTGTGCGTCACCACTATCCGATCTGGTCATCGAATGTCATGAAATTGGCGCAATTAAGGATATCGAGATTAAAACATTGCCGACCCGTGTTGAAAAGCTTGAACGAGTTGCACCGGATGTGATGATTATTTCTCTTAAATTGCCCGCCAACCAGCGTCTTCAGTTTCTTGCAGGTCAGTATATTGATATCCTGCTTAAAGACGGTAAGCGGCGTAGCTTTTCACTTGCAAATGCACCACATGATGATGATGTGTTGCAATTGCATGCACGCAATTATCCGGGGGGGGTATTTGCAGAGCATGTATTTACCAAAATGAAGGTGAAGGACATTCTTCGCTTCGAAGGGCCGCTTGGCTCATTTTTTCTGCGAGACACTGTCGACGATGTGCCGATTATTTTCATTGCTGGTGGTACAGGTTTTGCGCCGATAAAAAGTATTCTTGAGCATGTTTTTTATCAGGAGTCCGGCAAAGATCACAAACGCACGATGAGACTCTACTGGGGTGTGCGCACCAAAGCCGATCTTTATATGGCAGAGCTGGCTGAGCAATGGCAACAGCAACATGACAATTTCACATTTATTCCCGTATTGTCTGATGCGCTACCCGAAGATAATTGGAAGGGCAGAACTGGTTTTGTACATCAAGCAGTTATGGAAGATTTTTCTACACTTGAGCGCCATCAGGTGTATGCCTGTGGTTCCCCGGTAATGGTTAAAGCCGCCTATCAGGATTTTACCGCTTTGCGTAAACTTCCCAGAGACGGCTTTTTTTCTGATGTATTCACGCCATCAACCAGCCAATCATAGCTGTTTATTAAATCAGTATCCGATACAAATCAGCAGTATGTTAACTGTTGTTGTTTTGGCGATCTGGTTAGCTTGAACAGCTCCGTTTAAGAGTCAATTCAAGAGCTTTGTTATACTGATCCATAGCCTGCTCATGTTTGCCCAGTTTTTCATTCAGTTGCGCCAAAGCAAAGTGTGCAATTGGTGTTGGTTCGACAGACAGGCTGGCTTCCAGATAATTCTGCGCTTTTCCCCAAAGCTCGCAATGTGTGCATAATTTGCCAAGTGTTAACAGCAGGCCAGCATTGTTTGGCTGTGATTTCAGCCAGACTTCTGCGCATTCAATTTGTCTGTTGACATGATAATTCAGACATTCTGAGTACAAAGCAATTAATTCCGGGTCCCAGTCCGTTTTCACATTTTGTTCCACAATTTTATGTGCAGTAGCGCAGTCGCCCAAAGCGATATAAGCGCGAGTTGCGGCCGCTGCCACACGACTGCTTTTTTGCTCGGTTTCAGATAAACTGTTCCAGTATTTGTTCAGTGCACCGAGATCAGTCGTCTTGATTTTAAAATTTTCAAGGTGCGCATGATGCTGAATGGCTTCATAATGTTTTTTGTTCAACGGGTGGCGATGAATCAGAATGCGACTGATTTCCAGCACAGCATCCCAGTTGCAGGACTGCCGTTGTGCTTCCATCTCTAATTCCAGAACGGCTGTGGGTTGCAGGCCGCCAGTAGAATATAACTCCTGCAGAGTATTCAAAGCATCCTGATAATTGCCGTCATTGAGCTGCATTTCGGCTTTGGTTACCAGGTGCAGGGCTCTTTCATCCTGTAAGGTTTTCGCTGTTTTTTCCAGTAGTTTGTTACGTGTCGAAATATCCGCTGTCTGTTGGGCCGAACGTATTGCGATTACCGAATTAATAGCTTTAACGAGCGGTGTTTTTGCCAGTTTAAAGCCTTTTGCACCGCATTTTTTGGCATAATCGTAATCACCCTCAAAAAAAGCTTTTATACCAGTCTGCATCAAAGATTCTGCTCTGATATCCCGGCGATTCAGTAATCCGTTCAAAATTCGAACCAGAATGTAAAAAACAATAAATGCCGCAATTAAACCAGCTAAGGCGTAATCAAGGGACACTTCAATTTTTTCAAATTGTGGTACTTCCACGACAAGATGACCTGTTCCATACTCTTCGATGGCCAGTGCAACGGCAACTGCAGCAGCAAACAGTACTAACACCCAAAGTATCAGTCTCATATCTTCTCCTTGTTATTGCTGGCACCTAAAATCAGATTGTGCGCAGATTTGCTGGATATGACTAACGTGCCTGGTGCAGTTGTCGTGATATCCATTTGTTCAATCTTCGAAGCAATGCAGTTCAAGGTCCAGGTTTTTCATTACTAAATACTATCTCAATCAATCACAACGTTTGATGCTCCCCGGTGTGTTCGCATGAAGCATTCCAGCCCTGTTTCATGTGAACAACATTGTTACAGAAAAACAAATGTTATTTTTTATTAACACAAAAATATTCCTGCATTCCCTGCAGTATACCTTTATCTCCGCTTTCCGTAGTCTGTACCACTGTCTTGAGACCGGCTTTTCGTGCAATACTGGCAATACGTTCGTGTGCAGTAAACACAGGTGTTATTTTCAGCAATTGTTGGCCATGGGTGCCAATTATGTCAAATAAATTTTGTAATCCTTCCGAGCTTGTGATAATTACAGCATTTATTTTTCCTCGAGACCAGTTTGAGATAAGCTCGCTGGGGTCGATATCCGGTTTGCTGCGTCGGTAACATTCGGCATATTCCAGCAATGCGCCACGCTTAATCAGCGTTTCGCCAAGTAACGGCCGTCCGTCATTGCCACGAAAAATAATCACACGTTTTCCGGACACGTTTAGTAATGCATCTTGTTCAAGTAATGCTTCGCTGTCGAAACGCTTTGTTGGTGCGATGACATGATCAACACCATATTCTTTTAGTGCGAGTGCAGTACTTTTGCCGACAGCGGCAATTTTTATATGTGCTGGCAACGGTCCCGGCGTCTTGTAGTATGATTGAATCAATGGCATGGCTTTGTGGACAGCATTGGGGCTGACAAAAATTGCCAATTCAAACGTATCCAGTCGCTGGATGAGGTCAAGTAATGGTTTTTTATTTTTGGTATCGGTTATCTCCAATACCGGGAAAATGACGGCATTGCCACCCATTTTGTGGATATTTTCAGCCAAAAAAGCACACTGATGCTCAGGCCGGGTTACCAGTACATTGATTTTGTGCAGCGGCCTGAATGCCTGATTCATTGTTACCAGCTGTGTTGTGTTTCGATGGCTGCAAGAATTTTATCGGCACCCTGTGCAATCAAATTCTGCGCCATGTTTTTACCCATGTCTTCCCCGCTTTCCAGATTTCCGCTCACCGTATCACGTACAAATTGTGTGCCGTCCGGGCTGGCTACAAAGCCACGTAGTTTCAGCTGATTATTCTCTATTTCTGCGAATGCGCCCAGTGGAATCTGACAGCTGCCGCCCAATACACGGCTCATCGCGCGCTCCGCCTTTACGCAATAAGCTGTTTTCTGATGATGCAGGGGTTGCAATAGCGCAACAAGATCGGGCCGGTCATGACGGCATTCGATACCTAGAGCGCCCTGTCCAACTGCGGGCAGGCTTTGTTCGGGATTTAGCAATGCTGTGATGCGGTCTGACAATTCCAGCCGTTTCAGCCCAGCGGCGGCAAGAATAATTGCAGCATACTGACCTTCATCCAATTTGCGCAGACGGGTCTGCACATTTCCCCGCAGTGGATTAACATTCAAATGGGGAAATTGTGCGCGTAGCTGGCTTTCTCGCCGCAGGCTGGAAGTGCCTACTATACTACCCGAGGGCAGTTCCTCAAGATTTTCATACTGATTGGAAACGAACGCATCGCGAGGGTCTTCACGCTCAGTAATAGCCGCCAGAATGAACCCTTCGGGTACATTCATAGGCATGTCCTTCATGGAGTGTACAGCAATATCGGCGCGCCCGTCTTCCAGGGCCTGCTCTAACTCTTTGATAAAAAGACCTTTCCCGCCAATTTTTGATAAGGACTTGTCAAGTATCTGATCCCCTTTGGTTGTCATGCCGAGTATGTTAACTTCGGTTTGCGGGTATAATTGGTTCAAACATTGTCGTATGTGTTTGGCTTGCCACATAGCAAGCAGACTTTCACGGGACGCGATAGTAATGCGTTTTGGGATGGAGAATGAGCTGGACATGCAGTAAAAAAATAATAAAAATGAAAATTTTCTTGATTGATCGGCAGTCATTTTAGCATGAGCCACGATCGCTTGGACAAACACAAACCGTTCCAAAACTGATTAAAAGCATTATCTGAAAAATTTTAATGTAAGGGCGAAGAAACAGTATGCATATTGTAGGTTTTGAAAATCATCCTTTAAACGAATCCACAGATGATAAGGATTTGCCACTTCGAGAAGATATTCGCTTATTGGGCCGCATATTGGGAGAAATTTTGCGGGAGCAGGAAGGAGATGCGTCTTTCGATCTGGTTGAAAAAATCCGGCAAACTGCTATACGTTTTCACCGAGAACAGGATCCACAGGCACGACAGGAACTGGATCAGATACTTACAAAACTCAGTAACAGAGCAACTGTTGTTGTCGTAAGGGCATTCAGTTATTTTTCTCAGCTTTCAAATATTGCTGAGGATGTACACCATAATCGCCGCCGTCGCGCCCATCTTTGTGCGGGCTCTCCGCCTCAGGCCGGCAGCGTAACGCTGGCGTTGGAGCGGGTATTGGAAAGCGGTATCGATAGCGTATCGCTGGCTAAGTTTTTTTCAAAGGCGGTTGTTTCTCCGGTGCTGACTGCGCATCCCACTGAAGTGCAGCGTAGAAGTATCCTGGACTGTCAGCTGACAATAGAGCGTCTATTGAAAGAGCGTGCACTGACGCAGTTAACACCGAATGAAATGCGCCAGAATGAAGAAAATTTGCGCACCATGATTCAGATTTTATGGCTGACACGCATGTTACGTTCTGTACGTTTATCGGTGCATGATGAAATTGATAATGGCCTGGCGTATTACAGCTACACCTTTTTGTCGCAGGTGCCCTATATCTATGCGAAGATTGAGAATCTTCTGGAACGCCATATGGGTGACAAAGCTCCCCGGGTAAATTCATTTCTGCGCATCGGCAGCTGGATTGGCGGCGATAGAGACGGCAATCCTTTTGTTACGCATCAGGTGATGTTGTACGCGATTGAACAGCAGTCAGCGCTGGCGCTCGATTATTATCTCGAGGAAGTGGAAAGAATCGGCCATACCATGAGCCTGGCCGAGCGGTTGATCAATATAACCGATGAACTGGAGGAACTGGCAGCCGCATGCCCGGAAGTGCCTGCCTGCCGTATAGATGAGCCGTATCGCCGTGCATTTATTGGTATTAGCGCACGCCTGGCGGCAACCAGTCAGCAGCTGGGCCATACCGTTTGGCGTAAAGAACTGGTAGATGGTGCTGCTCCATATGCAGATTGTGCCGAATTTGTACATGATCTCGATACGATTATTAAATCGCTCAAATATCATCAGGCAAACTGGATAGCACGAGGTGCTTTGCGTAACTTGAGACGGGCAGCGGATGTTTTTGGCTTTCACCTGGCACCGCTGGACATGCGTCAGCACAGTAAAGTACATGAACAGGTCGTGGCCGAACTGTATGAGCAGGCGACACATGGAGAGGATTATTTCGCTATGTCAGAGGATGAGCGCGTTAGCTGGCTGCTTGATGAAATCAGTAGCCCGCGTCCATTGCTTTCGCCGTATTTGGAATACTCTGAATCTACCCAGAATGAGTTGCGTATCCTGCAAATGGCCGCAGAAATTCATCAACGTTTCGGTCATGCAGCTATTCCCAATTACATCATTTCCATGACCACGCATATTATTAATGTATTGGAAGTGGCGTTGCTTCTAAAAGAAGTCGGCTTGCTGCAGGCCGGTGAGAATCCGCACATGGGTTTAAATATTATTCCTTTATTCGAAACCATAGCGGATTTGCGCAGTTGCAGTAATATTATGGATCAGCTGTTTTCTTTGCCATACTACAAAAAGCTTCTTTTTTCGCGCGGCAATGTGCAGGAGGTCATGCTGGGATACTCGGACAGTAATAAAGATGGTGGTTTCATTACTTCCAACTGGGAGATCTACAAAGCTGAAATTGAGCTGGCCAAAGTGTTTGCCAGGCATCAAATCGAATTAAGACTATTTCATGGGCGTGGCGGAACGGTTGGCCGGGGTGGCGGCCCGAGCTATCAGGGTATCATGGCACAACCGCCAGGCAGCGTGAATGGTCAGATTCGTGTTACAGAGCAGGGCGAGGTTATCAGTAGTAAATATGCTGAGCCGGAAATCGGTCGGCGTAATCTTGAGACACTGGTTGCCGCTACTATCGAATCGACCCTATTGGGAAATGATCCCATCGGAGAGAATGCGGAGCGCTATTACCAGGCTATGGAAAGTCTTGCAGCACACTCATTCAAGGCCTATCGGAGCCTGGTATTTGAGACACCCGGTTTTAAACAGTATTTTCAGGAATCAACGCCAATTCGCGAAATTTCCGGACTGCATGTCGGCAGCAGACCTTCATCCCGCAAGGCCTCAGATGAGATTGAGGATTTGCGCGCTATTCCATGGGTCTTCAGTTGGGGATTGAATCGTGCCATGATTCCCGGATGGTATGGTTTTGGGGAAGCTGTCGAAGCTTTCCTGCAGGAAGATAAAACCGGAAATGGTCTGGCGTTATTGCAGGAGATGTATCAAACGTGGCCGTTTATGCAAACACTGCTATCGAACATGGATATGGTATTGGCCAAAACAGATATGGGTATTGCTTCCCGTTATTCGGAACTGGTTTCCGATCCGGCTTTGCGCGATCATGTTTTTGGGCGTATCCGGCAAGAGTGGGATCGCAGCATTAAATGGCTTTTCGCCATTACCGGCAATACCGAACTGTTGCAGGATAATCCAACGCTGGCACGCAGTATTGATAATCGTACACCCTATATTGATCCGTTAAATCATTTGCAGGTGGAATTGCTAAGACGGTATCGGTCCGGTGAAGACAGCGATGAGGTAAAACGCTCAATTCATCTGACAATTAATGGTGTGACTTCAGGGCTGCGAAACAGCGGCTGATCCTTGTCAACACGCTACTGAACTAACTATGCGTATGAAAAAGTATATCTTTGTTTTATTGATCAGTATTTACTCGCAAAATGTATTGGCTTCGCTTGCAATTCAGTTCTGGCAGACTTCTACTGGTGCACGTGTATATTTTGTTGAAAACAATGCCTTGCCGATTGTTGATATCAGCGTTGAATTTGCCGCTGGAAGCAGCAAAGACACGCCTGAGAAATCAGGTTTGGCAAATTTGACGCGACGGATGTTAAAGCTAGGTGCCGGTGGTATGTCCGAAGACGAAATCGCTAACGCACTCGCTGATGTGGGCGCTCAATTGAGCGCAAATTTTGATGCCGACCGCGCGGGAATCTCGCTACGAACATTAAGTCATGCGCGCGAGCGAAAACAGGCGTTGGATATTTTTTCCCGGGTAATTCAACATCCTGAATTTCCGCAGGATGTTCTTCGGCGCGAGAAGACCAGAATCATTGCAAGTATCAAAGAATCGAGTACCAAGCCGGATTACATGGCGGGTCGCACGCTCATGGAAATGCTGTATGGGGAGCATCCTTACGGATTAAATGGGGCGGGGGAGGTAGAAACCATAGCTACATTGCAACAGGAGGATTTATCCGGATTCTATCAATCTAACTACGCGGCTTCCAATGCTGTAATAGCTATTATTGGTGATATAAGAAAGCAGGAAGCGACTCGTATTGCTGAATCATTAACGGCACATCTGCCGGATAAGGCTGATAGCAAGCCGATACCACCTGTTAAGGACCCGGATGGGAAGATAAAACGAATTGCCCATCCGGCATCGCAAAGTCATATTCAGATCGCTTATCCGGGCATGCGCAGAAGTGATCCGGATTATTTCCCGCTACTCGTTGGTAACTACATTTTAGGTGGCGGCGGCTTCGTATCGCGTTTAATGGAAGAAATACGGCAGCAAAGAGGATTGGCGTACAGTGTATACAGCTTCTTTTCTCCGCTGCGCGAGAAAGGACCGTTCCAAATCGGTCTGCAAACGAAAAAAGAGCAATCGGAAGATGCGCTTGCATTGACGCAATCAGTTTTAAAAAATTTTATTACCGAGGGACCGAACGAACAGGAATTGATCGCGGCCAAACAGAATTTGATTGGTGGTTTTCCATTGAGGCTGGACAGCAATTCAAAAATTCTGGGCTATCTTGCAATGATTGGCTTTTATAATCTACCACTGACGTATCTTGATGATTATTTAATAGCGGTAGAAGCAGTGACTACAGATCAAATAAAAGACGCGTTTTCTCGACGTATTCATCCGGAGAATATGGTGACTGTGATCGTTGGGGCTATTGATTAATAATGCAGTTATGCTATGGGGTTAGGTCAGGGTAAGGTGCGTATCATCGGTGGCAGCTGGCGTAGCCGTGTAATCGCCTTTCCTGTTCGATCCGATTTGCGCCCAACGCCCGACAGAGTGCGCGAAACGTTGTTTAACTGGCTTGGTCAGGAATTAAACGGGCTACGTTGTCTTGATCTTTTTTCCGGCAGTGGTGCGTTAGGCTTTGAAGCGGCCTCACGTGGTGCTACAAAGGTGGTGATGGTAGAATCGGATAATGTCGTATTTCAGGCGCTGCAAAGGAACAAAAAAGCATTAAAAGCGGATCATGTCGAATTGATGCAAATGGATGCACTGAATTTCCTGGCAGCAGACAGGCGGCGATTCGACCTTGTATTTATTGATCCTCCTTATCGGTTGGAATTGCAGTCCTGTATATTGTCACAGCTGCCGCAACGACTAGAACAGGGTGGAATGGTATATCTCGAAGGTGATCAATGCATTATGTCCGATGAACTGTGGCATATATGGCGTAAAGGAAAAGCAGGCAAGGTGAATTATCAGTTACTGGAACTGTCGGGAATGTTGAATAATTATGGATAAAGTCGTTTATCCTGGAACTTTCGATCCGGTAACGCGGGGGCATGAAGGCCTTGTCAGGCGCGCTTCCCATCTATTTGATGAGGTGATTGTGGCTGTTGCTGACAGTAGTGGAAAGAATCCGTTTTTTTCTTTGGATGAACGCGTGGATATGGCCACGCAGGTTTTTTCTGATTGTAATAATGTGGCGGTGATTCCGTTCTCAGGATTGTTAATGGACTTTTTGCGACAACATGACTGTCGAATTATTTTGCGCGGATTGCGCGCTGCTTCAGATTTTGAATATGAATTTCAAATGGCGGGTATGAACCGCAGCATGTATCCTGATGTAGAAACGTTATTTATGACGCCAAGTGAGCAGTTTATGTTTGTATCAGCAACAATTGTCCGGGAGATTGCGTTACTTGGAGGCAAAGCTGATAAATTTGTGCACCCGATTGTTGCGCAACGACTGCACGATAAAATCGTAAGACAATAACTGTTTATTAGAGGTAGAAATGGCATTAATCATAACGGACGAATGTATTAATTGTGATGTCTGTGAGCCGGAATGTCCCAATGACGCTATTTCACAAGGCGAAGAGATTTACTTGATTGATTCCAGGAAATGTACCGAATGTGTCGGCCACTACGATGTGCCGCAATGCGTAGAAGTCTGTCCGGTTGATTGCATCATTCCCAATCCGGACGTAGTTGAGAGCAAATCGCAGTTGCGCGCAAAATATGAAGCGCTGATCTCCAAAAAATAAATTAACATATTGATTTAGTTGTTGAAAGTATCGTTCTTGGACTGAGATAGACTCCAGCGTGCGCGTACCGTGAAACTGCCTGTTGAATCATTTGGGGTTGTGTCATTTGCCTGCATACGCATCGCACCGGCCAATGCGATCATGGCGCCATTATCAGTGCAGAATTCCAACTGAGGATAAAAGACCGTTGCGCCAGTCTGTGCGGCTTTTTGCGTAAGGTGTTTGCGCAAGTGATAATTGGCTCCGACGCCGCCAGCAACAACCAGCCGATTTGATTTGGTAAGCGATAGCGCGGCAAGCGCTTTTTCGGTAAGAACGGTAACGACAGCTTCCTGAAAAGCCAATGCAATATCGGCCCGGACCTGCTGATCCATACTTTGTTTGTTAATCAAAGTCAGTACAGCGGTTTTGAGGCCGCTGAAACTGAAATTAAGATCACCGCTATTGAGCATGGGCCTGGGTAATTTAAATTTGCCGGATCGACCTTGCCCGGCAAGTTCGGATAAGGCTGCGCCACCGGGATAGCCAAGCCCCAACAGCTTTGCTGTTTTATCGAAAGCTTCTCCGGCGGCATCATCTACGGTTTCGCCTAACAATCGGTATTGTCCCACGCCATTGACCTGCATGAGTTGTGTGTGGCCGCCAGAAACCAGCAGTGCAATAAAAGGAAATTGTGGTGCGGGTGTTGACAGCAGTGGTGAGAGCAGATGCCCTTCAAGATGATGAATGCCTAGAACAGGAATATTTAACGCATAACCCAGTGCTGCCGCCACGCTGGCGCCCACCAATAGGGCGCCAGCCAATCCCGGTCCTTTCGTGTAGGCAATTGCATTAATGTCGTCGAGTTCTCGTTGTGCTTTGTTCAGTACCTGTCTAATAAGCGGCAGTATGCGCCTTATGTGATCCCGGGAGGCAAGTTCCGGCACGACGCCGCCATATTCACTGTGCATGCTGATTTGTGAAAATAATGTGTGATTTAAAAGACCGCGATCTGTGTCGTATAGTGCGACACCGGTTTCGTCGCATGATGTTTCTATGCCCAGGATAATCATGAGAAATGTTTTTTTTGTTGGATTGTGATAGTATATAAGGCTTTTTGGTGTGTCCGGGTGGATATATTGATAGTTATTAACAAAAGATAGGAGAAAACTGAAGATTTATGACAACCATCAAAGTCAAAGAAAACGAGCCTTTTGAAGTAGCAATGCGTCGTTTCAAGCGAACAATTGAAAAAACCGGTTTGTTGACTGAATTACGTGCTCGTGAATTCTATGAAAAACCAACAGCGGAACGCAAGCGTAAATTAGCAGCTGCTGTCAAACGTAATTATAAACGACTTCGTAGCCAGCTTTTGCCGCCTAAGCTTTATTAAAGTTTTGTAGTTTAGTCGCTTTAGTCTGCTGTAGCTTAAAATAAAAGCTTTATAGTTGATCAAGGTTTATTATTCAGAATTCTTATGGGACTTTGTCAATATATCTAATTTGAATTTACGCTTAATATATACTGCAAACAGCATGGAACATGAGTCTTAAACAGAAAATTACCGATGATATGAAAGCAGCAATGCGGACAGGCGATACACGGCAGCGTGATACTATTCGACTTTTACAGGCGGCTATCAAGCAAAAGGAAGTCGATGATCGCCAGGAACTGGATGATGCGGCGATCATAGCTGTGATTGAGAAAATGTTAAAACAGCGCCGGGATTCCATTGATCAATATGAAGCTGCCGAGCGCCGCGATCTGGCTGCTGCGGAAAAAGAAGAAGTAAACATACTCAGCGTATATATGCCCAAGGGATTGGCGGATGAAGAAATAGAAGCGCTGGTTGCTGAGGCTATATCAGCAGTTGATGCAAAAGGCATGCAGGATATGGGAAAAGTCATGGCAATACTGAAATCCAATGTTGCAGGCCGTGCCGATATGGGAAAAGTATCGGCAATTGTGAAAGCAAAAATATCCGGCTAGGATAGCTAGGTATTTATCCTTGTATTATAGTAAATCTGTCAGTTTGCTTTTCTCGTTTTTACCGGACGACCTTGACCGATAGATAAAGAGATGATACCGCAGACATTTATCCATGATTTACTAAACCGCGTCAATATCATAGATGCAATCGACCGCCATATCTCACTCAAAAAAGCCGGCGCAAATTACGTCGCCTGCTGCCCCTTTCACAGTGAAAAAACACCGTCATTCACAGTCAGTCCGGTCAAACAATTTTACCATTGTTTTGGTTGCGGTGCTCATGGTAACGCCATAAGTTTTCTGATTGAATATCGTGGAATCAGCTTCGTTGAAGCTGTTCGTGAACTGGCTTTCTCCGTTGGTATGCAGGTGCCTGTTCAGCAGGAAAGACGGGCTGATCAGTTAAGTGCTCCCTCTAATGAGCAGCTCGATACTGCCGAACAATCTGACCTGCAAGATATGCTTCAGACTATGCGTTCGGTGACCCAGTTTTACCGGGAACAACTGAAGCAGTCAGAAAAGGCTGTCGAATATCTCAAAAACCGTGGAGTTAGCGGAAAAACAGCCGCGCGATTTGGATTGGGTTATGCGCCCGATGACTGGCATGGCCTGTCGCTCTTGTTTACCGATTACAGATCTGAGAACACAAAAAAGAAGCTGATAAAAGCAGGGTTGGTAATTTCGGGTCAAGATGGAAATCGGTATGATCGTTTTAGAGACCGAATAATGTTTCCAATCCTTAATCAGAAAGGCCAAGTTGTTGCTTTTGGTGGGCGCGCTATCGGACAGGGGGAGCCGAAGTATCTTAATTCGCCTGAGACAAATCTGTTCGTAAAAGGGCAGGAGATATATAACCTGTTCTCGGCACGCAAAGCAATTCGCGAGGCGGGTTATGTCATTGTTGTTGAAGGATACATGGATGTTGTCGCATTGTCACAGTATGATATTAAAAATGCTGTCGCGACATTGGGTACTTCGACTACAAGCGTTCATATTCAGAAACTGTTGCGCCAGTCCGATAACATTGTTTTTTGTTTTGATGGAGACGGTGCCGGTAAAAAAGCTGCCTGGCGCGCGCTTGAAAATAGCCTTGATCTGTTAACCGATGGTAAAACCATACAATTTTTATTTCTGCCTGATGGCCAGGATCCAGACAGTTTTGTAAGACAGAACGGAAAAGAAATTTTTGAACACCATGTTGCGCAAGCAACGCCATTGTCTGAATTTTTGCTGCAGACATTGCTACGCGGGCAAAATTTGCAAGCAAATGAAAACCGGGCAAGATTAATTCATGAAGCAAAGCCGCTGTTGCAGCGAATCAAAGCACCGGCGTTGGTGCTGTTGTTGTTAAAGCGATTATCGGAATTGAGTGGTCTGGATCAGAATGAGCTGGCGTCGCTGCTACAGATAAAGCAAATTCCCTCTGCTCGTGTGTCGAGGAACACTCCGCGAAAACAGCCTGCTTCCCCCTATCGCCGGTTGATGTTATTGTTATTGTATAATCCTGGATTTTTCCATAATCTGCAAAAAGAATCACTGGTGTTGGCTAATGAAAATAATGAGGAGCTGGGCGCTTTAAAATATCTGGTTGATTTTTTAACCAATCGCCCCGATATTGTAGACAGCCCCTCGGCAATGTCGATACTTTCATATTTAACGGATAATCCCTATCGTGTATTTTTAGAAAAAATCGAGAGCGAGATACTGGATTGGGACGACGGAATGGATCTTGAAGCAGAACTTAACGGGGTAATCCAAAAACTGCGGGAAATACAACGAAAAAATCGCATGAAAGAATTACATAACAAACCTTTAGGATTGCTAACTGATGAAGAAAAGCGCGAACTCCAGCGCCTGACTGCACACTAAAGATTACATGATATGATTGATATGCTATTGCATTGATGGTGATTTGTATTCTAGGCATAAGCGGTATACAAAATACCGAAAGATTAGTGGCATAGATGTATCGTCAAAATGCCCGTAAGTGAGAAATTTGATATAATCCGACGCTTTCGGCTTTTATACTTTTAATTAATTCATCCAATTTTGGTAATGTATATGTCAAAGACAAAACCGGATAAAACGAGTGGAACAGCGACAAAAAATTCTGTTGTTGAAGCTGATGAAGGAGAAAACGTTTTGGTTGATGATCAAGCCCAAGATTCTACAGAGAAAGCTCAATCATCAGCAGCGAAAAAAGCGAGAAAAAAAGCCAGTAATTCAGTAGAAAATATAGAATCCAAGACCGTTACACAAGACATAATGTCCAAGACCCTGAAAAAAACAAAAACAAGAGTCAGTAAGAAATCTAAAGCTGCCGCAATAACAGAGCAGCTTAACAGTCTCGAATCTGCAGCTGTGTCACCTGAAAATAATTTGCAGGCGCAAGACATAGAAGCGCGGCGCATGCGCTTGAAAAGATTGATTGTGCTGGGTAAAGAACGCGGGTATCTGACATATGCAGAAATTAATGATCATTTGCCCGATGATATGCTGGATGCCGAACAGATAGAAGGCATTATCAGCATGATTAACGATATGGGCATTTCTGTTCATGATGAAGCACCTGACGCTGAAACATTGTTAATGTCAGATGCGGCAACTACTGTAGCTGATGAAGACGTTGCGGAAGAGGCTGAAGCTGCGCTGTCTTCTGTAGATTCGGAATTTGGACGAACAACCGATCCGGTACGCATGTATATGCGGGAAATGGGTTCGGTCGGATTGCTGACCCGAGAAAGCGAAATTGAGATCGCCAAACGAATCGAAGGTGGATTGCGACACATGATTCAAGCCATCTCTGCTTGCCCGCCAATTATTGCGGAGATTATCAAACTCGCGTCAGAGGTTGAAAATGACAGGTTGCGCGTTGATGAAGTGGTTGATGGACTGGTTGACGCCGATGATTCTGAGATTGTTAACGAGGAAATGGTGGGCGAGTCATTGGGTTCCGATCTGGATTCCGACGACATCGATGATGACGACTCAGATGATGAATCCGAGGATGGCAGCACAATCGACAGTGCTGACTTGATGAAACTAAGAGCCGGGGCTTTAGAGCATTTTGGGATAGTTCGTGAACTTTATACGGATATGCAAACAGTTCTCAAAGAAGAAGGCCCTACAAGCCGAAAATACCGGGATTTGCAGGAGAAAATTTCCAATGAGTTGATGTGCATCCGTTTTTCAGCAAAATTGGTTGAGAAACTGTGTGATACACAGCGCAGCTTGGTGCGGGATGTGCGCAGTTACGAACGTAAGATAATGGAACTTTGTGTATCCAGGTCGAAAATGCCACGTAGTCATTTCATTAAAACGTTTCCTGGTAATGAAACAAACTTTGACTGGATTGACAAGGAAATCAGTGCCGCCAAATCATATAGCCAGGCTTTGGGGCATTACAAGCCGGAAATTATTGAACAGCAGCAAAAATTGCTGTCGCTTAAAGAAACGATAGGGATTTCAATAAAAGATCTTAGAGAAATCAACAGGAAAATGTCAACCGGGGAAGCCAAGGCGCGTCGTGCTAAACGGGAGATGACAGAAGCTAATCTACGCTTGGTTATTTCTATCGCCAAGAAGTACACCAACCGTGGTTTGCAATTTCTCGATTTGATCCAGGAAGGCAATATCGGTCTGATGAAGGCGGTCGATAAATTTGAATATCGCCGCGGTTATAAATTTTCTACCTATGCTACCTGGTGGATACGCCAGGCTATTACACGTTCCATTGCGGACCAGGCGCGGACTATCCGGATTCCGGTTCATATGATAGAAACCATTAACAAAATGAATCGTATTTCTCGACAGATACTGCAAGAAACAGGGCAAGAGCCCGAACCTGCAGTTCTTGCTGAAAAAATGGAAATGCCGGAAGAAAAAATCCGCAAGATACTGAAAATTTCCAAGGAACCCATTTCCATGGAAACGCCAATTGGGGATGACGAAGATTCCCATCTCGGTGACTTCATCGAAGATGCGGCTACAATGGCCCCATCCGATGCAGCAGTTTATGCTAGCCTGAGAGGGGTAACTAAGGATATACTTGATTCCTTAACACCGCGCGAGGCCAAAGTGTTACGAATGCGTTTCGGTATTGAAATGAATACTGATCATACGCTCGAAGAGGTAGGTAAACAATTTGATGTAACGCGTGAACGGATACGTCAAATTGAAGCCAAAGCTTTGCGTAAATTGCGTCATCCTGCGCGTTCTGAGAGATTACGTAGTTTTCTGGATACAAGTAGCTGATAAAATAACGTGATTCGGGTCTGTAGCTCAGTTGGTTAGAGCAGGGGACTCATAATCCCTTGGTCGTTGGTTCGAGTCCAACCAGACCCACCAAAATCAAAGAGTTGGCAGCATTAACGCCCACTCTTTTTTGTTTCTATATAACATGCCATTTCACGAATTTTGTAAATTGACGGCAATGACGCTTGCGCACAATAGGAGCAAGAAGCAGCGGTATCCGTTTCTTTTCTTGGAAATTTTTTCTTTTGTTTATTTCTATCTGTTAGGCATTAACGAGCTTGACAGTTGTTATCATATTCGATAACTTCGATTGAAATAGAGGCGATCTGATTTTTTAATGAGAAGATCGGGTGAATATTCTGGCGCTGCTGTCGAGAATTCTCGCCGATTTTCACTGTACTGCGGAATTGATTTAGGAATTCGGTTTCCGGTTTTGATTGGGGGCTGACATTGCATCGCTGGGTCTTGGATTGTTTGAATTTAGGCCAAAGAATGCGATTACATTTCCCGGTCGGTATTTGCACCGTCACAAAAGAAATCGTTTTCTCATGAACGTGAATAAAAAGGAGAACAATATTTACAAGCGTCGGATGAAGGCGGCGCAAAAATACTGAAAGAGGTGTAAAGGGATGGCGTATAAACGGCCAACATTTGAAAAGTTCAAGCAAACGGGGTTGGAAGACACTGTGGTCAAAGCCGGGCATGATGCACTGCCTACCTCTTTCTGCATGAAGCGTCAGATGATCGCCTTGCGTAAAAGTTCGGGCGTAACCCAGGAACAGATGGCAGATCTGCTGGGCACTAAAAAAAGCAATATCTCCCGGCTGGAAAGCCTGAATTCAAGTATTTCACCGAGATTGGCGACTGTCGAGGATTACGCACGCGTTCTGGGTTATTCGGTTAGAATCAAATTCGAGCCACAAACATATTGAACGCACACCAGCCGAGCACAGCGTCAAGCGAAATAATAAGGGATATGAGATAAAAAGCATCTGCGAAGTCGCTGATAGTTTTCCTGACTAAGAAAGCGCTACAGGGGAGTATTTTGTGGATGAGGATATTTTTACGTTTGTGCAACATCAGGGGAGTGACAGAAGGATGCTGCAAAACTATTTGGTGCATTATTTTGAGCCAAGAGGTGATGCTATTCAGCGCTGCAAGCTACACGGGCCTTGAGATTTATATCCTGCTTTAGTCATTGTCATTAATCTGCCAACTTTAGCTGGTAGTTGTTTTATATTAATAAACAGACTTGGCTATGTTTTGAATATAATTGTAATCAGAATCGCATTGGCAAATACAGTACAGGCAGAATCTGTTTATGGCTCGCAATAAGCAATACAGGATAACCAGATCTTCAACTATTCCTGTGGCATTGCTTTTAATGCTGACGCAATTTGTTTTTATACGAATCCCGCATAGTGCCGAGGTCTGTGTACAGGCCGCGGCACGCGTTGTTACAGCACAAGGCGTGGTTGAGCTGCGCCGAATGCGGGAGACGGCCTGGCAACCGGTTGAGAAAGGGGCCGAACTCTGTGCCGGAGATCAATTACGCACCCGCAAGCGTAGTAAAGCAACGTTGCGGTTGATGAATGAAAGTAACCTGACACTTGATCAGAGAACCACCATCACATTTCCCGCGGCCAATAACAACAAATCTGCATCATTGATGGACTTGATCAATGGTGCGATCCATATCATGACACGCACGCCAAAACCGTTTAAGGTCCATACGCCATTCATGAATGCGGGTGTCGAAGGCACTGAATTTTTAGTTCGTGTCGACGAGCATCGAACACGGATTGTTGTATTTGAGGGCCGGGTTTCCGCGACCAATATGTATGGTGAAGTGTTGCTTAAAGGACACGAGCAGGTCATTGCATACGATAACCAGCCGCCGCGCAAGGACATCATCCTTAACCCGATTGATGCGGTTCAGTGGGCGCTGCATTACCCGACGATCATTGAATACTGGCTGGACAGTGACGATAATCAGGATTTCGCTGCTCAAATTGCCGAATCGACGCGTATGCTCGCACTGGGCAGTGTTGCCGAAGCCAAAGCAATCATCGATCAGATACGTGTATCTGATCCTGCCAACAGCAACGCTTACGCATTGAGCGCAATCATCGCACTGACGCAAAACGATAAATCACTGGCGCTCGAACTTGCAAATAACGCGGTTTCATTGGCTGAGGATTCGGCGACTGCAAGGCTTGCGTTGTCCTATGTGCAGCAGGCATATTTTGATATTGAAGCAGCACTTGTAAGTGTGCGGAGGGCGCTCGAACTTGATCCGCAAAACGCTTTAATCTGGGCGCGAATGGCGGAGCTGCAGATGGCAGAGAACGAACTCGATTTGGCGTTGGATACGGCCACCGAAGCTGTCAGATTGAATCCCGCCATTGCCCGTACACAATCCGTGCTGGGGTTTGCGTATTTATCCAAAATTAATACGAAAAAAGCAAAATGTTTTTTTTTCAGGGCTATTCATCTGGATCAAACTGACCCGGTACCACGCCTTGGACTGGGGCTGGCCCTGATCCGAGAAGGAGAGCTGGAAACCGGACGCATCGAACTGGAAATTGCAGCCAGTCTTGATCCGGGTAGTTCTTTGGTCCGCAGTTATCTTGGCAAAGCCTATTTTGAGGAAAAACGTTACGCAACGGCCGAAACACAGTTTGAACTGGCCAAAGAACGCGACCCGAATGATCCGACACCCTGGTTTTACGACGCCATTCAGAAACAAACGCAGAATCAGCCGATCGAGGCGCTGCATGCTATCCAAAAATCCATCGAATTGAATGACAACCGCGCCATCTACCGCTCACGGTTACTACTCGATCAGGACGAGGCCGCGCGCGGCTCCAGTTTGTCAAGAATTTACGACAATCTGGGTTTTGAGAAACGCGCCATTATGCAGACAGCACAGTCCTTAAGCCTTGATCCTTCGAATCATTCGGCGCACCGATTTTTGTCAGATATCTATGTCAATATTCCGCGTCATGAAATCGCACGCGTCAGCGAATTACTGCAAGCACAACTGCTGCAACCGATCAACACCAACCCGGTACAGCCGCATTTAGCAATAGCCGATTTGAATATCATTACTAATACCGGACCCGCTGCGATTGGCTTTAATGAATTCACCCCCTTGATGGAACGAAACCGTCCTCAATTCGTTGCATCTACTATTGCAGGCAGCAAGAGCACCTTCGGAGATGAAATTGTCTATTCACAACTTTACGACAAGACCTCGATCAGTCTGGGGCAGTTTCACTATCAAAGCGATGGATTCCGTCCCAACAACAATCAGAATCACGATGTACTGAATGCGTTTATTCAGCATGCCTTTACGCCCAAACTCAATGTTCAGGCTGAAATACGCACGCGTAACACCAAGCATGGAGATCTTTTGCTCGACTTTGATGCCTATGAGTTTAGAAAAAATTATCTGCGCAATATTCAAGAGGATATAGCACGTATGGGTGCCAGGTATGAAATTTCTCCAGACCAAAGTTTGATTGTTTCTGGAAAATATATAGACCGTTTTGAAAAAGTTAATATGGACACACTGAAGAATGAAGGTTTTCAGTTTGAAACACAGCATCAATTACGTCACGAATATTTCAATACGGTTGCTGGCGGAAGCATGTATCGGTTTAGCTGGATTGATAAAACAGATAACAAACGTAGAGACCTGCCTTTCAGGCATATGGACCGTGAGAATGTATACGCATATACCAACATCAACTACCTGCGCGACGTTAATTTAACACTTGGTTTGAGTTATGACACATTTACAAGCACATTATCCGGAAAACGGACAAACAAGACCAATCCCAAGGTCGGCGTGCAGTGGAATTTATTTGATAATCTGCGATTACGGGCCGCATGGTTTAAGACAACCAAATCGCATCTGATTGCGCAACAAACACTTGAACCGACACAGGTGGCTGGATTTAATCAGTTTTTTGATGATTTTAACGGAACACGATCAGAGCGCATGGGTGTTGGATTGGATTATTATCTGGGCCACACACTATATAGTGGACTCGAAGCCTCTAAGCGTAGATTGCGTGTTCCAAAGATAAATTTTGAGAACGATGAGGTTTCTCAGAAGCAAAATGAAAACATGTATCGTGCTTATTTGTACTGGACACCGCACAAATATTGGGCCATCAAAGGAGAATTCCAATATGAACAATTTAGCCGCAAAACAGATGACACAATATTTTTAGACCGAGAACCGGTACGTATTCACAGACTGATTGCTCCGGTAAGCGTCAAATATTTTCATCCTTCCGGTTTATTTTCAGGTATAACAGGTACTTTTGTCAGGCAAGACCTAACACGAAAACAAGACATAATCAGCATGCAAAAAAGAAGCCCTGCATCTACCAATTCCGGGATTGATTCTTTTTTCTTGATGGATGCATTTATTGGTTTCAGGTTACCCAAACGCATAGGTATATTGAGCCTGGAAGCCAGAAATCTGCTAGATCAGCATTTTTATTACAGAAATATTAATTTCGAACAGGCTGAAGCAATCAGCCCAAGATTTATTCCGGAAAGAACGTTTTTTGCAAGACTCACTTTAAACTATTAATCAGGGGGTAACAATGGCAGCTTATACTGTTAAAAAAATTAATAACCAATGTCAAATTATAGAAATAGGAAGTAATGGCAGTGAAACAGTAATCAGTGATAGTAATGGTGAAGTCTCATTAGGGGGAAACACATATAAGGCGGTTATACGACAGTCTGATGCAAAATGCTGTGTTTTCCGATTGCCACCGGATTTAGGTGCACAAAATCATCCTGAATTTATTCTGGAAGAAGGGCAGATTAAGCAGGGATAGTGCTTGCTCTTCCTCTTGTAAGAGAATTTGTTGTGAATAGTATTTTTTCAAGGATGATGCCAGGCAGAAACTACATATAACATCTTGTTTCCTGAGTTACAGTTGAAATAATCTACACATCAGCTTCAGAAGTATATGAATTATTTTTTGGTAAATTTTATTACAGGCTCCCATTGATCGGGTGACGATTGCGCGCAAAGACGCAGATAGAATTTTGTAGCACCATCATCCGGGAATAGTTCAAGAATTTCAGTCCATTGCCGGACCGCGTTTTCATGCTGCTGGCTATAGGCATCAAGCGCATTTGAAAACAGCGCGCATAACAGCCGTTGCTTGTCACTGGCAGTTTGCTGATAATCAATCAATTCAAACAGACAGACTGGTTTTAATCTGCCGGCAAGCTGAAAGCTGCCCAATGGACGTGTCAAGAAACGGTCTATGCCGGCAATCACTTCGCCGGTGACCAGTAAATGGGTACCCAGAAATTTGTTGGCATTTTCGATACGACTGGTTGTGTTGACAAGATCGCCGATGACGCGGTAGATATAGTTGTCCATAGCTCCCAGCTTGCTGACCAGCAGTTTGCCAAAGTGGATACCAATACGCGTTGGCAATGCTGGATGGTTACTCTCCCGGTTGAAGCTGTCAAGATTGTTGACGATAGCCAGACCTGCTTCGCAAGCTTCTTCCCGAAGTGTTTTGCTAACAGAGGTGGTTTCCCATATCGCCAGCATGGCATCGCCGATTTTTTCAGAGACAACACCATTGTTTTGTCTCACCGAACGGGACAGGACCTGAAAATAGTCGTCTATCAGCCGTCTTAGTTCGCGGACATCCATTTTTTCCGCCAGCGTTGTATAACCTTGTATATCGGTGAACATGCAGGCGCCAAAAACGAGTTGATCTTTGCTCAGACTGGCATCGATATTCCTGGTTAAATCACCCACTACACGATCAGGCGTAAACTGGCCGAACAATTCCAAAAGCTGATCGCGTTCTTGTCTGGCCGTGAAGTAATTGAGCAGGACAGAACCAAAAATTGCACCGGGGATGATAATGAATAGTGGAATAATCAGCGGCAGCCAGATACCGGCTTGTTTAAACATCAACCAGGCAATAGCAGTATAGGCGACTGCCGTGATGATACTGGCTGCTGACAGAGCTTGATTGGATAACACCGGAAAAACAAAGCCAAGTGTCAAGCCCATGGCAAATATTAATACGAGACTGCCTGCATCGGGAAAAGGCCTGACCGGTCTGTTTTCAAGCAGATTGGCGAATGCTGTGGCGGCAATCTCGACGCCGCTTATTTTTACACCTTTCGAATCGGTAAAAACAGTGTCATATGCATCTCGTGTAATTTCGTACTCAGCATGTGTTAACTGAGACAATCCTACAAAAACCGCTTTACCGCGGACCTGATCGAGCAATGCGTCGGGTTGTTTTTTTTCTTTTGCTACCGGTTGCAAAAATTGATAATAAGGAATAGTTTGGATCGTGCGTGGCGGCCCATAAAAATTTAAATAATATGCCTCCTGACCGGCGTAAAGATTGACCAGTGCCTGAATCAATTGTTTCTGCCGGGTATTGAATGTAGTGTTGTGACGTAATTCAGACATTATTTTGGGCTTGATTTCAGGGTGATTGATGAATAATTGCCGCAAGAAAAGAATCGCTGATTCCAGATCGTTGGTCTGATCTTGGTATTGTTGAAAATGTGCGGTGTTGAACGGATGTATCTTGCGCAATAGAGCGATCAAATGATCATAAACTTCATGTGCATAGGCATGTAACACCACGGTCGGAATTGTTGGAGAGTCGCCTATACCTGGTTTAAATGCCCAGTAGGCATTGATGGGAATGGGAAATTTATCTGGTAGCGGAAAGGGGGCATGCGCCAATACTGCTGCCGAGATCTCTTTCAGCAGCGGGATGCTTTTTTCCTCGATCAATTTAAACCCAGAGGGATTGTCGGGGCTGTCTGCCAGATCGTATTCTTTGGTGAATAACCTTTCTACAACAATGACATTGCCAGCATTTTTAATCGCCTGTGCCAGTTGCAGATCGTGTTCTGGTGTTGCGCCAGCTTTGCGGAAAATAAGATCCAACACAATGACACGTGCGCCTGACTGATGAAGCCGGTCAATCAGCTGGGCATGTAAGTTACGCGGCCATGGCCAGAAATCTGGCGGAGCAAGCGCTAAACCCAGCTTGTTGGCCGATTGGCTGTCGATGGTAATAATCATCACATCGTCGGGTGCTGGCAACGCTCCGCGCAACTGAAACAACCAGTCCAGACCGTATTTCTCTTCCAGGTACCAGCCTTGTGGCGACAGGTAGAAAGTCATGCCTAACAGGCCGATCGTGATGCCCAGGAAGGCCTGTCTGGCATATTTTGTCATAATAAATGTAGTTTTACTGCGTACTTGCAAAATGGCCAAGCAAGATTTTAGTATACTTGTCCGGAATTATGTTACCCCGTTCAGATATTCTCAGGATAAAAATGCATGATTATCGTTATTTCGCCCGCCAAAACACTTGATTTTGAAACGCCTGCCCGCACTGAGAAATTTACCTTACCGGATTTTCTTGATGAGTCTGAGATGCTGGTCACTCAGTTGCAGGCAATGGAACCCGATGAAATTGGTCGACTGATGTCTATCAGCCCAAAGCTGGCTGTGCTGAATTCCAATCGCTATTATGAATGGAAGCGCCCATTTAATCGGAATAACGCCAAACAGGCAATGTATGCATTCAAAGGTGATGTATACACTGGGCTGGATGCGGAAACGCTGGATGCGCAGACTGTGGAATTTGCGCAGAACCATTTAAGAATTCTGTCTGGCTTGTACGGCATGCTCCGCCCGCTCGATCTCATCCAGCCGTACCGACTTGAAATGGGTACGCAGTTGAAAAATCAACGCGGCGACAATCTGTATGAATTCTGGGGCGATATTCTGACAGACGCCATTAATCAGGAATTACGAAAGCAGGGAGCAGACACATTGATCAACCTTGCATCCCAAGAGTATTTTAAGTCGCTTAAAATGGATAAATTGAATGCCAGAGTGATTACACCGATTTTTAAGGATGAAAAAAACGGGGTATATAAAATCATCAGTTTTTTTGCAAAAAAAGCCCGTGGATTGATGAGTCGCTTCATTTTTATGAATAAATTAAGTACGCCTGAGGATATCAAGCAATTCGATGTGGCAGGTTATCAATTTGCTGCAGCTGAGAGCAATGATCATGAATGGATATTTATGCGCAAAGAATCTGCTGGCCGAGCTGTAAAAAATTAATTTATATAATTAATCGGTTTGTTACTGGGAGCTGTTAATGAATGTTCAAAAAAATATCGAACTGGCTAAGAATTATATTGAATTATCCAATAAACACGACTTGAGACGCATTGAAACGATGTTTCTGGGAGAGGCGACATATCACTCAGCGTATTTTGGTGAATACAAAGGCAGTGTTGCCATCCATGAAATGATGCTGAGTTTTTTTGCGCGTTATCCGGATGTGCACTGGGAAGTGACGAATTATCGACCGATTGGAACAGATGGCGTCGAGTTTGATTTTCTCATGACAGCGACAGATGCAGCGGCTGATGAACCTGTTAGAAGACAGGGGCGTGAATGTATTTACTTTGAGCCTGACGGTCTGATCAGCCGTATCGAGGTGTATAAAGCAAACGAATAGCGTCTGGTGGAATTATTATAAAAAGCCGGTACTTTTTTTGCGGCTAGTGTGACACGTATGACAGTTAACGTACGCTTTTCCGCTAATGTATGGCTTCAGACAGCATTGCCGAACTGCCTGAAAAACCAAAGCAATAAATATTTGTATGCAGTCTATGATTGTGTTTGATCGGGTGTTCTTGGTGTTTTGGTGATCGATTTCGATTCTGCCGGTCTTGCTTTTTCATCAGGGCTGGCATTATCACTGCCAATGCGTTCATTTTTTTCAAATGCTTCTGTTGCACCGGTTTGAACCGTTTCAGTCATTTCTGTCTGATCGGCTTCTTCCGCTTTCGGTATTTCAGCCAGTGAAGGCAGACCCAGGTGCAAGGCTGCTTTAGCCAGCAGATGTGCACTTACTGGTGCTGTGATAAACAGGAAAATAGTAATTAGAAATTCGTGAAGGCTGATCTGTTCGCTATAGATGCTGAAATAAATCGCCGAGGCGATCAACAGACTGCCTACGCCAAGTGTGGTTGCCTTGGTCGGTCCGTGCAGGCGGGTATATAAGTCTTTTAGCCTGATCAGGCCTAAAGAACCGATGAATGCGAAACTGGCGCCGGTCAGCACCAGTATGGACAGAAGAAAATCCAGCATAATTTATTCGATAATATCACCACGCAACAGGTATTTGCACAAAGCGACGGTACCGATGAAACCCATCAGTGCGATCAGCAGCGCTGCTTCAAAAAAAAGCGCGCTGCCCAGGTGAATACCCAGCAACACGAGTATTGCAATGGTGTTGATATACAATGTGTCCAGCGCCAGTATGCGGTTGGGTGCATCGGGACCGCGTAACAGCCGCCAGAAACTCATCGCGACTGCGGCGGTGACCAATGCAAATGCTATCTGAATTGAAATCGCTAGCATGATTCAAAAATCTCCTTCAGCGGGTTTTCATACCGTTGTTTGATTGTCGCTACCAGTGTGTCCGGATCTGTTTCATTGAGTGCATGCACTAGCAGATAACTCTGATCATCTGAAAGTCGCGCCGATAACGTGCCCGGCGTTAAGGTGATACTGTTGGCCAGTAGACTGATGGCCAGATCGGAAGTCAGATCCAACGGTACTTTGATAAAAATAGGGTGAAGTTTATCAGGATTGCCAAGTATCAGTCTTGCTACGGTAAAATTCGCCATAATGATGTCGTGAAACAGTACAGTGATATATCGAAGCAAAACAAGTGGTTTTCGGATGGATACTGCTTCCGGCCAGAAATGAATTGTGAGTACCGGAATGGCCCAGCCGAAAATCAAGCCCAACAATATTTGTCCGGTGTTAATGCTGTTGTTGAGTAACAACCAGATTAAGACAAGTACCGGTGTCAGAACGGGGTGCGGTAGCAGTCGGGTCATTACGGTTTAACCTCCAGATTTAAAACTGACTGGATATACAGCTCAGGTTGTAACAACTGACTGGCAGTGCCTGTAGTAAATTCGGTAATGGTGCCTGCCCAGATTACAAGGGCAATGCATAATACAAGCAGACACAAAACTGGTGTCAATTCAGCTGTTACTGACATACCGCTTCGTGGCATATCGCTACTGGTATCAATACGGCAGATATGAGGAGCCTGTGCTCGGTAAAACATCATGCTGCCACCACGTGCCAACGCGATCAACGTAAAAAGACCGGTAATTAATATAGTGCCCATTATCCATGGTAGGGCTGAGTGAGACATGGCGGCGTTCAGAATTAAAAATTTACCGATAAAACCGGATAATGGCGGCAGACCGGCAATCAATGCTGCAAATATAAAAAACAGAGCGCCCAGTAGTCGCTGCTGTTGAATGACAGGCCCTGGTTCAAACTGGTCTTCCATCACATCGCGTCGGTTGGAAATACAATCTGCAAGGAGAAACAAAGCTGCGGCTGCAAATGTTGAGTGCGGCAAATAAAACAACCCTGCAGCAATGCCTGCTTCAGTATTCATTCCAAAAGCTGCAAGTAACGTTCCGATTGAAGCAATGACGAGATACGCTATCTGCTGACGCAATCGTGTGCTGGCCAGTGTGCCAAGCACGCCAACTGTTAAGGTCAGTAAAGCCAGAGGTAGCAGCCATGATTCAATCAAATTGGATACAGAACCTGCCTGTGCGCCAAAAATCAGTGTGTAAACACGTAATATACTGTATGCACCTACTTTGGTCATGATGGCAAACAATGCTGCCACGGTTGCCGTGGTATAAGCATAGGCGGCTGGCAGCCACAAATAAAGCGGTAACAGTGCTGCTTTGAGCGCAAATACCGCAAACAGCAGCAGGCCTGCTATATGAATAAGCGCAATATCTTCCGCAGGCGCCTGAGTGACCTTGACTGCGAGATCGGCCATATTCAGAGTACCAAGCAAACCATATAGCGTGCCCACAGCAAACAGGAAGAGTGTTGAGCCGACAAGATTGATAACGACAAAATGCAATCCGGCCTTGGTTTTTAACCGGCCGCCTCCATGCAGCAGCAGACTGTAGGATGCCAGCAGCAGAATCTCGAAAAACACAAATAGATTAAACAAATCTCCAGTTAAGAACGCACCATTCAAACCAAATAGCTGTAACTGGAACAGCGCATGAAAATGCGCACCGCTATTGTCAGTGCCGCGCAGCGCGTATAGCAATGCACTTGCAGCAACCAGTGCAGTAACCACGAGCATCCAGACTGCTAGACGGTCTGCTACCAAAACAATACCAAATGGTGGCGACCAGTTACCCAGGGCATATGCCAGAATCTCACCGTTATTGACTGTATTAAGGAGAAAGCCAGCGGTTGCAAGCTGTAGAAAAACCGATGTCAGGCTGGTTGTGCGCCTTAACGGCAGATGCTGCCTCGGCAGTAATAACAATAATATTCCCGCAAGCAGCGGTAAAACAACTGGAAAAATAACGATGTGACTTGTCATGGTCTGTGCTTCCCGTCGACTTGATCGTTACCCATTTCCAGAAAGGATTTCAAAGACAGAATAATCACAAAAGCAGTCATGCCGAAACTGATGACTATGGCGGTTAATACCAGCGCCTGTGGCAATGGGTCGGCATAATTAGCAACTTTGTCACTGATAATCGGTGGGCTGCCGATGGTAAGACGGCCCATGACCAGCAAAAACAGATTAACGGCGTATGATAAAAATGTCAGGCCAAGCACTACTGGAAAAGTACGACCACGCAGTGATAAGTAAACGCCACAAGCCGTCAGTACACCAATGATAATTGCAATGAGTAGTTCCATTAACGAATCCGTTTTCTGTGTTTCATCTGGTGACTTTGATGATGTATCAGACCGAGATAAACCAGAATTAGTAATGTAGCGCCGACAACGACCAAATAAACACCCAGATCGAAAGCCATGGCAGAGGCCAGTTCGAATTCGCCGATAATTGGCCAGTGTATGTGACTAAATGCTGAAGTCAGGAAAGGATATTTGAAAATCCAGCTGGCCAATCCGGTACAAGTAGCGATTAGCAGTCCGTAGCCAATAACCTTATGCATGTTGATAGGTAAGCGTTGTTGTGTCCAGATAACACCATTGGCCAGATACTGCATCACCAGCGCAACCGCCGTGACCAGTCCGGCAATAAAACCACCGCCGGGCAAGTTGTGTCCGCGCAGCAGAATAAACATCGAAACCAGTAGTGCTAACGGTAACAGCAGTCGAGTAAAAGACGCCATAATGATTGGGTGCAAATCTTCATCCCAGGCGCGCCCTTCGCTGTCATGGCTGGCGCCGGCGATTTTCAAATGCTCCAGCATGGCGTATATGCCCAGCCCCGCCAGAGCCAGCACAGTAATCTCACCGAGTGTATCATATCCCCTGAAATCGACCAGTATCACGTTGACGACATTGGTACCACCGCCACCTGGTAAACTGTTTTCCAGAAAATAGTTTGAGATACTCTCATAAGGCCGCGTTAATACCGCCCATACAAGCAACGTAACACCCCCGCCAGCTGTCGCTGCAATAAGGGCATCACGGCTACGCAACCAATTTCCCGATTCAATAGGTGACTGCTGAGGTAGAAAATACAGAGCAAGAAGCATGAGCACTATTGTGACCACCTCAACGGAAAGCTGCGTCAAGGCAAGATCAGGCGCAGAGAATTTGACAAAAATGAGCGATATACCCAGACCTACCGTGCCCAGTAGTATAAGCGAAATTAGCCGCTGCCGGTGCATCACCGCCGTGGCTGCTGTGGCAACAACCAGCACCGCGGCAATCAACAGACTGACACCATCAATCGGCAATATGTCGCGCTCGCCCGTCAGACCATAATCGTTATCGGTTGCCATTGCGCCGTAGATTCCCAGCGTCAACACAAACAGCATAAACACAAACAGCATGCGTTGCAGTGAATTCTTATTGAGGAAATGTGTGATAGTGTCGGCAACTGCAAACAGTTTTTCTATCAGAAATTCGTAAAGCGCTCTGAAATCTAGCAAGCTTTCCACTCGCTCCTGTAGTGAAAACAGGGGCTTGCGTGCAAGGTAAACAATGACTCCGCCAATCAATGCGGTCATGCTCATGAATAATGCGGTATTGAATCCGTGCCATATTGCCAGGTCATGGTCAGGTACAGGACCTTGTAGAACACTGGATGCAGCGGCGGCCAATATGGGTTCAACCGTCAGTGCGGGAAAGATGCCTACCAGCAGACATAAGGCAACCAGAATTTCGACCGGTACTTTCATCCAGCGAGGTGGCTCATGTGGTTGCTTGGGTAAATCAGTTGATTCGCCATCAAAAAATACATTGTGTATGAAGCGCAACGAATACGCTACGGCGAATATACCTGCCAGCGTGGCCATAGTCGGCAACAGCCACCCCCAGGGTTGGTTTATGACAAACAGGGTTTCGGCAAAAAACATTTCCTTGGATAAAAAACCATTGAATAATGGTACACCGGCCATTGATGCGGCCGCTACCATCGCAAGCAGCGCAGTGTGTGGCATATGTTTCCATAAGCCTCTGAGTATGCGCATATCACGAGTGCCGGTTTCGTGATGGATAATACCTGCGGCCATAAATAACGAAGCTTTGAAAATTGCGTGATTGATGATATGAAAAACACCTGCCAGTGCGGCCATGGGCGTGCCAATGCCAAATAATAACGTGATCAGGCCCAGATGACTGATGGTTGAATAGGCAAGCAATCCTTTCAAATCATGTTTGAACATTGCAATATAGGCTGCAACAACCAGTGTAACGAGTCCGGTAAAACAAACCAGCCAGAACCACGCCGAGGTACCTGATAGTGCCGGAAACAGGCGAGCCAGCAGAAAGACCCCAGCTTTTACCATGGTTGCTGAATGCAGATAGGCAGAAACAGGTGTCGGAGCAGCCATTGCATTGGGCAGCCAGAAATGGAAAGGAAATTGGGCAGATTTGGTGAAAGCGCCCAACAGCACTAGAATCAGCATAGGCAGATACAGTTCGTGATTGCGTATCAGATAGCCCGAAGCCAGTATATCCGTCAAATTGTAGCTACCGACTATTTCACCCAATAGTAGAAAGCCGCCGAGTAATGCCAGGCCGCCACCGCCTGTAACGGCTAGCGCCATACGGGCACCGCTGCGGGATTCGTGCCGCATTTGCCAGTAGCTAATCAACAAAAACGATGACAGGCTGGTTAATTCCCAGAAAATTAAAAGCTGGATAATGTTTTCCGAGGTGGCAATGCCCAGCATGGAACCCATAAACATGAGCAAATAGGCGTAAAACCGTCCCATATCATCACGCTCGGATAGATAATATCGTGCATACAAAATGATCAGCAGGCCGATGCAAAGTATCAGTAGCACGAATAGCAAAGCCAACCCATCAAGGCGAAAGGCAAATTCCATACCCAGCAATGGAATCCACGGAATGCTTTGCACCAGCACGTGGCCTGAAAAGGCGTCGGTGATGAACGGAAGCAGAATGAGTAATGCAACCAAAGTAACGATTCCTGCTCCCCAGGCAGCATGCAAACGCCCAAGGCGTGAGATGGCTGAAACAAAACCTGCGCCCAGAAATGGTGTTAACGCAATCAGCGATAGTTCCATACAGTGAAGAAGACTAAATACCAAAAAGGCTATATTGTAGGCGATCTACGTGCTTTAAAGAATGGAAATGCCATTTATTTTCAGAATTGCGTTTCGATCGCGTAAATGCTGTGATATTGAACTACCGAACAGGTATGCGTGATAAGAAGAATGCCAATATACAGGCAATGGTGGCGAGCATTATCTTTTGCCACATTTCCGGAACTATAAGTATAGACACACTGAAAGACAGTGCTGTCATAATATAGGCCAACCGTTTAGCCTTGCGTGGTATGCTTTTGTGCATGCGCCATTGAAGAATCACGGGACCGGTATAACGATTGGTCAACAATTTAGTGTGAAATCGTTCAGATCCGCGAGCAAAACAGGCGGCTGCCAGTAGCACGAAAGGCGTTGTCGGCAATACTGGTAATATAACGCCGAGACCACCCAGCATGAGTGCGACACAGCCTCCAGCGAGATAAAAACTGCGGATTATCGGTGAATGGTGCAAGCGCAAAAGACCGGCCGCCTCAGCAGCAAGCAATGTTTGCTTACTTGTATTGATGTCATTTTTTTCGGAAAGCTGCATAGTTCAGTCAATTAAAACTGTCCAAAAAGGATTCGTCAAAATGAATAAATTCATGCTAGGGTATATGATACATGAGAGTATACAATCTGATCAAAGTTTAAAAAATTTTTGAGGAATCGTATGTCTGTAATTAAAAAATCATTATTTCCCGTTGTTTGTATTGTTTTTCTGATGATGTTTCTGTTATCACAAACATTATTCGCCTATCAGGAACAGACGGAGAATCCGGAGCCTCAGTTTGAAAAAATCGACCGGAAAATAGGAGAGGGTAAAGAAGCGGATGTTGGTGACACTGTCAATGTTCATTACACAGGCTGGCTGTACGATGAAAGCGCACCAGACAAAAAAGGAAGAAAATTTGATAGCTCGCATGACCGAAAAGCGCATTTTTCTTTTATGTTAGGAGCCGGCAGAGTGATTAAAGGCTGGGACCAAGGGGTAAGAGGTATGACAGTCGGTGGTGAGCGCACGCTTATCATACCGTCATCCATGGCCTATGGTAAGCGTGGTGCCGGTGGGGTGATTCCACCGAATGCCACATTGATTTTTGATGTTGAACTGGTTGGAATTCAGGCAGAATCACCTTATTGATTCCTGTCAGGCGGAGGTATAAAAACAAGCCGGGTTTGTATAGTTAGTTATACCCGGTCTTTTTGATAGAAGAACCGCACACGGTAGATTTATGTAATCACGATATCTTTGCAAACGCCAGAGAACCGTAAAATCCATTAAACTAGGATGTTGCCATGAAGAATGTGCGCCATCAGGCACAACAACAGATTCAAGCATCGGGCACCCGTTTTAAAACATGGAAACGGTTGGGCATTGGATTGTCTGTTTTAATAGGGACGATCGCACTTTTTGGTGTGCTGGGCTATTATTGGCTTCCCGGGTATGCAAAATCCAAGCTTGAACTGCAACTGGCAGAGCTTCTGGATCGCCCGGTCAGCGTGCGGTCGATAGAAATCAAGCCTTATACACTGGAGCTGTTTGTACATGGTCTGCATATTGGTGAACGAGCGGATAGCGTCGATGCTTCTGAAACTTTCGTGTCATTTAATACGCTTCATATTGACATCAGCTCGAAATCAATCACACAACGGGCACCTGTAATCAGTACAGTCATGCTGGATATGCCGCACGTTCGATTGGTAAGAGAAGGCGAGCATCTATTTAATTTCTCAGATCTAATCGAGAAATTCCTGCAGCTTCCAGATGATGAGGAAGAATCTGCTGCGCTCTTCTCGATCAGTAATATTGTATTGAAGAACGGCCATATTGAATGGGTTGATCGTTTCAAACAAAATCATCAGGAAATAACCGAGGTCAATTTTGCCGTTCCTTTTGTTGCCAATCTGGACAAGGTAAAAGACAGCTGGGTGGAACCTCATTTCAGTGCCAGCGTTAATGGCGCGCCATTGAAACTGGATGGCAAATTGCGTCCTTTTGCAAATAAACGCGAAGCAACGTTGACCTTTAAAGTCGGTGATATTGATATAACGCGTATTGATGAATATGTTCCACTGCCTGTCGGAATCAGTCTGAAATCCGGTTATTTCGACAGTGATTTAATGTTATCGTTTACGCAATCCGGCGATGGTATGCCCGAGATCACGTTATCAGGGCAAACAGAGTTAAGACAGGTTGTCGTTGAGAATGAATCTGTCCAGATTCCGTATCAATTGAATCTGGGTGCGCTTCACTTCGATTTGAACCGGTTTGATGTGACAGGCAGAGACCCTTCTCCTGTAGTTTTAAGTTTAAGTGATATTGCGGTACAACCTGTTTCGTCGCAATCGAAAAATTCGGAAGCTACGGTTTCGTTACTAAAAATAACCGTGAACAGCGTGGTTGAATTAGCTAACCAAACGCTAGCGTTGAAGAATGTGGCAATTGATGGCCTGCGCGGCCGTATTCATCGTGAAGCTGATGGTGGCATTGACCTGGCGCGTTATTTGAAATCTTCAAACTCAAATGCTGACCTAAGTGCGCCAGCGAATGAATCCGAATACAAACAAAAAATTTCTGTACCGAAACCCCGTAAAAAGCCTTCTGACGAAGCTTATCAAGCCTGGCAGCTGGCAAACCAGAAAGATATGCGGCCTGATGAAATGCTGCAGGCCGGGATTTCTGTGCCGTTCCCAGGAAGGAAGCCTGCGTATGAAGCATGGCTTGAGTTAGCCGGGCAGGCAGCCAAAGAAAGCAACAGTAAAAACAAACAAACGAAAGAAAAGGCCGGTTCGTGGGCTGTACAAATAGAACAGTTTCGATTAAATAATGCTGCCATATATTTTGCTGATTTGACGTTAGATGATGTTGCACCTATGGTGGTGGAGCCTTTGAATTTGACAGCAAAAAATATTGATATCAGGGGGAATAAACCGCTTGATTTGAAGCTGTCTGCCAGAGTAAATGAAGATGGTGTGATCGAGACTGAAGGTCAGCTGTCATGGTCGCCGCCAACAGCGGATTTAAATCTGAATTTGCAAATGGTGGATTTGGTTTCTTTACAAGGATGGGTGGCTGATACGTTAAGTGTTCTGTTGACCAGTGGCGATATTTCCTTTCAGGGTGTTGTCAGGGCTGAAGACGAACCACTCAAGGTGGTGGTTAGCGGACAGAGCCGATTAGGTAATTTCAATGTTATTGATCAAGGCAGTGCCAGAGATCTGGTTCGCTGGAAATATCTCGATATCGACAATCTGGACTTCGTCAATAATCCGTTGAAAATTAATGTTGATACCGTAAAGATAGGTAACTTTTTCGCGCGCGTGATGTTGCTGCCAGATGGAGAATTGAATCTTAAGCAAATCGTTCGACAGGAAAAGAAGCAGGTTTCTGGGGATGAACAAATTCAGTCAACAGCCGAGAAAAAAGACGACAGCAAGCCGATGCCATTGCGCATTGGTAAAATCATGCTGCAAAACGGTGATGTTGATTTCCATGATCGCTTTGTAAAGCCTAACTACCATGCGAACTTGACCGGTTTGACGGGACAGATCGGCCCGATTCATGCTGAGCGCTCTGGCTCAGTTGATATCAAAGGGAGAATTGATGGCAATGCACCATTGCAGATTCAGGGTGATATTGAGCCACTTGGTTCTGAGCTGTTGCTCGATATTGTCGCAAGAGCAAAAGAAATCGATCTGCCGCCATTTAGTCCGTATTCAGGCAAGTATGTAGGGTATACCATTGAAAAGGGAAAACTGTCTGTTGATGTACATTATCATGTTGAAAAAGGAACGCTGACCGCTGAAAATAATGTTTTTCTGGATCAGTTTACGCTTGGAAAGCGTGTTGACAGCGAGGAAGCTATATCGGCGCCGCTCGAGTTGGCAATTGCTCTGCTCAAAAACCGGCGCGGTGAAATTGACATTCATTTACCGATCAAAGGCTCCATAGATGATCCACAGTTCAGTCTGGGCGGAATCATCCTGGATGCTTTTATAAATCTCATCACACGAGCCGTCACAGCGCCGTTCGCGTTGCTGGGCACAATGCTCGGAGATGGCGAGGAGTTATCTGAAATCGATTTTACTCCGGGCTTTGCAATAATCAATCCTGAAGCGGAGAGCCGTCTTCAGGCTCTATCCGATGTACTTAAGGATCGGCCAGCCCTGCGTCTTGAGATTGCTGGTCATGTTGATCCCGTGAAAGACCGCGAAGGTTTGAAACAAGCCATTCTGCAACGGCAAATCAAGGCAAGAAAGCTCTCGGCAGATGCCAAAAAGGGAAAAGCAGGCGGTTCTCTGACAGACGTGGTTTTGACGCCGGAAGAGTATAGTAAATATCTCGAAATTGTCTACAAGGAATCGGATTTTGAAAAACCAACTAACTTCCTGGGTTTAACAAAAAGCCTGCCGGATGAGGATATGGAGCAATTGCTGATCACGAATATCCAGGCGAGTGATGATGATATGCAGGAATTGGCTCAGGATAGAGCTTTGGCAGCACAAAACTGGTTAATGAAAAAAGGAGATATTTCCGGTGATCGTTTGTTTGTTCTGGGTATACAAAAAAATATAGCAAGCGAAAACGGGGAGGGCCACCGCGTAGAATTTATATTGAAATAATGCTTGTCAGGGAAACTAACGAGAGAGTGGTAATATTAGTCTTCTCGTTAGTTTGTGCTCTGTGCTCGCTATACTTATGGTGCGGTTAATGCGGAGCGTAGCAGATTCGCTGTAACTTGGCCGCTGGTATTTTGTACATAGTTTGTAACTATCGGGATAAACTGGCCGACCATGTCTGGTGACAGATTCAACTGTTGAAACGAAGCAGCCAGAGAAGCTGCGCTGTTTAATGTGTTGCCAGCACCGCCGAGCATAGAAGATACGCCGCTACCCATGCCTCCAAGGGGAGGCGATGCAACGGGAGCAGCATTGAGCATTTCGTTGATGCCGGGAACCGATTGAGATAGTGTAGAGAATGCTTGTGGATCCATACCGGCCTGTGCTGCCTGGAAAATCGCACCGGCACCGCCCAAGGCCTGCTGTTGCGATACGCCGAGCTGCTGGGTGAGCATATTAATCAATCCGGCCTGTCCAGCAGTAGTTCCTGCCATATTAGTCATTCCTGAAGCCGCTGCAGCGCCAGATGCAATTGCCGCGTTGGCTTGATTTGTCATTTCCGTCGCGGCCGTAGTGCCGGTTTGAATAGCCTGGCGTCCTGACTGAGCAGACTGTTCTACCGATGCTAAACCGCTATCGATTGTGCCGAGAGCGTTTTGACCGCCTCCATTAGAGGCGCAACCCGTAATTGCCGACGCCAAGCCTGTAATGCTGGCTACTGCAAACATGGTGTAAAGTCTTTTTTTCATAATATTCCCCTTTTAAGGTTTAATTTATTTGAAAAACTATATTAAATCAGCGGCTTTTGTATAGGTCGGGATAACTGTTGCCTGTTGACTATGACATAAAAGAAATGATCAATCAACTTGTGAAGTTGTTATCCGCGCATTGAAAGTCCGTTTTGGATAGTCGCTCGCTTGACTAAATGAAATCTGTTAAGGACGTTGTTGGATTTCTTTGCTGATTTCGCGTTCAACTAGTTTTACCAGGCTGGAGAACTCTTGAGATAACACTTGCAACAGATCATCGAGCGTTACGATACCAAATAATTGCATATTATCGTCGACTACCGGTACACGCCTGACAGCCTTGCGGCGCATATATCGGATAACCTCCAGTATGTCGGTATTTTTGTTAATTGCGGCAAGATCGGGCTTCATAATGTCGCCTACGGTGATAACGGTAGGATCAAGCTCTGTCGCCATGATTTCCACTACAAGGTCTCTGTCGGTTACAATGCCAACGGGTTTCTGAATGCCCTTTTCCTCGGCAACGATAATGACATTACCGACATGGTGCTTACGCATTAACTTGGCAGCTTCCTGAGCACACTCATCTTTTTGTATGGTAACGACTTCGCGGTGACAGAATTCACTGACTGACATAATCTCTCCTTTTCTCTTTTGATCTAAGATTTAGAATACATATTACATAATTCTACTTTGTCAGATTACTCAAAAGCCACTTTTTGCCTGGCAGAAGACTTTTTAGCGCTGAGCCGTCGTCGGTGTCGCTTATGAATAATATCAGCCAGATCCTCGGTGGTAAGTTGTCTTTGCGGTAGCATGTGCGCTAATGCGGTCACCAGGTCATTGAAGGATAACATCGGCCATTGCTTGCGCCCAAGCATCTTTTGCTTGACCAAGAACAGCGTTGCCAGCATGACCAGCGCCATGTGATGATGCCATGCATCCCACCGGCGTACTTGATAATCGGCCATGCCGCATTCGCTTTTCGCTTCATG
>NZ_FOIA01000044.1 GCF_900111605.1 Nitrosomonas marina | reverse complement strand
TTATCAAACCAGATCAAGTTTAAAAATGCCAATTCTGCGATGACCTTAGCTGGTCAGGATTATGTGCGCCTGATTAGCGGTTTCTTTCACGTTAAAAAACATCAAATCAAGCGTCATATCATTAAATATGCATTTGATATTGATCTGATATTAGTGTGAACAAATCCAGAATAGACGCATTCAACCCGAAGCTGTAAGAAATGTTCTTTCTATCAGGAAACAATGCTTTCAATCATCATTGTTGATTCGTTTATCCTGTTGTGATTACCAACTTGAAAACTGAAGGTACCACCAAGATTACGCTATCATCGCGACAAATAAGACACACTCAAGCAGATTTTGTGAATTAGACTGCTTGATAACATCGCATCATGTTTCCACCCATATCATTGAAAGGCAGTATTAAATGCCAAACCCGACTACTTCTTCAATCCGTAACAAGCATGTTTAATCCGTGTTGTACTATAATGACATCCAAACACTCATAACCATATTAAACCAGTAACAATGCCAGCCCATGAGCACCACCGAAATCAAACAATACATGCAATCCGTTGGCCAACAGGCTCGTTCAGCCTCACGCCTAGTTGCGAAAACTGAAACTATTGCCAAGAATCAGGCGTTAATCGCGATGGCAGATGCAATCAAACGAGACGAGCAGAAATTGCTGTCGGCAAATACCATGGATGTGGAAAACGCTAAAGCGAAGGGGCTTGATACTGCCATGATCGACCGTTTAACCCTGTCTCAAAAAGGGATTGCAACCATGGCCGAAGGACTTCTGCAAATTGCTTCGCTGGCAGATCCGATTGGTGAAATTACAAATTTGAATTTTCGCCCATCCGGTATTCAAGTTGGCAGAATGCGTGTACCTCTTGGCGTGATTGGAATTATTTACGAAGCGCGCCCGAATGTGACCGCGGATGCTGCCGCACTTTGCCTAAAGGCCGGTAATGCAGCTATTCTACGCGGCGGTTCGGAAGCAATTCACAGTAATCAGGCAATTGCCGCATGCGTCAGAGAAGGACTCGTAACAGCCGGTTTACCTGAATCCACCGTACAGGTCATTGAAACGACAGACCGGGCAGCAGTTGGTGAACTAATTACAATGAAAGACTATGTAGACGTAATTGTCCCGCGCGGCGGAAAAGGTTTGATCGAACGTATTTCAAATGAAGCGCGTGTGCCGGTAATCAAGCATCTGGACGGCATTTGCCATGTGTATATTGATGATCAGGCAGATTTCGACAAGGCAATCAGAATTTCCGACAACGCCAAAACCCAACGCTATGGCACCTGTAATACCATGGAGACGCTGCTCATAAATGTGAATATAGCACCCAAAATACTTGCAGCACTGGGTGAAATCTATCAGAAAAAAAATGTTGAAATGCGTGGCGATGAAGCGGCACGTGCTATATTTGCAAACATGAAACCCGCGATAGAAGAAGATTGGTCGACCGAATATCTTGCACCGGTTCTTAGCATTCGTATCGTGAACGACCTGGACCAGGCAATTGACCATATTAACCATTACGGCTCACAACACACCGATGCAATTATTACTGAAAATTATTCGCGCGCTCGTCGCTTTTTGCGAGAAGTCGATTCCAGTTCGGTTATGGTCAATACCACGACACGCTTTGCGGATGGATTTGAGTACGGACTCGGTGCCGAAATCGGTATCTCCACAGATAAAATTCATGCACGCGGCCCGGTTGGATTGGAAGGATTAACCAGTCAGAAATATATTGTGCTGGGTGATGGGCAAATCAGGCAATAAATACTGCAATAACATTCGCGTGTCTTTTCATTCTATTCTATTAAATCAATCCCATGAGCCAGGAAATTGAAATAAAAGTCCCTGATATCGGCGACTTCAGTGATGTATCCGTCATTGAAGTGCTTGTTTCTGCAGGTGACAGAGTGGAAAAGGAAACGTCGCTTATTACTCTGGAAACCGACAAAGCAACTATGGAAGTACCATCACCCCAGGCCGGTATAATTAAAGCTATCACAGTCAAGGTCGGCGACAAGGTGTCTGAAGGATCACCCATTGCAACACTGGACGTCACCGAGCAAACAGCAACACCCGAACGCACAAAGCCAGCAGAAAGCAAAACAGAAAATACAGTAGAGAAAACCGACAAGCCGCAACAAAAGCATCCGTTGTCTCCACTCACCCAAAAAGCATCAGAACAGACTCAGTCACAAAACGACACTCCACGAGGCGACCTGCATGCAGAAGTGGTTGTACTTGGCGCCGGGCCAGGTGGATATACCGCTGCTTTCCGGGCGGCTGATTTGGGAAAAAAAGTCATTTTGATCGAACGCTATCCTACATTGGGCGGCGTCTGCCTGAATGTCGGTTGCATTCCATCAAAAGCCTTATTACATGTCGCAAGAATAATCACTGAAGCTGAAGAAGTCGAAAACCTGGGTATCACATTCAGCAAACCCAAAATTTCGCTTGAAAAACTAGACGCATGGAAAAAAACTGTTATACACAAATTGACCAAAGGGCTCGATACGCTGGCAAAACAGCGCGAGGTGAAAATTCTGCATGGCACCGGCCAATTCGTGTCGCCACATATGCTTCAAGTAATTACTGAATCAGGTTCAAAATCCGTTTCGTTCGATAACTGCATTATCGCCGCCGGATCAAGTGTGAACCGCATCCCTGGCCTGCCCTATGATGATCCACGCATTATCGATTCCACCGGAGCGCTCAAGCTTGAAAAAATACCGAAACATTTATTGGTCATTGGCGGCGGGATTATTGGCCTGGAAATGGCCACGGTTTACGCTGCACTTGGTAGCAAAATCAGTATTGTGGAATTTATGGATCAGCTCATTCCTGGTGCAGATGCAGATCTGATCAAACCATTGTACAAACGGCTCAAGAAACGGTACGAAGCAATATATTTGAATACACGTGTCACCAATATAAACGCCAAGAAATCCGGCCTGACCGTCAGCTTCGAGGGCGAGAACGCTGCCGACCCGCAGACATATGACAGCATCCTGATGGCGACAGGTCGCCACCCTAACGGTTTCAAAATTGGCGCAGAGAGTATCGGCATACAGATAGATGACAAGGGTTTTATTCGTGTCGATAATCAGTTACGGACCAATTTCTCGCATATTTTTGCGATCGGCGATATCGCGGGCAATCCCATGCTTGCCCATAAGGCGACATATGAGGGCAAGCTTGCTGCTGAAGTAATCGCGGGACATAAAGTCGCATTCGATGCACGTGCAATTCCTTCTGTGGCCTATACGGATCCGGAAATTGCCTGGATGGGGCTGACAGAACGCGAGGCCCGACAGCAGGGCATAGACTATGAAAAAGTCAGTTTTCCATGGGCAGCCAGTGGGCGTGCTATTTCCATGGCACGCGATGAGGGTCTGACGCAATTGATAATGGACAAAAAAACACGGAAGATTCTCGGTGCCGGTATTGCTGGAGTCAATGCTGGAGAATTGATCGCTGAAACCATGCTGGCGCTGGAAATGGGTGCCGACATGGAAGACATCGGTCTGACGATTCATCCGCATCCCACACTGTCCGAAACTGTGTTTTTTGCGGCTGAAATAGCTGAAGGTACGATCACCGATTTATTCGTACCCAAAAAAACCAGGTAATTTTAAACCAATCAATCAATTGATAAAGTTGACGAGACTAATTGAAGATACACTGGTTTTGTGCTACAACACCTGATATATTCGAAGTGCAAGCGTAGGCAGATTAAATACGTACGCGTGCATCAGTCGCATTTAGGACCACATCCATTTTCACATGCTAATTACAAGAAATACAGTAGGTTGAGAGTTAAGAGATTGCTACTGTCTACATATCGAGGGGAACTGTATATGGCGCTTTATAGAAACCACGTCATCGCCCGCCTGTTGATTTTATTATTCTGCAGCATCAGTCTGAATTTAGGGGCTACCCATATTTCTAAACCTGTTCTAGTTGAACCTAAAACTCAGTATCAGGTTGGAGAAAAAGTCGTTGTTAACGGTTGGGTTGACTACAATGCGCAACCTACGGCGGATGTTTTGTTGAATTTTCGTGTTACGACTGAGACAGGGACTCTAATTGCTGAAAAATCCTACACCAGCGATAAGCAGGGACATTTTCAATTCGAGCTAGAAACCAGAAATCTGCAGCCAGGTGGATATACAATCACGATTACTTCCCATTGTCTGGAAATTCACCGCGATATCTGCTCTTATAATGAAGAAAAACTGACTTTCGATCTGAACAATCCTTAACACTGCCGGTCAATAATTTACCAGTTTTTTACAAAAGACTGTTGGAGACTTAATCGATCACCGGTAAAATCAAGTTGCAATTCTATGCCCATTTTTCTGCAGTGGCGTCCTGAACAAAAACCAGATCATTTATTCAAATTTAGGTCATAAATTTTATGCTGTTTCACACCCGAAAAAAGCCATTCCTACCAAACACAATTTCCATCAGTTTTTCGGTCATCTGTTTAGCTGTTTTTTCAGGTTGTCAAACAACAGATCCTCACTCAACGGATACACATGCAACAGAGCCGTTACTTTTCTCCAGACAAAATAACCTCGAGGAACGGCTGGCTGAATTGAACAGACGCGAAGATGCCCTGATCGCGCGCGAAGCGGCCATAAGTGCGAGAGAAAGCGAACTGGTTACCTTGTTTTCAGAATTATTGAAAGAAAAAAAACTACTGGAAAGTCAACAAATACAGTTAGAAAATCAAATTAGCACTGTTGCCCGCAAAAACAATCCACCCGCTCCTCCCCCCACTTCTACACCCAGGACCGCAGCAAAAAAACCGCACAACACATCCAAAAACACTTCTACTTCACAGAATAAAGCTGTCAAAGACGACATCACGATCCTTGGCGGCCTTGAGTATGTTTATCTTGATCCCCCAGGAATCAATTTGAGCGCACGAATTGATACAGGCGCGCAAACTTCATCCCTAAATGCGCTTGATATGGTTGAATTTGAGCGCGATGGCAAACCTTACATAAAATTCAACATTATAGATCCCGAGACAAAGGAAAAATTAGAACTAACTCGCAGGATTCGCGGATACACCAAAATCAAAAAACATAAAACGGAATCTCAGCGCCGACCTATCGTTCAGTTGCGTGTAAAACTGGGAAATCTTGATGAACAAATCAGTTTCACATTGATAGACCGAAGTAAATTTGATCAACAGGTACTAATCGGCAGAAACTTCTTACGTGATCTTGCGGTTGTGGATGTCAGCAAGGAATTCACAAAACCCAAAACAACTCCGAATACCAAACAATAATGCAAGCTCAGGCAAGATTGTATTCCGCTGTTTTACTGATTTTTTTCATCGGTATCGGGTTAATTTTATATAAACATCTGGCGCTCGGGTTTCCACTAATGCCTGATGATAAAAAATTTGTCTGGACAATAGAAGCAAAAATTGATTTTCAGGCGCAGGGAGACCCTGTTATTATTTCTCTCGCGCTGCCTCCCAAAGAACCGAATCTGACCTTTATGGAAGAGGATTTTGCATCATCTGACTACGGTTTCAGTGAGTTGACATCAAATAACGAGCGACGTGGTCAATGGAGTAAGCGAACTGCAAAGGGAGCACAAACAGCATATTACAGGCTGAGCGTGTACGAAAACGATAAACTCGTTGAAGATCAACCGATTGATGAACCAGAGCCGCCTAAAAAACCCGAATTGGACGAAGTCTTCTTGACTGCTTCAATGACGTTGCTTGAGCAGGTGCGCGCCCGCTCCGCAAACGCGGAAATTTTTACGCGCGAATTGATACAGACGTTGAATTCGAAATCACCCAATCAAAACCAGCGACTGTTGCGCAATGATAAAGCCGGAGAAGATTATAAAACAAACCTGATACTTGATTTGCTCGCGCTCGAGGGTATCAGTGCTCGTGTCGTTCGAGGTCTGTTTCTTGAAGATGGCCGAAGACGGCAATCACTGACTAATTTTGTTGAAATCCACGATGGTAACCAATGGATTCTGTTTAATCAGGATACCGGAAAAAGTGGCAAGCCAAAAAATTTTCTGATCTGGCAACACGGTGGCCAGTCGTTGCTAGATGTTGTCGGCGGCAAGAATTCCCAGGTTTCATTTTCTATTATCAAAAATACGCACTCCACGAGAAACCTCGTCGTCAACAGCAGCCAGAACAAACAGGCAGCTATCATAGATTTTTCCATTTACAGTTTGCCTATTGAGCAACAAAATGCTTTCAAAATGATCCTTTTGCTACCAATCGGAGCACTGGTCGTTGTTATCATGAGGATACTCGTTGGTATTCGCACCTCTGGCACGTTTATGCCCATTCTGATTGCACTGGCGCTGATTCAAACCACGCTGGTCACCGGTATTGTTATTTTTCTTATCGTTGTTGGTACAGGACTGATGATTCGATCATACCTGTCCCGCTTGAATCTATTGCTTGTTGCGCGAATCTCGGCAGTTATAATTGTTGTCATTACCATAATTGCGAGTATCAGTATTATCAGTAATAAACTGGGATTAAGCCAGGCACTTACGGTCACCTTTTTTCCGATGGTCATACTGGCCTGGACAATTGAACGTATGTCCGTACTATGGGAGGAAGATGGCCCCAGGGAAGTATTGATTCAGGGTGCAGGCAGTTTACTGACCGCAATTATTGCCTATTTATTCATGACAAATCGTACTGTTGAGTACCTGACTTTCAATTTTCCTGAACTGATGCTGGTCAATCTGGCGCTGATTCTGATTCTGGGCCAATACACCGGCTACCGCTTAACCGAGCTATATCGATTTCATACTATGGGCAAACGTCATGCTGTTGACAAGCATTAAACGCCTGAAAAGCATGGGTATTATTGGCATGAACCAGCGTAATTTCGGGCTGGTTTCCCGCTATAATCCGCGCCGTCTCTATCCTTTGGTCGACGACAAACTAAAGACCAAACAACTCGCCCAGCAAGCCGGCATTACTGTTCCCAAGCTACTTGGCACACTGCATTATCAGCATGATGTCAAACAACTTAAAAACATATTAAACCCCTACCAGGAGTTTGTTATCAAGCCTGTTAAAGGTAGTGGCGGCAAAGGTATCCTGGTCATTACGGAGCAGGCTCATAATCTGTACTACAAACCCAGCGGTGACGCAGTCAGGCTTACACATATCGAACGTCATGTCTCGAATATCTTAAGTGGATTGCACAGTCTCGGCGGAAAACCTGACTCGGTCATGATCGAATCATTGATACACATAGACCCGGTTTTTGCCAATTACAGCTATGAAGGCGTCCCGGATTTGCGTGTTATTGTCCTGAAGGGCTATCCAATTATGGCGATGCTGCGACTGGCCACGCATGCTTCGGACGGCAGAGCCAATTTACATCAAGGAGCTGTAGGCGTAGGTATTGATATTGACACGGGAGAAGCGCTTCACGCCGTACAGTATGGAGATCCCGTCTATCACCATCCAGATACCCGCAAACCTTTTCATGATTTAACAGTACCACACTGGAACAAGCTGCTGACACTGGCCGCCGCTTGTTATGAAATAACCGGACTTGGCTACCTGGGTGTTGATATTGTTCTTGACAGAGACCATGGGCCCATGATCATCGAATTGAACGCAAGACCTGGATTATCGATACAGGTCGCCAATTTCGCCGGACTCGCGCCGCGTGTAGCAGCTGTAGAAGCGCTGATACAGGTCGATCCGGACCCCCGGGTTCGGGTCGAATTCAGCAAAAAAAACTTTGCGGCGGTACGCAACCTGTTTCGCTCCCGAAGAAAAATCAGTCAATCCGTGCAACGATCGCTAAGTCTTACCGTGAGCTAGCTATTACAGTGTCGTTATTATTAGCGGACTCCGCGGCCATATACTTTTCGCCCTGTTCGAGCACAAGCTCATTAGCATGACTACGGTCCGTCAGTTCACTCCTGAAACCCAGACCGGTTGTTTCGACAACTTTGCTGAGCGTCGAGCGTGCCGCATACATACCCATACCCAAATGAAACAGCGTCTTAAAAGATACTGATCGTTTGACTAAAATTGATACAAGCTTAACCACATTAACCGTTCCGTCCGCATAAACAGCGTCCAGCAGTACCGGTGGTGGCGAAAACTCAAGCGGATCGACGATTGCACGAATCGCGATAAAGGGCAGGTCCATATGCGCCGCAAATTCAGCAATGATTGCAGACTCCATATCGGCAGCGCAAGCACCAGTCTCTTCAGCATGTTTTAATTTTTCTTGTCGTGATGACAACGGGCTTTGGGTATCCGCCAGCGTTCCACCGACAACAGTCAGGTAAGAAGGCAGCATCTCTGCAATACGTTCACGCCACTCAAGGGTTACCGGCAGTTTTCTTCCCTTGCAATACGTGGCCTCGGGTAATACCAGATCACCAGGTATCAGTTTGTCATCCAATGCAGCCGCCACCCCAAAGCTGATCAACACATCCACACCGTATTCATGCAGGATCTGAGATGCCTTTAACGCACCGGCACCGCCCATACCACCGAGGCACAACCGTGTTCTTGGCGCTATCCTGGCAATTTTAAAAAGGGGAAAACGCAACTTCATTAAACAACTTGCCTCGGATTTTAGTGCGGACACAATGCCCACGATACTTTCACTCATGTTTTGTTTCCTTTGGTCAAGGTGCGATAACGCCCCAGTGCCCAGATCGGAAAATATTTGGAATAACCATGATACTTCAGATAAAAAACCCGCGGAAAGCCGGGCGCTGTAAACCAAGGTTCTTCCCATAATCCGTCAGGCATTTGATTACGCAACAAATAATCCACACCAGTTCGTACCGACTTGCTGTTGACTTCGCCTGCAGCCATTAATCCGAGGATCGCCCAGGCTGTCTGAAATGACGTGCTGGTCTCAAACTGACCGGCCTGTTGCGTATCAAAATAAGAATAATTCGTTTCGCCCCAGCCACCGTCCTCTCGCTGGGTCGATTTTAACCATTGAACCGCGCGCCGGATTGACATGTGATTTGGGTCCATCCCAGCCAGTTTCAGCGCCTCAAGCACTGACCATGTGCCATAAATATAATTTGTGCCCCAGCGCCCAAACCAGGATCCATTGGCTTCCTGCTCGCTTAACAGGAATTCTATCCCGCGCTGGACAACTTCCTGATATCGTTCAGCGTTATAAAGGCTGAGTGAACCGACACAGCGGGCTGTGACATCACTGGTTGGCGGATCAATCAGTGCCCCGTGGTCAGCAAATGGTATTTCATTAAGGTAGTGATAAGTATTATCCACATCAAATGCAGCAAAACCACCGTTACTTGATTGCATTCCCGCCAACCAGTCAGCGGCTCGGGTAATTGATTGTTCATATGCACCTTTAACATCTTCTGGTGCCTGAATTTGCGTTTGCACCAAGGCCCAGACAACGGCTGCGGTATCATCCAGGTCCGGATAATGCGGATTGGCGTACTGAAATGCCCACCCGCCACCCTGCAGTGTCGGACATTTGTCACGCCAATCACCCGGCTCATCCAATATTTGTTTAGTTAACAGCCAGTCCATCGCTGCACGTACAGGCCGCTGATCTGTGTCTTCATCTTCCTGTAACGCCAATCCACTCAATACCGTATCCCAGACCGGTGACGTACAGGGCTGGCACCATGCCTGTTCATCCTCGAAAACCAGTAAGCCTTCCAGCGCCTTACGGCATAATTCACGATCGGGATGATCTTTTGGATATCCCAATAGCGCCAGTGCCTCATAGGCATTGACCATTGCCGGAAAAATGGCGCCTATTCCGCATTCACCATTTAAACGCTCCAACGTCCACTGCTCCGCACGGCGTATTGAATATCGTCGCATAAATTCAGGCAATCGCGGCTCAAACTTTGACAAAATGCGCTCAACCCACATAAAAAAGCGTTTCAAGCGTGTATCCGCCCGAGGAAAATAGTTTTTCTCCTGCTCGGGCGGCACTGTAAACAATTCACGAATATTTACCTGACGCGGATTGGCAGCTTTGGCTTTCAGGGTGCACAAAATGGATAAGGGAACCATGACAGTGCGTGACCAATACGAAATCTTGCTCAAATGAAACGGAAACCATTTCGGTAACAGAATCAACTCTGATGGAACCACAGGCACACCCCGCCAGGGAATCTGCTGATACATTGCCAACAACAAGCGTGTGAACACATTGGAACTGGCAGCGCCGCCATATCGAAGAATCGCCTCTCGCGCTCGAACCATGTGCGGCTCGTCGGGTGAGTCTCCAACCAGTTTTAATGCATAATAGGATTTCACCGAGCAGCTGATATCAAAATCACCACCATAGTATAATGGCCAACCATCATGTGATTTATCCTGCTTTGAACGGATAAAACGGGCAATTTTCTGCTCAAGTACAGCATCCACTTCATCCATAAAATGCATCATCAGAATATATTCCGCAGGTATCGTACAGTCTGCTTCAAGCGGAAAACACCAATGACCGTCCTGACTCTGCATGGCCAGCAAAGCTGAACGCGCCTTATTCAATTGACTTTTCAGCAACACGGTTTCTTCTTCGTCGTCTTTGGCCAAATCCATTTGTGTCTGATCCACTGTTATGCGCTCTTGCATCCCGTTCATATATAGTCCAAGTAAATAGTCAAATCATCTCTGAGGGTATCAGATACCCTGCTCACTCAGGTCCTTACCTTGGTTTTTCTGTTGAACAGCTTCCTCGGAATGATCGTTTTCAGAAGATTCACTACCAGAAACCGGTCTTTTAGGCTTGACATCGAAAGGATTATCCTGGAAGGGCTCATCGTCATACAAATTCAGCGGCGGATCACCGTCGTATACCAAAAATTCACGCTGTTGCAGCGATGCTTCCCGGACAAATAAATAGGGATCCAGTGCTGCCTGATCTCGAATACGCATTGGACCCGCCAGGCGCGCCCGCTTGTCGATGGCCCCAAGAACTGTCAATGGAGCAAAAACACCCGCACCGGCTACAGCGCCAACATAAAAAAGCACATTGGTAAACATAGATACAGGCACACTCGCCACATCCCGTTCGCTGCTCGGACCCAAAATAGGGATAAACAAATATGAGCCCGACTCAAACCCCCATACACCCAATGTCTGCCCAAAATCCTCATCATGCTTTTCCAGCCCCATATGCGTCGCCATATCAAACAGACCGAATAAGCCAACTGTTGAATTGATGACAAAACGCAAACCATCCGCAAACCCCTGCTTGATCTTACCTTGTAAAAAAGCGTTTAGAACAACATTCGGATACGATACGTTATCGTAAAAATTCCCGACTGATCGCTGCGCGGCATTCGGCACATATTGCACATATGCATCGACTACCGGTTCAAACAACACACGATCGACCTTATCGGTAAAGTCATAGGAAACACGGTTGATATCTTCATGCGGATCGACCGGATCAATATCTACATCATCTTTCTTGGACCATGAAGCACAACCCTGCAGTAACATGACTAAAAATAGCCAAATTAATGCTTTCTGCAGTCTGCTTGTTTTCTTTTCTTTCATCAACGTAAGGACAGTAACACCCCCCATCGCCCCAAAACTTCCAATTCCAGTGCAAAACAGTCTATTTTATACGAGACACCAGCATCGTGCCATGGAATTAACGCTCAACACGGCTATACCCTTTGCTGCATGGGCAAGCGCCGGGTAATCAACCCTTCGTCACAAAGCCACTCTATTTCATCAGCAAGCGCCTGATATACCGAATGTTGCGGCAACCCCAGTTCCTGAATTGCCTTTTCACTATCAAAATACAACGGGTAACGCGCCAGTCTTACTCCGGTCAACGGTGCTCTTGGCTGGTTGCGGGTTACATAATCTGCAAGAAATTCAGATACTGCACCTGCTGCCAGTGCCGCCCAGTATGGAATTCGAATTTTGGGCATTGCGAGGCCGGTAATTTCCTCTATCATTCGCAGCAACTCGCTCAACATCAAATTTTTATTGCCAAGTATGTATCGATCACCGGACCGACCATGCTCGGCTGCCAGTATATGACCGGCCGCAACGTCCCGCACGTCAATCAGATTAAAACCACATTCAAGATATGCTGGCGGTCGCGCATTGATAAAATCAAGAATCATACGCGTTGGCGGAGTAACTCTTCGATCACCCGGACCAACCGGCAGTGCCGGTGCAACTATAACAACAGGCATGCCGTTTTCTACCGCTTCAACAGCAGCCTGTTCAGCGAGAAATTTTGAACGGCTGTAAGGTCCAGGCAATTTATGAATGGGGCGTCTGGTTATTACTTTAGCTCCGGTATCCCATCGCGATTTTCCCACAAAAATCGACTCCGTGGACGTATGCACAAAAACTTCGAGATCGCACCTTTCGGCTTCTTTTAGCATCATACAGGTGCCTTCGTAATTGACACGTCTGAAGTCATTTTTGTCATGAGCCCACAAATTCGGATTTGCGGCCAGATGGTAAACTCTCTGCACACCTTTTAACGCGTTTTTGACGATACCGGCATCGCACACTGAACCACGTACCGCTTCGACGTATGATGGCAGCGGCACGCCCGGCAATTCCAGAACTCTTACGTCATCGCCGCGCTCATGAAGCTGTTGAACCAAATGCAAGCCAATAAAACCGCCGCCACCAGTTACCAACGAGCGTCGTATACTCACTTACACTCCTGTTTTCGCAGCATAGAAATTATTATTTTACTAATCAAATCAAACAACCTGCTAATATCAAGGCAGTATTTATCATAAATACAGCAAGATTCCATACTATCGATGCGATTGCACGACATTCTGGTCTTGTCTGAGACCTGCTGCTATCTTGCGCTCACCCTGAACAGTCTCGACCAGTTTCAGCGCCTGCAATTCCATTTCTATCGCCAGCGCATCGACTTTTGCACGAAAATGGCGATAAAAAATCATACTCGGAATAGCAACGAGTATACCAAAGGCAGCATTATACAGTGCGACAGAAATGCCGTAAGCCAGCTGCGCCGGATTGCTCCCCGTCGGAGAATTGGAACCAAAAATTTCAATCATGCCGACCAGCGTTCCAAATAAACCCATTAATGGACTGAGTGCGGCTATTGTTCCCAGTGTCGTCAGATAACGATCCAGATCGTGCGTCACGACCCGTCCGGCCTCTTCGATGGATTCCTTCATGATTTCACGCGGACTGTGCTCGTTTTGCAATCCAGCGGCAATAACCCTTCCCAGCGGGGAATGCTGCTGAAGCTTGGTTATCATGTCCAGAGTGACACCGCTTCTTTTATATTCATTTAACACTCTTGGCAGCAAGTCTTTCGGCGCCACAACATTGTGACGTAATGACCATATTCGCTCGCCAATAATACCTACAGCTATAATGGAAGCTAAAATAATAGGCCAGATCGGCCAGCCCGCTGCTTCAATTAACGATAACACCCGGCATTCTCCTCACGTTTGTTAGACTGGATTGAATTTATCAACTATAAAAAAACAGGTACCCTGATTCCAGAATCAATTACATAATGCATCCTGCTGATTTGTGTTCGGAAACTGGCAATACTTGCCAATCATATCTGTGAATAACTTTGTGGATATCCCTTGAATATTAAGTATTAAGTCATCAGAATAAAACAGTATTTTTACAAATACAAATTTTACACAATTTGAATTGTCATTTATAAACAATAGATTATAATAAATGCATGATTGATTGATCACGAAGCCGGTTATAGTACCAATTTCACTGGCAAATGTGGATCATTTTTAAATCTGATAACATTTTAGTTTCATACAGTTGAAACACAGCGCACGTTTGACACGATCATTTGGGTGGATCACACACTTCTATGAATTTACCATCTGCACTCGAAATCACACAGACAATTATAACGGTAAGTGAACTGAACAGTAACGTTAAAACCGTTCTCGAGAATAACTTTCCTTTATTATGGGTCAATGGCGAGATTTCAAATCTTAAACGATATCCATCCGGACACTGGTATTTTTCTCTCAAAGACGCCGACGCCCAGGTCCGCTGTGTTATGTTCCGACATAAAAACCAGTATCTTGACTGGCAACCCAGGGATGGCATTCAAGTTGAAGTGCTTGCACTGGTAACACTATATGAATCGCGCGGCGATTTTCAGCTGAATGTCGAAACTGTACGACGTGCAGGTCTGGGCACATTATATGAAGCTTTCGAACGCCTGAAGAAACAACTTGATAGAGATGGCCTGTTCAACACGGACCGCAAAAAAAAACTACCCGCCTTCCCGCGTCAGATCGGAATTATTACCTCTCCTGCAACAGCGGCATTACATGATGTGATTACCACGCTGAAACGCCGCATGCCGTCGCTGCCAATAGTCATTTATCCAACGCCGGTACAAGGCAGAGATGCCGCGAGAAACATTGCTTCTGCAATTGCCACAGCCTCAGCACGACATGAATGCGATGTCTTGATTTTATGCAGAGGCGGCGGCAGCATTGAGGATTTGTGGGCATTTAATGAAGAAACCGTCGCAAGGGCCATTGCCGCCTGTTCAGTCCCTGTAATCAGCGGTATTGGCCATGAAACTGATTTCACCATTGCCGATTTCGTCGCCGACAGACGCGCCCCCACACCGACTGCAGCTGCAGAAATATCCAGCCCGGAAATAACGGAGCTGAAACAGCAGTTATCCAGACAATATCAGAAACTGCACCACGCTATAACACGCAAACTAGAAAACAGTATGCAGAAAATCGATCTGCTCACACACCGGCACACTCACCCGGGCGAACGCATACAAAACCGGTTATCACACCTTCAGCATATACAGGAACGCCTTATTGCCAGCATCACATACCATATCGATAAACGATTTTGGGTAATCAGATCATATTACCAGCGAATCCAATCCAGTCGACCCAACCTTGCACAGATGGCAGAACAGCAACAAAGAATAGCGAATCAGATTACTCAGACATGCTTACGACAAATTGAAATGCTGGCGACTAAACTACAACACCGTCAGTCGCAGCTGATGCAGCTGAACCCGCAATCCATCTTGAACAGGGGATACAGTATTACTTATTCTTCCGAAGGCAAAATCGTAAGCAAAGCGAATCAGGTCAGTGCAGGTGATAAAATTCAGGTAAAATTAGCTCAAGGGCAGGTCGATGCAAATGTGACCAAAACCTGTAATAACAGCCATAAAACAAAAAAGACCAGTCGCCGGTCCGATAAATACTGAACATCAACACATCCCAAAAAGGAAGATTTCAATGCCTAAACCGTTTCTCTTACTGGGCGCTATCAATACTTTTCTCTGCATTGCGCTGGGCGCATTTGGCGCACATGGTTTAAAAAGTGTACTCACCGATGATATGCAAACTATTTTCCATACCGGCCTGCAGTATCACTTATACCATTCGTTTGGTTTGCTGATTATTGGCCTCCTGTTAATCCACTATGCCAAATCTCGTTTGATTGAACTATCCGGCTGGCTGATGCTGCTGGGCATCATTCTATTCAGCTTTAATTTATATATGCTCAGTCTGACCGAAATACGTGCTTTTGGCATCATCACGCCATTCGGTGGTTTTTCCTACATAGTTTCCTGGGTTGTACTTGCCATTGCACTTTGGAAAGTCAACCCGTCCGTTGATTAACAAGTCCTTGAATGCGCAGCCACTGCAGTTTTTCGCCCCCTGTCCGCGGGGAGTTGAGCCCGTGCTGGCAGACGAGCTATCGAAACTGGGCGCCGAAAAGGTATTGCCAGCGAATGGCGGCGTGCACTTTCAGGGAAACTGGAAAACCTGTTATCAGGCCAACCTCGGCAGCCGCATTGCAAGTCGTATATTATGGCAGATCGCCAGCACAACTTATCGCAACGAACAGGACGTTTACGATACCACACTGGCATTACCCTGGCATGAGTGGTTTTCGTCCGAATTAACCGTACGTGTCAATCTGGCAGCAATTAAATGCCCATTACGCAGCCTTGATTTTGTTACGCTGAGAATCAAGGATGCCGTCTGCGACAAATTCCGCAAAATAACCAGCAAGCGCCCCAGTATCGATACCGTACATCCCGACATCCGCATACACGGTTTTTTATACGCAAACGAATTTACACTCTATCTGGACACGTCCGGGGATGCGCTATTTAAGCGAGGCTACCGGAAAGCTGCTGGTAATGCGCCTATACGCGAAAATCTGGCAGCAGGCATTTTATCTTTAACCGGCTGGCAACCAGGCAAGCCGCTGCTTGATCCCATGTGTGGCAGCGGGACATTTCTGCTTGAAGCCGCCCAAATTGCGTTTAATATCGCACCGGGATCACAACGACATTTCGCATTTGAAAAATTCAAGCAATTCGATCAGCCTCTATGGACTAAACTCAAAAAAGAAGCACTGGGCAAACAGCATCCGATAACACAGCAGCCCATTTACGGCAGCGATCTATACGGTTATGCACTGTCGGATGCGCGAACCAATCTGGAAGCCGCTGGATTACTTGATGCCGTGTACCTGAAACAGGCCAATGTGCTGGAGATCACCGCGCCGACACCGCAGGGTATTCTGATAACCAATCCGCCTTATGGCGTCCGCATTGGGGAAACACAGTCGTTAGCTGAATTTTACCCAAAACTGGGTGATATATTGAAAAGCAAGTTCAGCGGCTGGACTGCCTATATATTATCCGCCGACACCATGTTACCAAAAACAATACGACTTAAGGCAACACGCCGCACGCCTTTATTCAACGGCGCACTCGAATGCCGCTTGCTCGAATATAAAATGATCGCGGGAAGTTTGAAGAAAAATAATGAATCCGACTAATTAAGTTTAGCCATCAGTGTCGGATTTTTTTACACATCCTGGAGTGCAGAATTATTCAGTTCAGTGCTACACGCCAGGATCAGGCCATAAAGAGTTGAAGATACAATAACCGTTTACATATTGACTCACTAGCCTAGCGTAGCGCCAATCCGCCAATCCGCCAATCCGCCAATCCGACAGACCTTATAATAGACACCATCGAAACGTCCACCCTGATGCCACAACAATTGCCCTGCGTTCATTAAAAACATTCATTTGTTCCCAGGTAGCCGCCCAGGCAAACAGCAAAACAGCTACCATAGCCAGCTTAACATTGTCGAAAAATTTAACAATTGAAGCTTGTCTGCAGATTTTTCATTTGCACAAATTATATTTATCAATTTAAATCAAATGGTTGTTATTTGATGGCATAAATATTGCTTGATATTTTTGTAGATACCAGTCCGGAATATCAATATATTTCATAAATCTAATATGAGTGTCATACAAAAATCAGTCGCAAGGTTTTTATATTCATATTGCTATTATTCGCTATCGCCACCCGCACTGAGTCGATAATGTCATCGTACTCATTGGCTTCCATTTTCAATGGGTCCTGATTACACAACCTCTACATCCAGAAGTCGGGCGAATCATTGAACAGATCAATACCAAATTCCCAGAACTTCTTCTAGTATCAGATACACCTGAAAACCCGTGTTTACACAAAATAGCTCACTGAATATTTGTAACAATCTGAAAAAAAATTTTCAGATTTCCCCGATTTTGCATGGGGCCAAGCTAAGAATACAAACTCTTTTCACCTGATATGTAAATATTCGAGTCAAAAAGGATCATACTGTGACAGACACCGAGACCGATTTAAATGATTATGTTGAATCGCTCTACAAGACTGATAACTTCGAGCAGGCATTCACCGTGTTTGAGCGTTATGCATATAAATCTGGACTGGACGGCGTGTTTTATATTTACATCCCCCGTTTTCCCCTGGATAACGGCTCCCCGTGCAAACCGGCGTTCAATGTTTCACATAATCTGAATCCCGCATGCATCAGTCACTTGTTTGACAATGGTTTTGATCAGCCAGAACGGCCTGAATCATCACATTTCAATGCACCATTTTACGGCGGCATCGAATTGATTGAATGGCAAAAAAAAAGCTGCACAAACTGTCAGCAAATAGAGAGTCACGCTACCAGTGAATCCACAGCTGCCAATAGCATTGGCATTGCAAACGGCATTGCTATAAAACTCATGTCGGGAGAAAAAGGCATTGCGATTGCCGGTTTCGTTCGATGCCATTCGCAATTTGGCAATAAAAATCAAAAACAAGTTAATTTACCTCCGGCAGAGCCGGAGGCTTATCGCTTGAGCCCCTCAAAGGGGCTGTTTGTTAGCCGCTAAAGCGGCGTGTCTATATCCAGCGTCATTTGCTCAATACGCTCATCTTCTTTTTCCTGCTCCCGTATATATGCTCTTACCATTTC
>NZ_FOIA01000015.1 GCF_900111605.1 Nitrosomonas marina | reverse complement strand
ATAATAAACAAAATGTTATTATACACTAACCAGGAAAAATAACTTCACTTCCAGACTTGCTTCGTTTTGTAATCGCAATTTTTAGATATGCCCTTTAGATGAAACTAATCCAAGTCAACCAGTTCACTACACGTGACTTATTGCCGATTCCTTCTTGTTAATGCAGAAAAGCGAGATAAACGTATTGAAATCTGTGGTGAGCCATGCAAATAGTAATTTGACGCTACTATTACAATTTTTTTCAGGTTATAATCTTCAGAAATTACTTGATAGTTATAGCTTCAAGTTATTGTAATTTATATGTTTATATGCCCGGGTGGTGAAATTGGTAGACACAAGGGACTTAAAATCCCTCGGACATTGCGTCCGTGCCGGTTCGACTCCGGCCCCGGGCACCAATTTTGAGTTTCATAAGGCCTCATATAAGACAAATTTATTGTATTTATTGAGTTTTATGGAGTATCTCTTGCCTCATAACATCGCATAAAATCCTTTGACGTACCATCAATTTGTCGGTGCTTCTGATTAGTGAGGTGTCATCAAATGCTGACAGATACCGCAGTTCGTCAAGACAAATTTAAAGATAAACCTTACAACTAAGTGACGCTGCCGGACTATATTTGCTGATCAAATCAAGCGGTAAATACTGGCGTATCAACAGCAGTTCGGCGAACTGGCGGGAGCAAAAGACGGGGAAACCGTTATTTTTGCCTTTATTGTTTATAAATCCCGCGAACACCGGGACGAAGTGAACAAAAAAGTGATGGACGACCCGCGCATGAAAGATGCCTGCGATGAAAATAATATGCCGTTCGATCCCTCTCGTATGACTTACGGCGGATTTAAAGTCCTTGTGGATTTATAGATAATTTTCAGAAACATGGCCGGGATAGCCAGTCTGGTTCAAACAAACCGGGTATTACTTTGCATCCCTTGACACAACATGTTCGCCGTACTGTTCCCCCCATTCATGCATTGATGACAAAACGGAATTTAACGACTTGCCAAGGGGTGAAAGGCTATATTCAACCCTTGGCGGAATTTCACCATAGTTAGTGCGGACGATTAAGCCGTCTGCTTCCATTTCTTTAAGTTGTTTACTCAGTGTCCGGTGCGTAATCCCATTCAAATCCCGCTGCAACTGATTAAATCGTTTAGCGCCTTCCAAAAGATAATGAATAATCATGACTTTCCATTTTCCGGAAATTATTGATAATGTTGTTTCTACAGGGCAAAAAACCTCTTTTTTGCGCATAGACAGTTCTCCCTTTGAACTACTGATTTACAGTATCCTTTTTGTACGTACTTGTTAAAGATAACGTATACATTATATAGTCTGACTATCTTGGAGACAAAGGAGAAATGCCATGAAAGTAAAGAAAATCATACGCATCATTCATGGAGCAGGCAGGCATTGGGTCGGGGATGGATTCCCTGTAAACACCATGTACTCCTACGGTGCACAAGGAAAAGAAATCAGCCCTTTTTTACTACTGGATTATGCGGGCCCCGCAGATTTTGAGCCTTCGGATAAACCTCGGGGAGTAGAACAACACCCACACCGTGGATTTGAAACGGTAACTATCGTTTATCAGGGTGAAGTTGAACATAGCGACAATGCTGGAAATTCAGGCAAAATCGGCCCCGGCGACGTCCAATGGATGACTGCTGGACGGGGCATATTGCATGAAGAGATGCACAGCCGGGAATTTACAGGTAACGGCGGCACACTTGAAATGATTCAGCTATGGGTGAATTTACCCGCCAAGGATAAAATGAGCGAACCGCATTATCAGGAAATTATTTCCGACACAATTCCGGTTATCAGTTTTCCGGATGATGCTGGCACTCTTCGCCTGATTGCGGGAGAGTATGGTCATGCACAAGGCGCGGCAAAAACGTTTACGCCGATCAATGTGTGGGATATGCGCTTAAAATCCGGGCATAAAACTGATCTGGCTGTGCCGGAAGGTCACAATACGTCCCTGCTCGTATTATCCGGCAAGGTGATTGTGAACGGTGAAAAACCGCTTGGCGCAAAAGAGCTGGTACTGCTCGAGCGTGAAGGCGATACGGTCTCTCTGGAAACACAGGAGGATTCAGTGGCGCTGCTGATGGGCGGCGAACCGATTGATGAGCCAATCGTTGGCCGTGGCCCATTCGTTATGAATACTGAGGGTGAAATCCGTACAGCGATGGCCGATTATGCTGCCGGACGTTTTTAAACTTATCCATCCAGCATCCAGGCTTCTTTGTTGCAATGAAGTCCACTTTTTCAACTCCAAGAAAAGAGGAAAAATTTATGGCTAAAAATTTCAAATACAACCGGCTTGATAAAAATAATGCGGCTGTCTTGCTTGTCGATCACCAAAGCGGATTAACCAACCTGGTGAAAGATTTTTCACCGGACGATTTTAAGAATAATGTCCTGGCGCTGGCCGATAGCGCAAAATATTTTAACCTGCCGACCATTTTGACAACCAGTTTTGAAGATGGCCCGAACGGTCCGCTTGTCCCTGAAATTAAGGCAATGTTTCCTGATGCGCCTTATATTGCCCGCCCCGGTCAGATCAATGCCTGGGACAATGATGATTTTGTTCAAGCTGTAAAGGCCACCGGGAAGAAACAACTCTTGATCGCCGGTATTGTCACGGAAGTGTGCGTGGCTTTTCCTGCCCTTTCTGCCCTGGAAGAAGGGTTTGAGGTCTTTGTTGTGACCGATGCCTCGGGCACATTCAACCAGACAACCCGCGACGCCGCCTGGTCACGTATGGAAGCAGCAGGTGCGCAGCTCATGAGCTGGTTTGGCGTAGCGTGTGAATTGCACCGTGACTGGCGAAATGATGTGGAAGGATTAGCAACAATATTTTCCAATTATCTTCCCGCTTATCGTTGTCTCATTCAGAGCTACGAAGCAATGCTGGAAGCGCATAAAGCCAGGACTTAGGCGCTCATAGTCAGGAGTGACAGGGGAAAATGCCTGTCACTAACTATGCTAATCTCCTCAGAGCGTTAAAAAACAAGCTTATTAAATTTGGTGTTCTACTCTGATGTGGCTTGTATAAAGCCATTCCCAAACATTGTATCGAGCCGGTCAAACAAAATTTTCTCCACCTCATGAATATGACCGTGGCATTTTCCGTGTACGGGAAAGATTTTTTTGATACAGCCCTTGTTCAGATCATCGTAAAGGTTCTGTATCTTCTATTTTTAGAAATATGGGGTAAAGCGAAACGTGTCTTTACTTTGTATTTAAGAAAATTTACGATTTAATATCACTTCAGTTTAGTCAATAATTGCGGAGGTGAACTGCAATGAATACAGAGTGTTTTGTTGAAGATATAGATGATGTTGCAGATGGCTTGATACCGGATAGCAGGATTGTAGAATTGATCGATGAACTAGAACTCGTCAGGGATGTGATTGAGCGAATCCGTATTGAGTTGTAACTGACGGCAGCGCTTATAATACAGTGTATAAATGGAATGAATAGTAGAGCTTCAAATTATGAGGACAGGAGCTTTTTTCTTTTTTTATTTTCATACATCAACACATCTGCCTGAGTTAGTAAGTCATCCAGAGAACCAAAATTTTCTGCTTTTCCGATTATCTTTCCTTCGCTGTAACTGATGCGGTAGCGTTTATTATTACGTGCGTTAGCAGCATTAACGGCATCTGCCAGTCTTTTTGCTGCTGTGTCTACTTCTTGATTCTTACTCAGTACAACAAATTCATCGCCGCCAATACGGGCTATGGTTTCATTACGGCGGAAGTTCGTCTTCAATAGATTTGCAAATTCAACAATCATATCAGAACCGACCTGATGTCCCTGGGTGTCATTGATTTTTTTTAATCCGTCCAGATCAAAATACAGCAATGTTAGTACTGTGTCGTTACGCAGGCTTTCCAGGAAAGCCTGTTTGCCCAAAATGCAGAAAGCACGAAGGTTATAGAGACCGGTCATTTCGTCGGTCAGCGCGAGTGTACGCAAATCATTTTCCAGGTGACTGATTTTGTTGGATAACCACAAAATGATAAAAAAGAACATTAGTGATAACAGCGTTGCCGACAATGCAATTTGAATTTCTTGAGAGGCGCCTCTTGGATCTAAAAAATAGTTGATGGCGCTGATAACAAAAAACGGGCCCATTATCGCCCATGGTAAAGCCACTCTGGCTGTGTAGCTTCCGATTCCGGAACCCAGGAATAATGAGAATATTCCACCGTCAACACCGCGAACAAAGTTTGTGAATGTCAATAAACACATACAAATAAAAGTATGATATGAAACAAGCGTTTCAGTAGAGTGGCTATATAAACTTGTAGCTGAAAAAAGATAACCAGAGAAGATAACCAGCACCATTCCAATCAACAGCAGTGTCAAAAAATCACGAGTGTTATTACAATGCTTCTGGTTCTTTTCTTTTTTTGCAACGATGATTGAAGCGCCATACAAATAGAAAAAAATAATGCTGTGAATGGGTACCTGGTCGGATAGCTCAGTCAAACTACCCTGTATTTTGATTGATTCAAAGGCAATCGATTGTCCGTTGATGTAGCCATATAATGCGAACGTTGTGAAAATGATAACAGCGAGCCCGCAAAATCGGATAACCAGAATATTCGAGTCGTTTCGGATCAAAATGATGGCGAGTGCGCTGATCAGGATGGACAACGCAGTATTTTGGGTCATCAACCACCAGCCATAGGGCAATTTTAAAGCAATAGCAGGTATCATCCAGCCACACAGCGTGACAATGGCAATGCCACCCGCCAAAACCACGCAAACAGTCTGTGCAAAAAAAAGCCCAGCCAGGCGTTCGTTATTTTGCTGTTCTAATTGGTGACCGAAGGAATCCATGTGGATTTTCACAGCTATTAAAGTTGTTAAACCTGTTGTCTGCAAAATAACGAAACCGATCAAATTTTGATAATTTTAATCGAGCGCAGCGAACATTGGTTTCTGTCAATTGCATAATGTTAGATTCTATAGCTTTTATACCGAAGTGAAATGAAAACCTGAACAAAACGAGGCATATTGACTCCATGGTATGGGTATTAGTCAAAATGTCAATGTACCTATGCTTTATACACTGGTATCATAAAGCCTTTGAATAGCTGGCTTTTAAGAAAGTTTGTTTCGCATATTCGTGACTCGCTGTCAAACGGATAAATTCAATTGTGCTACTTACTAGTAAGTAGCGTGGAAATGCTTTCAGCTGTGTTGCTGGATAATAACTAATTAAATAACAAAAATATATCATGTAGACAGATTCATGAAGACTACTAATCATACGTTTTTACGAGCTTTACTCAAACAACCCGTAGAATACACACCCATTTGGATGATGCGCCAGGCTGGACGCTATCTGCCCGAATACAATGAAACACGCGCGCGGGCTGGTGATTTTCTCTCTCTGTGCAAAACGCCAGCACTGGCGACAGAGGTAACTTTACAGCCGCTTGAGCGATTTCCGTTAGATGCGGCCATATTATTTTCGGATATTCTGACTATACCGGATGCAATGGGGCTGGGCCTTTTTTTTGCACAAGGCGAAGGACCGATGTTCGAGCGTCCCCTGCGCGACGAAGCGAGTATTCAGGCTTTAAAAATACCTGACCCGGGCGATGAATTGCAATATGTGATGGATGCTGTATCCGAAATACGCAAGGCACTGAATGGCCGGGTGCCGTTAATCGGATTTTCCGGCAGCCCGTTTACGCTCGCTTGCTATATGATCGAGGGACGCGGCGGCACAGATTTCCGCGAAATTAAAACAATGTTGTATAACAGCCCTGAATTGTTGCATCAAATACTGGAAAAGAATGCGCAGGCCGTAACAGCGTATTTGAATGCGCAGATTGATTCAGGAGCTCAGGCCGTGATGATTTTTGATACCTGGGGCGGCGCATTGTCACATTCTGCGTATCGGGAATTTTCTCTTCATTATATGCGTCAAATCATTGATGGTCTCAAGCGGGAGAGTGAAGGTATGCCTGTTCCCAGCATCGTTTTTACAAAAGGCGGTGGTTTGTGGTTGAAAGCGATTGCGGATATCGGTTGTGATGCAGTGGGCCTTGACTGGACGATTGACATTGGTGAAGCGCGCAAGCAGGTTGGTGAAAAGGTGGCCTTGCAGGGTAACCTGGATCCATCGGTATTATTCTCTTCGCCACAGGTGATCGTCAAAGAAGTTGAGAAAATATTAGCAAGTTATGGCAGCGGCAGCGGTCACGTATTCAACCTGGGACATGGTATCTCCCAATTTACACCGCCTGAGCATGCTGGTGCTCTGGTTGAAGCAGTGCATACACTAAGCCGCAAATTTCATAGTGCATCATAATATTGGTGAAACGTTATTAGCGGTCTGGTAATGGTAGTAAAAGGTAACAGACATAGTGCATATTTTGATTATAGAGGATGATTTGGCTATTGCCGCCAATCTGTATGATTTTCTTGAGTCTCGCGGCCACAGCGTGGATGCCGCTGCCGATGGGGCGTTAGGCTTTCATCTGGCAGTGACGCAGCAGTTCGATGCCATTTTACTTGATCTGGGGTTGCCGGGAATGAGTGGTATTGCGCTGTGTCAAAAACTGAGGCAGGAATCAAACGTCGATACCCCGATACTGATGCTGACGGCCCGTGATACCCTTGAAGACAAACTGGTTGGATTTGAGCATGGTGCTGATGATTATCTGGTAAAACCATTTGCCTTAAAAGAAGTTGAAGCGCGTCTGAATGCGCTGCACAAACGTCATTCCGGACGCATGGCAAGTCGCTTGCTCGAAGTCGACAGCCTGTCTTACGACCCCAAGACATTTTCAATACGTTTTGAGAATAAAGACGTCAAGCTACCACCAAAATGCATTCGGTTATTGGCTTTAATGATGAGTGAGCCTGGTCGTGTATTCAGCCGCAAGGAGTTGGAATCGGAAGCGTGGGAGGATGTGCAGGAGACCAGTGATACGTTGCGCAGCCATATGCACGTGCTGCGACGTGCTCTGCTGCGTGCCGGCGGCTATGACCCGATTGAAACGGTACACGGTATCGGTTACTGCTTAAGTTCTCGTGCTCAAACTCAGGATTGAACATGGTTTACGTCTGCGTGTTGCAAACGCGTTGGCGAATTTCTGTATTATCACAGTAGGTGCACTCGGCGTTATTCTTTATATCGCTTCAGATAATATTGAAGAGGCGCATATCCGGCAAGTGATCAAGATGGAAATGGATCATTTGGTGCATCGCTATCGAAAACATTCCGATTTTTACTCCCAGATTGGTTCGCATCTCAAAGGATATGTCATACATCATGTTGATGATGAATTGCAGATCCCTTCCTATTACCGTGGGCTGAATTCCGGGTACCACCGGATATACTACGATTTCGAGGATATTCACGTGCTGGTTCAGACTATTGATGATGTCAAATTTCTGGTTGCATATCGTATCGCATTACATAACCAGCGGTTAAGTGAATTACGAATGCTGATTTTGTTATCCTGGGTGGCTGTTGTTGCGATTGCCTTCGTTGTCGGTTATGTGCTGGCGGGAATGCTTGTCAATCAGGTAACAGATCTGGCTGAACGTGTAAAATTACTTGCGCCGGGTGATGTGCAGGGTGTCCCTTTGATGCAGGCAGACATGGATAAGGAAGTTGCACAGCTTGCGTCTGCCCTGGACGATTATCAGAACAGGATACGACGTATGCTGCAAAGAGAGCAGGAATTTACTGCCAATATCAGTCATGAATTGAGAACACCAATTACAACCATTTTAACGAGTTGTGAGTTGCTGGATGCTGAACCTGATCTTTCAGACAAGGTGCGTATGAGAATTAAACGTATTGAAACAGCTACCACACGGATGGGTGAACAGCTGCAGGCATTATTGTTTCTTGCTCGTGAACAGGCGCTTGGCGTAATGGAGCCTGTTGCGATCGCAGAATGCGTGAATGACGCCGTTGAACCCTTGTATCCACAAATACACCGAAAAAAATTAAAGTTTATTGTCAATATCGCGCCAGATGTTGTTGTCCCGTTAAATCGCCAGGCGCTGCATACAGCAATGACCAATTTACTGCGCAACGCAATTCAGTATACCGAGACGGGTTTTATACGTGTTGAATATAGCCACGGGAGTTTGTCGATAACCGATACGGGAATGGGTATCGAATCTGCATTTTTACCATTATTGTTTGAACGTTTTTTTCGTGGCACTACACATGTAGAAGGGCTTGGAATCGGACTGCCGATTGTCAAGCGAATCTGCAATCATTATGGCTGGCAGATCAGTGTTGAAAGTGAAGTAGGCAAAGGTACTACGTTTCGAATTACGTTTCCTTCGCAACTGACATCTCATAGCAAAACAATTTTGAATGCGGTGTAACCAGGCTTTCGCTACGTTTTGGATGCAGCAGGCTCGTGGCTGAACCTGAGATTGTCTACACAGCAACTGTATAGACAAAATCACTGCTGTCCCGTTTAGGGGTTTAACTCGTTGAAATTATTAAACAAACAATTCTCATGTCTTAGACAAATCTTTACGTTTAATTTTTCATTGATTTCAATAAGTTATAACAACATTGGCTTCAAGTTAACGGGACAGCAGTGAGACAAAATACGAACATCTTTTCGGACACATTCCTGTGAGAGACCGGCTGGATGACTGGCTTCACCGGCAAGAGCCACCCAATGCAATTCATCCAGCTTCCTGGCTGTATCTATTTCGAATGAAGTAAATGATCAGTTATGAAAATTGCTCGACAATTATATAATCTACGATAGTCTGTTTTCTATCCAATAAAGTTTATCCATGAGGCGGTTTTTATTAACGGTTTATAAAACATTTGTCAGTACAGAAAAAAACTCATACCGGTCATTAAAAAACAATATATTGCAATTTGACTACAAGGTGACGCTGGTGTGCTTGACGACGGCACTAGTATTGACATGCACGCACTATTTTGGTGATTTCAGATTTCTGGTTTCCATTCTGCTGGATTTGGGTTTTAACGGTCTGGCCATCAAATTACAACGATTAATGCTGATGCACCCTGATTCAGGGTTATTTCAGGCGCTTTACTGGGCATCGGTCATTGTCTTTTTTTATCTAGCGTTACCGGCAATCTGTATTAAATGGATTTTCAGAGAAAATTTCATTGAGTACGGAGCGGGTTTCGAAGGAGCATTGAGATATTATCGACTGTATATCTGGATGCTGATTGTTATGGTACCGCTGGTTTATTATTTTTCAGCAACCGAAAGCTTCATCAAAATGTATCCGTTCTATAAGGTATCCCCGGGTGACAGTTTGTTTCCAAAGTTTTTGGTCTGGGAATTATTTTATTTTTTGCAGTTTGTTGCATTGGAATTTTTCTTTCGAGGATTCATGCTACACGGAACCAAGCACAGGTTCGGTTTTTATTCAATTTTCTTCATGATGGTGCCTTATTGCATGATACATTTCGGTAAACCCATGCCAGAAACGATTGCAGCCATCATTGCCGGTGTGATTCTGGGTTATATGAGTTTAAAGAGTCGCAATATCTGGCTGGGCGTGTTTGTTCATTGCAGTGTGGCATTGATGATGGATGTTTCGGCGTTAATACGACAAGGGGTTTTTGAAAGTCAGGCGGTTGCAGTTTGGCTCTTTGGGTGATTGCGAGTTTGAATAGGATTTATAAACTGTACACTAGACCAGATTGCATCAAACCAACAAGATCAATATTTTCATCATTTAACGGTGTGCTTGCAGCTAAAATCGTTAGGTCTGCCGCTGACAGCTGTTGACTATCGAGTAGCGTTACATATGGCTGTTTTTCGTCTGGTGTAGGATCAAACCCGTACAGATTATGCCACAGCAGTGAAACGAGTTGATTATGACTGCTTATGCCTAAAGCGGTCAGCGCTGTAAACGCGAGTTCTTCATTACTGGCTCCATTATCTATTAAAGACAGTCCAGTGCGAATAAGATCGCGATTGCTCACTGCATCGGCACCAAATGTAACACTGACAAGTTTGGCAATCCGGCCTGCGTGTCCATCAATATCAAGTGCAAGCCCTTTATCATTAAACCTCACGCGTTCAATTTCCAGGAGTATGTCATTACCATCAGTGCCTGTTTGATGCGTTATTGAGAATCCGTCAGTAGTTTTGTTCAGCAGGTAATCAGTTAATTCACCTGTAAACACAACCTCATCGATACCGGTGCCGCCCAGAAATGTATCGTTACCCTCCAGGCCTGCCAGAATGTCGTTGCCGGCGTTACCAGACAGTATATTGTCAAATGGATTCCCGTAAATCTCATCATCGTTGATACCACCAGCGGCGTTTTCTATGACGGTGTCAAATGCAATCCAGATATTGGGTACCGCAATTTGTTCGGTTTCACTGATTGCATGAACAGCGTTACCGATATATGAACCACTGCCCGCCGTAAGCTGGATTATGGTGTGCTGGCTGCCTGTGTAGGTGATTGTATCTATTCCACCGGTATCGAAAATGGTTTCGTGATAAGTTTCATCATCTGTGAAAAGAATTGTGCTGTTGTCTTTTTGGAAATCTGTATTTGCACCATACATATGCTGAATGGCCATAATATCCAGCGGCATTGGTGTGGTAGGGTAATAATCAAAGATTGAATCCTGGTTGCCAGGAAGCGCAGCATAGCTCATGATTGTGGACGACATGGTATTATCTGCAGTAGGAAAAGCGGGATCGTCAAAGGGATGGGTGAGACCCAGTGCATGTCCGATTTCATGCAGAATTGTTAAAAATGAATAATTACCTGGTGCCCACTCGCGATTGGCGCTGACGCTTGATTTGTTGACCCAGATGTCACCTCCCCAGACTCCTTGTGCTGGCAGATAAGCCCATGCTTCGGCGGAGGATAATGCGGGCACCTGAGAGTATGCAATACGAATATCACCAACAGTATTCTGCGTTTCGTTGATCAGCTCGAATTCAAGATCAGCGACATTCTGCCATTGTTGCAGTGCGGTCTCAAAATCGGACCGGTTTGATAATGAAAGTGGCGCATAGGAAAGACTCCATGGTTCGTCACCGGGATCATAACCAGTGAACGGATTTGTTGACCATACAGATTGTACGCCGGGGAAACTGTAAGAAATTGCATTATTCTCCCAACGAAAGCCGTATATAAGCGCATCAACAGTAATAGAACCCGTAAAGCCGGTGGCTATGATATTGCTGAATGAGAATGGCGTTGGCATGTTGTGCGCAGTAAAGCCAAATAACGATTATATCGCTTCAGTATATTTCAAAACAATATAGACAATATTACAGACAATTTTATCCCTTGGTATCCGATCGCAATCCTGGCATGGATTATTCACTGCACAGTGCGAACGTTCTTTGGCTGATACTTTGATTTACATCCTGCGAGGCTTTGTAACGTCCAGATTCGTGAGCCCAGTCCAGATTTCCACGCATCCAGGAGCGCAGAATCGAAACGTATTTTTTTACGTCCTGGTCACATACGTCAGCAAATTCGGGCAACTCTTTTTCGAGTATCAGGAATTGCTGTATCTGCGTGTCGATAAGGTTTTTAACAAAATCCAGTGCTTCCTGCAGGCTGATATTTCTCTCACGTTGCAGCACTAGAACCATGTTGTGCATATCGCCGTGGGCCTTTTCTTTTCTTAGTGAAATAATGTCATTAGACCAGCACACTACATTGTTTGTCAGAGCAGTTAGTTTCATCAGGCGTGGATGCGCGCGAGCTAGGCATGACATGTTGATGTTTTCTGCAATTTCAATCAATTCTATATCGGTAAATAATCCACCACTGAAAGGGCGCATCAGCATATAACTGTCAGTGGCCGGCCATCGGCCATGGTATCGGTTTTGTGCCTCCCAGAACGTCGCCTCAAAGTATTCGGCGGCGCTTTTTGCGAATCGCAGCACCCAGGAGTTCGAGGCAAGCGGTAACAGACGGCAGTAAATATCATGTAAAGCGTGAATCAGCGGAGTGTCGTTTGGTTTCGTTGAATAACCGGATAAAATTTCAATGCAGCGACCGTGCAAGGCTAACAACCGGTCAGGGTGCTTGCCCAGCCCGCTTTCATCACATTGGTCATCAATTACAAAAAGCCAGGTATTCCAGTCAGAAATGATTTCAAGTCTATCCAATGCTGCATCCGGATAAGCGCGTGCCGCAAGCCTGCCAAATTTGGATAACCGCAAGCGCTCAAATGCTTTCTCGTTTGTAACAAGTCTAAAATGTTTGACCCATTCAAGGGTATGATGATGAACATCATTTGCATAAGGGCTGATTCTTTCTGGAAACGGACATGAAAGTTTGGGCAGGTTAATGTTGTCATTCGTCATAATAGTGTTCCTCATTGTATCCCAAGTGAATAAGACAGAAAGCAAGTGTAGCAATGGATAGTTTGTTGATATTACTTAAAGAAACGCCATATATAGCCTCTGTTTAAATAATCATGTGGTTTGTGCATAGCTGTAACACATTATTTGAATGCAGCTATTAATCGATATCACCTGATTTCTTTGGGTGAAAATATGTAGCAGCTAATATGTTCTTCAATGATTTGCAGAATTGTTTTTCATTTGAATATATTTGTAAGGTATGACAATTGTATGTATGTGTGTAGACTTCTGAATAAACGATAGATAGATTCAATCCTGTTGGAAAACGGAATGATCAGGTTTTTAATCGCGATGTCTGGAGATCGCTGTATAATTTAGACATTTTGCATCTGCCGGGATTTGTTAGCAGCGGTTAAGAGGTTTAGTGCTCCGGGAGTCATGCCTGAACAATCTGAAAGAGAGTTTTCATTGAAGTATAAACACCAACTCATAAAGCAAATCGATGCTGTTTTGCCGCAAACGCAATGCCGACAGTGCGGATTTTCTGGCTGTGAGCCTTATGCATCGGCTATTGTAGAAGGGCGGGCGGATATTAATCAATGTCCGCCAGGTAATTCAACTGTTATCGAAAAAATAGCTGCGCTACTGGGTATTCAAGCCAAACCGTTGAATACTGAGCACGGCTATCCCAAACCCAGGTCTGTCGCGGTAATTGACGAAAATCTGTGTATTGGATGTACTTTTTGTATTCGTTCATGTCCGGTTGATGCAATTGTGGGGGCAGCCAAGCAGATGCATACAGTAATTTCCCGTGAATGCACCGGATGTGAATTATGTCTGGACCCTTGTCCTATGGATTGTATTCAAATGGTTCCTGATGTTTCACAGCTAGATGCAGTCAAATCACAGCAAAATGAATATGATGATAAAGTGGACAGGGCGCGTCGACGGTATCAATTCAGGTTGCAAAGACTTAGTCAGGAAAAAAAACAGACGCCGGAAATTGTAGACGGAATGAAGGCGGCTACATCGGAAAACAGGGTGGAAACAGTTAAAATACGCAAAAGGATTGTCGTTCAGGCTGCGTTGGAGCGAGCCGCCTCCATTCGTGCGCAGAGTACGGAAGGCAATTTAAAATCGCGGTCTACTGCATCATGAATTCAGCCACGCGACAGGAACTATTTGCGTGCTTGAAAACTGTCAACCCTAACCCGACAACGGAACTGGAATACCAGTCATCTTTTGAATTGTTGATTGCAGTATTACTCTCAGCACAGGCGACCGATAAAAGTGTCAATCTGGCTACACGGAAATTGTTCGCTGTGGCGGATACGCCGCGAAAAATGCTCATGTTGGGCGAAGAAAGGCTGTTGGATTTTATTAAGAGTATCGGGCTGTTTAAAACAAAAGCAAAAAATATTCTCGCAACCTGTCGGATTCTGGAGCAACAGTATAATGGCGAGGTGCCAAGAACGCGCGAGCAACTCGAGCAATTGCCCGGTGTCGGCCGTAAAACGGCCAATGTGGTTTTGAATACTGCTTTTGGTGAACCGACCATCGCTGTGGATACACATATTTTTCGTGTAGCCAACAGAACCGGCTTGGCACGCGGTAAATCCGTGCTGGAAGTGGAATTAAAATTACTGAAAGTCGTTCCCAAGGCGTACAGGCATGACGCACATCACTGGTTGATATTGCATGGCCGGTATGTGTGCAAAGCCAGAAAACCTGAATGCAATCGATGTGTGATATATCATTTATGTGAATATAAAGACAAGACAGCCTGATATTTCCAAGACACTGTCGCAATATCAGGACTACGCATTAATTCTGACATGTTTAAACCAACAAGAAATCAGGCGCGCCAGCTATTTTTCGGCGCCTGGCGAAAATATAAGCAACAGGAAATATTGACTGGATTGGAGCAAATTGCTCTGGAGGTCATATTACTTCACCCCGAGTACCATGGCATGCTGGAGGATGTGGAGCGCTACGGCGATAAGGATTATCTGCCGGAGATGGGGGAAACCAATCCATTCTTGCATCTGAGCATGCATGTTGCCATTAAGGAACAGCTGTCAATCAATCAGCCGGCTGGTATAAGTGAACGTTTCTTACAACTCAAACAGCAGACCGGAAATGAGCATGATGCGGCTCACCAGGTAATGGAATGTCTGGCTGAAATGCTGTGGCAGGCGCAGCGTAATCAGACTGCCCCCGATGCAACAGTTTATTTTTCCTGCCTGGATAGACAGTTAACAGGTCAGTCTAAAAAATAAATAACTGAATCTGTCAACACACTGTGCAACAGTGATTCTTCAATAACGGGAAAGCTTTTAAAGAAACGGTTATTCCTGTTGCCAGGCAGGTATCAGAATACTCGGTATCCGTTTTTGATTGTTTCCAAAGCTTCGATTTCTGTAACAGTGGTTTTGTGATTGTTTGTTAATTGAGTTTGTAATTACGGGCCAGTTTTTATTCCAATACACCATTATTTGCGAAGTTGTCCTCTACGCGGGTCTTGTTGAAACTTTTGCGTTTGCTGCTCTCTGTTACAAGAGAAATAATGCTATTTCAGTTGTTACAGTTATTCAAAGCTTCATCTTAAGGCGTACTGCCCAATTAAAGACCCGACTGCCCAGCAGCCAGTGAGACACTACTGCCGTTTTGGAATCACCGGGTAAAGCATGGCGTATGGGTGGAAAAGCTGTTGTGGCAGCTTTTAAAACGGCTTGTGCGATAATCTCTGGTCCTGGTGCTTTGGGTTCACCGGCAAGAAGGCGGGGAAGAGCATCAAGCAATTTTTTGTATGCAGGCGGGTGCTGGACTGTTTTAAGCAAGGCAAATTCTTTTTCCGTAAACTCTGTTCTGATCAAACCCGGCGCAATGACGATGACCTTGATGCCGAATTTCATAACTTCGCTACGCAGGGTTTCGGACAACGCCTCAACCGCATGTTTCGAAGCCGTGTACCAGCCAAAACCAGGTAGTGAAACTTTTCCCAGAATCGATGCAATATTGATAATACATCCGGATTTTTGCAAACGCATGTGCGGAAGCACCGCGTGCATGAAACGCGCATAACCGAAAACATTTACTTCAAACTGTGCGTGAGCTGCTTCCATGGAAACGCATTCAATAGCGCCTAATTGTCCATACCCTGCGTTGTTTACCAGCAAGTCAATGCGGCCCTTGGCAGTCATGACATAATTGACGACCTTTTCAATGGCGCTTGCGTCAGTTACATCCAGTTGAATCGGCTCAATACTGTTTGAACGCATAGCTTCAAGTCTGTCTTTGCGGCGCGCCATGGCGTAGACATAATAATTATTTTTCGCAAGAAGTTCTGCAGTTGCTTTGCCTATACCGCTTGAGGCGCCGGTGACCAATGCAATGCGTTGCGTCATAGCCGTGTTTTTGATTATTTTGAAATGCTTTTCGTATCAGTTCTTGCTCATTGCTGGATTTAACAATGGAAGCAAAGCAAGCTACAATGAATATGAAGAAAACATATAAATGTATGCTGGTTTGCAGCTACACTATTTATACGGGCCATTTTGGCCATCTGTCCTCTGTTATCTTGTACCAGTCTGTCTGACTACAATACAGTACTTCAATACCTATGCACCAGACCATTACTTATTGTACACAATTGTTACGTGAATGGCGTGAAGGAATTTTGCCGCCCGTTTTTTTTACCGCAGCGACAATTAATATCATTCTTATTGCATTTGCCGGCATTTGGAGTGAATCTGCAGGACGCTTATTTGACGCATTACTGCATGACATATCCAATATATTCGGCGGATATTATATTGCAGCAACCGTAGTAATGGTTATTTGCGCTTTCTGGCTGTTATTCAGTCGTTATGGAAATCTGACACTGGGTGTGCCTGGTGAAAAGCCTCAATTCAGCTTATCGGCATGGCTGGCAATGTTGTTTGCTGCCGGTATGGGCATGGGATTGGTGTTTTGGGGAGTTGCTGAACCGCTTTATCATTATTATGATCCCCCAACAGCTGTACCGGAAACCCAGGAGGCTCAGGCGGAGGCCATGCAATTCAGTTTTTTCCATTGGGGACTGCATCCTTGGGCAATTTATGTCATTTTCGGACTATCTATTGCATTGCTTCATTTTCGTTTCGGTTTGCCGCTGGCGCCGCGGTCGCTTCTCTACCCACTGTTTGGGGAAAGAATTTACGGCTGGCTTGGACATGCTACAGATGCATTCTGTACGGTCGGAACGTTACTTGGTGTAGCGACCTCGCTCGGTCTGGGTGCAATGCAGATCAACGCTGGGTTGAATCATGTCGTAGATGCCGATTACTCGGTAACGAACCAGATATGGATCATTACGCTGATTACAGCAATCGCGACAATTTCGACAGTTAGTGGTGTATCCAGAGGGATTCGTTACTTAAGTATCCTGAATTGTCTGATTATGGTTTTTTTTCTGTTATTTGTTTTTCTGACCGGGCCTACCTTTTATCAAATCACTGCTTTTTTTACCGCTGCTATTGATTATGTTCAATATTTCGTTCCAACCAGCGTATGGCTGGATACACGACCAGAGAACGACTGGCAGACGCGATGGACTCTGTTTTACTGGGGATGGTGGTTTTCCTGGTGCCCCTTTGTCGGTATTTTTATTGCGCGCATATCCAAAGGACGAACTTTGCGGGAGTTTGTCGGTTTCGTATTGTTGGTACCGACATTGATTAATTTTATCTGGTTTTCCGTGTTTGGCAGTACAGGGATCTATCTAGAAAAAGAAACCGGCAGTATGGCAGCTCCGGTGTTAGACAATGCCGCCATGTCGCTTCATACACTGCTGAATCATCTACCCTGGGCTGCAGTCATGCAATGGGGTGGATTGTTGCTTGCTGTGATTTTTTTTATTACATCGTCGGACTCTGGATCATTTGTTGATGATATGATCACTTCCGGCGGAAATCCAAATCCACCGGTGGCTAATCGTGTTTTCTGGGGTATCTCGGAAGGGGCAGCTGCCGCGGTCCTCTTACTGGCAGGCGGACTTCAGGCGCTTCAGGCTGCATCCGTTTCGGCAGGATTACTGCAAAGCTTGTTGCTTTTGACTGGATGTGCGGGTCTGATAAAACTACTGCGTAAAATATCAGTATGATGTCAAATCTTGATGATGGATAATTTTAGGTCAGCTGTATAATGAAATAACGTTGCACAATGATATGCTGGACTACCTGTACAGTTACATCTGGTGGGATTGATATGTTTAACAAAGTGACCGTCCGGCAGGGCGCATATTGGAATGAGTTTGTAGATTGCTGCCGCATTGATGAATCGGTATGTTTGTGCGGAAAATGTTTCTCTGATTATAAACCTGTGGTTTATTCTTCTGTCATTTGGCCGTTCAGACATTCCAGAATCCCACCGGATTCAGTGTGACGGATGCGTGTTATACCGCCATTGTTAATTTTCATTCGATAAAGACCAACGGGAGCAGCACAGACAGTACGGGCGACAACTGCACGAATGACACCGGCATGTGTAACAAGTAAACAACGTTTGCCGTTATGGTGCTGGACCGTATCATCATAGGCGGCGACAACGCGCTGAATAAAACTATCAAGCGCTTCAGCACCTTTGGGGCGCCGATTAACCGGGTCCCGCAAAAAGGCATGATACTCATCGATTCTATCCGTTTTTATGATTTCGTGACTCAAACCCTCCCATTCTCCAAAACCGACTTCACTGAACCTGGGTTCAACTGTGACGTCAATGTTATGCCGTTTACCCAGAGCAGTAGCGAATGCCTGGCAACGCGACAAAGGGGAGCTGATGATTTGTTGCCAGTGATGACAATCGCCGACAGTATTCCACATTTGACGCCAGCCTTTTTCTGTCAGGGGGTCATCAATTGCATGTCCCCGATAGCGGCGACCGCCGACCGGCTCGCCATGTCTGATTAATTCAATTATAGTCTCGGTCATTATGCTTGATTTCTCATGTGACAAAAGTACGGTGGACACAAAGTGCTTCTGTTTTGATTGATGAATATTTGTGATTTATTGTGAGTCGTGCTATGTGGTTACAAAAACAAATCAAATTAAATCCGCGTTCCCGTGGGTTTCACCTGGTTACTGACGAAATCGCACTGCAGTTGCCGGAACTAAAAAATTTTAACATTGGTTTGATGCATATATTTGTGCAGCATACATCAGCATCATTGACAATAAATGAAAACGCGGATCCAAACGTGCGCCAGGATTTTGAAACATACTTTAATCACACCGTACCGGAAAACGAACTGTATTTCAGACACTGTGATGAAGGCGCGGACGATATGCCTGCGCATTTAAAATCCAGTTTGCTGGATATTAGCCTGACTGTCCCTGTTACCAATGGTTGTTTAAATCTGGGTACTTGGCAAGGAATCTATTTATGCGAGCATCGTAATGATGGGGGCAGCAGAAAAATCCTGATTACAGTGCATGGCGAGTAGTTTTTTTCAATAAGCAACGGAATAAATTGTACAGCACGCTGAATTAGATCTTATGAATTATTAGATGAAGAAGCGGGCTGATGACTGCTGATGTGGTCGATAATGTCCTTGACACAGTGAAAGCCTTTGACTTCATCGTCCTCGAAGGTCACACCAAATGTTTCCTCAGCGTCAAATAGTAGCTGAACCCGATCCATGGAGTCGAGGCCAAGCGCTTCAAACTCGGATTCGGGAGTTATCGTCGACGCATCCACTTCCTCTACTTTCGATGCAATAAATTCAATTACTTTTGTTTCAATATTTTCTGTGTTCATATCAGGTTACTTGTTTTAAACATTGGGTTTTGAGAAAACGAGACTGACATTGTTGCCGCCGAATCCGAATGCATTGCATAGAGCAGTGCTCAATGTTGTTGCAAGTGCTGTATTGGGCGCATAATTGAGATCGCATTCCGGGTCTGCTTCTTCCAGATTGATTGTTGGATGAACCATACCTGTACGTAACGATTGGATTGCGGCAATGCTGCCTATGGCTGCAGATGCGCCGATAGTGTGTCCGATCATGGATTTTGTGGCGCTGATGACAATTTTTTCGGCGTGCTTTCCAAATAATTGCCTGATTGCCTTGGTTTCAATGACATCCCCGAGTGGTGTAGATGTGGCGTGTGCGTTTATATAGTCAATTGAATCAGGCGTTATTCCGGCGTCCTGGATTACGGCGCTCATTGCCGCGACCTGCCCGTCGATATCGGGTGCTACCAGATGCGTTGCGTCGCATGCGCATCCGTAACCAGCCAGTTGTGCATAAATATTGGCGCCTCGTCGTATTGCGGTATCTTCTTTTTCCAAAACAAGAATGGCCGCGCCTTCTCCCATAACAAAGCCGTCACGGCCTTTTGCGAACGGGCGAGAGGCGTACTGTGCATTATCATTGAAGCCGGTTGACAGCGCATACAAGGCTTCAAAGCCCGCAATCGTCAAAGGTAATACACAGGCCTCTGCACCGCCGGTGACAACAGCGTCCGCTTTTCCTGCGCGCAGCAGGTCAAGGCCCATGCCGATTGCATTGCCGCCAGAGGAGCACGCTGTACTGCAGGTAAGGTTTGCGCCTTTTAATCCATGTATGGTGGCAATCCAGGCGGCAGCGGAATTAGCCATTGTTCGGGGAACGGTAAAGGGCGGAATAGACCGGTTCTTTAGTTTGCGTTCTGCTGATGATTCAAATGTTGCAAATCCGCCCATGCCAGATCCCAGACTGACTGCGCGTCGGCGCGGCTCGTAATGATCAAGACTCCCGGCATCGTGAATTGCCTGATTGGCTGCATTTACAGCCAGCTGCGTAAAGCGATCCGTCTGTTCAATTTGTTTGTTTGATAAAAACGACTTAGGATCAAAATCTTTTATCTCGCCTGCTATGCGAGACCGGTTATTTGATGCGTCAAAACACTTGATCGGACCAATACCATTAAAGCCATTGATGGCTGCATTCCAGAATTGATCGACACTGGAGCCTATTGGCGAGACGATTCCCATTCCGGTTACAACAATGCGCATAGTGAATTTGAATTGAAGGTTCTTGGGTAGGACGTCAAGTACTTGATAAATTACATGCAATCTTTTAACAGTTGGAAATATACTGCATAGCCTGAATTGTTGTCAAACAACTTGATAAGTATAGAGAAACCGTGCTTGCGTATCAGGAATGGCCGTCTCCCACAGGATTTTTGTTATCGTACCTTGGGCAGCGGGCAGTCACAGTGCGCGTCGTTGCGGAATAGAATAATAAATTACAACAGGTTAAGTTAAAAACGATAGGAAAACATGACTGTTACCAGATCCCAGTTGGGATCCCCTCCGGAGCCTCGCAAAAGGTCTGGGTTGTCGGCAGGCGATAGCCACCCGGTACCATGGACCCTGTGGTAGTCGGCCGCAACCATAAAATTTTTCGCAAATGTCCAGCGTAGACCGAACGTAATGTCCCTTGAAAAAAACATGTGTTTTGGCAACCCTGTCATTTGAGCCATTTTTTTTCCGCTGCGGTCATGAATATCAGCAAAGAATGCGTCAAAGCGCAGCAGTGCAGTCCAGTCAGGGGCAAAACGGTATTCGGACTGAACATAGAAGCTTTCTGAAGTCATGTCCAACGGAATACCCCTGGATAATGACTCACTGCGCTTGGTCATGACTTGACCATACTCTGCAGTGAAACTCCATTTTTCCAGATTGATTTGCGCCGAAGCCAGTGGATACGTTGTTTTGACATTACCAGAAGGTACGGTGGAAGAAGATGATTTAAAGTCCCGATTGAGGTCTACGATACTGAACAGCAGGCGGAACCGGCCTTCCTTCCATTGATAGCCGGCGCGACCTATAAACAGCGGTCGGCCGGTCATCTTTCCGGGTGCATCTGATAACCCAGTCAAAAACTCTGTTGCACCACCAGTGTTATCAAGGGGATTGGCGGTAACAAATTCAGCGCTGAGGGTATGATTGCCAAATGTATGGCGACCATAAATCAGTCCGCCGTCAGATGAGATCATTGCCTGACGTAAAGCCAGCGCATCAAAATAGATTGATTGCGGCAAAGTCACACTCGGTCGTGTCCAGACAACATCGCGTGTATCGTTGTACAGGCCGAACGGGTTTTTTATCCGTCCCAGGCGAATGCCTACAGTGCTTTCATTGTTGATCGGGTATTGATAATCCAGATTGGCAAAATCCAGACGAAAATTATCCGTGTCCGAGCCACCGGCATCTCGATAGAGACCTTGTGCAGCGATCAATAAGTTTGGATAGACGTTACCAGCCACATTGATTCCAATTTCCCTAAAGTCGAAACTGCCATCATTGCGACTGTTGCCAAAGAAATTATTGCCTGATGTGTAGGTATAGCCTTGACTCACAAAACCATGCGCCTGCCAATCCCCAATGCCAATTTCGAATCCTGAAGCAATCTGGCTATGTGCCAGAATTAATGCGGGGACTATCAGTTTTGCTGAACATTGTAATTTGCCAAAAGCTGTCATGCTGTTAGCTTTTTAGAAAAAACAATAGCATCAAACATCGATTTTAATGTGTTTGTAATTTTCCGACATAATGTACTGCAATGTAATGAAATATGAATAAAGTATATCACTTGGATCAACGCGGAATTTGAAAGACAGAGGCGTTTTTTAAGCTGTTTTGAAGAAAACTGTTAGTGCGGAAAACATCCAAATATATCAACTGATAAATGATTTTGACTGATACTGGCGTTAGTTTGTCACTTCGAGCTATAAGTATAGAAGACTGGTAATCCCCCCATTATCGTTACCGGGATGCTGCAGATATTTCAATCTGGATTATATGATATGCCAATAACTTATTAATTATTAAATCATAATCCTGTATATCTAATATCTACTATGAGCCGATTTTTTTATAAAGTAATGTGGATAGGTGATTGCAGATCAATGTATATGAACATCAGTATTGTTTTTTTATTTACTTTTTATTAACTGCAATCCAGTAAATGCTAAAATCAGAATCGAATATTTAGTATCCACTCAAACAATGGCCCAATCCATATTTAATGTCACGACCAGCGAGGTGCTGGAATCCTACAAAACGCCACCGCATTCCATAGAAACTGAACAATCGGTGCTGGGTGGATTGATGCTGGATAATCAAGCCTGGGACAAAATTGCAGATATCATAATTGGCGATGATTTTTATCGCCATGATCACCGGTTGATTTTTCAACATATTTGTAAATTAATCGAACATAATAAGCCGGCCGATGTTGTGACAGTTGCCGAATCACTTGAACTGTCTGCAGAATTGGAAACAGTTGGCGGACTTTCTTATATTGGTGCTTTGGCACAGAACACACCATCTGCCGCAAATATTAAACGGTATGCAGAGATAGTTCGGGAGCGTTCGATAATGCGCAATCTGGCTCAAGTGGGTGTGCAGATAACGGAGTCTGCGTTTAATCCTGCCGGTCGATCGGCTGTTGACCTGCTGGATGAGGCAGAATCCAGGGTATTTGAGATTGCTGAAGAAGGTGCGCGCAATAACCAGGGATTTGTTGACATCCAGCCGCTCTTGAAAGAGGTGGTTGAGCGCATCGAACTGTTATACAGTCGGGAAAGTCCCAACGATGTAACCGGTATCGCTTCAGGGTTTCATGATTTGGATCAAAAGACTTCTGGTTTCCAGCCCGGTGATTTGATTATCGTTGCCGGGAGACCATCAATGGGAAAAACGGCGTTCTCGCTGAACATTGCGGAGCATGTTGCTTTGGAACTTGAGAAGCCGGTAGCGGTTTTCAGCATGGAAATGGGTGGTGCGCAGCTCGCTATGCGTATGTTAGGTTCGGTCGGTCGGCTGGATCAGCATAAAGTCCGTACCGGACGGCTGGATGATGATGACTGGCCGAAGTTGACGCATGCCTTGGGTAAACTCAGTGATGCGCCTATACACATAGACGAAAGCGCAGCACTTAGTGCGCTTGAGGTCAGGGCAAGGGCAAGGAGGCTCTATCGTCAGTATGGCGAACTTGGATTGATTGTCGTGGATTATCTGCAGCTGATGTCATCAAGCAGCCCGGGTGAAAATAGGGCAACCGAGATATCGGAAATATCTCGTGCACTAAAAAGCCTGGCAAAGGAACTGAAAGTGCCACTCATCGCGCTGTCGCAATTGAATCGCAGCCTGGAACAGCGACCCAACAAACGTCCGGTAATGTCCGATCTGCGCGAGTCGGGGGCGATAGAGCAGGATGCCGATGTAATTTTATTTATTTATCGTGACGAGGTCTATAATCCTGAGACGCAGGATAAAGGTATTGCAGAAATTATTATTGGAAAGCAGCGCAACGGACCGATCGGAAAGGTTAATTTGACTTTTCTGGGCGAATATACACGTTTTGAAAGCTATGCCAAGCAGGAATATTATTAAAACGGACTGTATTGGAACGGATTTTGGTTTAAAACGAAAGCGGCTTTTGACTGTGGGCAGCGTGCGAGTGCAATTTAAATAACCAAGATTACAGTGTTACAAAATCAATCTGACGCAGCAGATCTGTTTCAGCGACAGACTTCTTGAAAGAGTGTGCGACGTCAACAATTTATGATGGGAATTCATGCAAGATAAACACTACGATATTGTGATTATTGGAGGCGGTCCTGTGGGTATGGCGCTGGCGCTGGCGCTGCGTAACAGTAACCTGACTGTTTTACTCTTGGAGGCACGGGGATTGCCAGAAAAAGTGGATGACGAGCGGCCATTGGCTCTTTCACACGGCAGCTATCTGATTTTGCGACGACTGGGGGTCTGGAACATGCTTTCCAGGCATACACCGATACAAACTATACATATTTCAAATAAGGGTTTTTTTGGTCGCACCGTTTTGACGACCGAGGATGCTGGCGTGCCGGCACTTGGTTATGTGGTCAATTATCATGATTTGTATCGTGCTCTGTATGAGGCTACGGTTGAAAACGAAATTCAGTATCAAACCGGTGTTGCTGTAAAAACTTTTTCAACAGATCGGCATTCAGGTCACGTTCAATATGAGCATGAGGGCGTTGAAAAAGACTTGACTGCAAAGTTGCTGGTGCTGGCCGATGGCGGCCGCCTCAGCAGTCAGATTGAAGGCATCGCCTATCAAACCGAAGCATATGACCAATGGGCAATCGTGGCCAATGTAAAAGCCGAAATTCAGCAAACAGGTATTGCATACGAACGTTTTACATCAGAAGGACCGGTTGCGCTGCTGCCTTCAGGAGATGACTTTGCACTCGTTTGGACAACGTCTCCTGAAAATGCAAAGGTGATTCTGGCGCTGAATGAAGCACAATTTCTGCAGCGATTGTACAATCATTTTGGCGATCGGCTGGGGCGTTTTGTCGCAACCGGGAAGCGTTCGGGTTTTCCTCTGGCGCTTAAATATGCAATTTCGCCGACTACGCAACGTATTGCGCTTGTCGGGAACGCTGCCCAAACGCTACATCCTGTGGCCGGGCAGGGCTTTAATCTCGGCCTCAGAGATGCCTATGAGCTTGCGCTTGAATTGATTGCAGCTGCTTCTGAGAATAAGGAAGTTGGCGCGTTACCAATGCTGGCAAGATACCGTGATCGTCGGCGTGCAGACAGTCAGGGTGGTCGTATTTTCACGGATTCACTGATCAAGCTGTTTTCTAATGACAATATGCTGCTCGGGCATCTGTGCGGCATGGGACTGACCCTGCTGGATAATTGTCCGCCAATGAAGCGTTTTGTCTCTCGGCGCATGATTTTCGGATCAAGAGGCTGAGCATCAGGTATTATTTTTCCTCTGGGGCGTGAGTTTTTAAAATTGACGAGGATTCCGGCGGTATGTGGTGACAAAATTACGAGATGGCACGTAAAAAATATGTACCGGCTTTGGGTTTTCATTGCCTGACCTCATTTTACGACCGGGTTTCTGGTTGCGCCGGTTACGGGATGCGGTTCTGGTATGCACTGATGATACAGGCCGGGCTCGCTAACGGGCAGCGCGTGCTTGATCTCGGTTGCGGTACGGGCTCGCTGGCAGTGCTGATAGAGCAGTATTATCCTGGGATTGATATTTCGGCACTCGATTGTGATCATGCGATGCTCATTCAGGCAGGCCGGAAAGCCGCACAGAGGCAGGCCGACATCCATTTTGTCCGTGCATTTGCTGAACAAATACCATATCCCGATCATCATTTTGATCGCATACTGTCAAGTCTGTTGTTTCATCATCTGAGCAGTGATAGCAAAGCTTTGGCTGCGTCGGAATTGCTGCGTGTTTTAAAACCTGGCGGGGAGTTGTACGTCATGGACTGGGGACGTGCCGCGAATCGGCTAATGAGATGCCTTTTCTATACAGTACAACTGGTGGACGGTTTTGACAATACCAGCGACAACGTAGCCGGAAGATTGCCAGATATATTCGAACGGGCCGGATTCTGTGAAGTTGTACAGCTACAGGCTGTAAATACCGCTTTTGGTACGCTCGCATTTTACCGTGCTGTAAAAAGAACTGGTTCCGGGAATTCACTGCTGCTGTAGAGAACTGTCCAGGACTGAACTGGATTTTGTTTTCTCAGTTGTGAAAGGAAATTGTACTTTAGGAAACACGACGGTGAACGCAGTGCCCTTATCGGGCTCGCTGGTGACATCAATATTCAGATAATTGTTTTCAGCCGCTATTTTGACAATCGACAGGCCGATTCCACTGGTGGCTTTATTGTGGGAAGCGGCGCGCGGTGAGTAAAAATATTCATTGAAGATATTCGGCAGGTCATCGCTGTCAATACCAATGCCATGATCGGTAATGGTCAATGTAGTGTTTTTACCTTTCTTACTGATATTTGATGTAATTTCAACTGATCCGTTTTCATGTGAATACGTAATTGCGTTGGCGATAATATTTTCTACCAGAATCTCAATCTGATCTGGGATTCCATTATAAATAAATGGATCGACAGAAATATTAAAAGTGATGTTTTTAGTATTGATTACCGGCGTCAGCTTGTCTATGCATTTGAGTACAGTTTCCTGGATATCGACGGGTTTGGTCTCGGCGCTGCATGAGCAGGTTTCCTTTAGCCGTTGAAGTCTGAGCAAATCCAGAATCAAACCAGCCATATTCGTTGCTCGTCGGTCGATTTTAAGCAATGTATCTTTTATTTCTTCGGGAACCTCTCCGCAATAACCGCCTTTTATCAAATTAATTTTGCTGCGTATAGCATCCAGTGGTGATTTTAGCTGGTGCGTCATCAAAACGGCATATTGGTCTTTTTCGTGCTGTGCTTGGTTAATGCGTTTGTAAGCTTCAGCCAGTTGATGTTCATGCGCTCTAACGACAAGGGATAATCGAGAAACCAGATACCACACGGTAAAAAACAGGATATCCAGCGCGATCATCCAGAACAGCATGTGATTCTTGGTTTTGCCATTCTGAACGATGGCAGGGTCAACTGAAAGCGTTATAAAAAACTGACCGGCAAAAGAATATTCAATCAACAGTACAAGGGTGTACATTGCGCTGACAAGCAGCGCGACCAGCAGGCTCTCCAGAGTTGAAAAAAAAATGCATGCCAGTGCGATATGAAGAATATAGAAAAACGGCGCTGGTGTTGCCGTACTGCCGATAAAATGCACGACTACGGACAAACAGATCAGGTCGATAATAATCTGCAACCATAGATTAACTGATGGTGTGTTAAATTTACCGGGATTGCTGGAATTCAGTGCGTATATGTAGAATAGATTGGCTATGCCAAGAATTAACGTAATCGTGATCGGCCAATTGTTTTCTTCGATTACGCGGAACTGTATCAATGTATCCGGTACCAGCAGCGCTATTACATGAATCAGAATCAGCGCACCGATAACGCCCCAACGAAAAATGATAAACCAGCGAATATTGCTGATTAATATATCATCGCTGAGCTTGGCGGCACAGTCGCTGTAACTGTTGCTGGCGGGTAACACAACAGTATCCGAGGATTTTTTCCAGTCAAAATGAACACTCGCCATGGCCGATCCTTTTTATTGTTTTTTTTATTAGTATGCTTTACCGGTCTGGTTATTACTACTTTGAGAAAGACGATCTTCGATAACACTGAGCAGACTGTCAGGCTCAACAGGTTTTTCCATGACACAAACCCATTTATCTGATTCTTTGTCAAAGTATTGTCGTATCATGTCACCTAAGGAGGTCAGGAAAATAGTTTGAATACTTGGGTGATTTTTTTGAATTTCGGCGTAGGCAGTCAATCCAGCATCCATAGATTCAACCATAACATCCAGTATGGCCAGATCAGGCGGGTTGCTGTTTTGTTCCAGTGACGCAATAAAATCCTTCATGGTTAGATAATGTTCTACTTCGTAACCGTTTTTTTCCAGAATACGTGCCACGGCATCGCGAATATCCGGGTCGTCATCAACATGTGCGATTCTTTTTGTCATGTCTAGTGTCCTTTTTACTTTTTGTTCACTGAGTTGTTTTTGATCAGTCAGAATATCTAAGTAAAATATAAAAAACAATAACGGCTGTCATTCCTGCTGATTATTTTCAGTTTATGTTATTTTATTTTTATATTGGCTGTATAAGTAAATATAATAACCATTATAAGAATAAGCTTATAAAAAAAATGTGAAGTTATTGAGTGCAAATAATAATATTTGTATATTTTTGTAAGATTTACGGGCGTTTTCCGACTATGTATAACAGATAAAATCAGGTCTTGCGGGCACTGTCATGTTGAAAAACAAACATGATTTTGCAAAGATATAATCACTGAATGACCGGCCCAAAATTGATTTGCGATGGATACAACGCTTGTACTGGTACATAAAAAACCGCAACTTGGCATAGGCAAGCAACGGCTTGCGGCACGGTTTGGCAGGGAACGAACACTGCAGATTGCGCAAGCGCTCTTGAATTGCGCCATAGAAGACGCACTGGCATGGCCGGGGCCGGTGGTACTTGCTCCGGCGGATGAACGAGACAAAAGTTGGGCATGGGAGCAGGCGTCGCAGTCTGGTTTTTCACCCAGAATAATTCCACAGGTTTCGGGCAATTTGGGACAGCGGCTGAATGCACTGGACACTATGTTGCGCAAACAGAATACCACCCGGCTGGTTTTTATTGGCAGTGATGCTCCTGGTATAAGCGAGACAGATTACGTCGCAGTGAGGTCGCATTTGTGCAATAGCGATGCCGTATTGATGCCGGCAGTGGACGGCGGTGTTGTACTCATGGCCAACCGGTGTGCATGGCCGGATTTATCAATGCTGCCCTGGAGTACAGATTGTCTGGGTGTGGCGTTGGCCAGCTGTTGCCGGGCTGAGATGGATACGGTAAGCATATTGAATGAAAGCTATGATATAGATGAACCAGATGACTTTTTTCGCTTGCTGCGTTTGCTCGAAAACGACGAACGTCCCGCCCGTCTGGCTTTATATACGCTGGTTACAGACGTTGCATCAGCATTGAACATTAACCCGGATTGCTACCATGCCTGATTTCAGTGTCATAATTCCCTGCTACAGGGACGAAAAGAAGCTGCACAGTCTGTTGAAGCAATTACAGCGCATGCCGAAATGTGTGAACGAAATTATAGTGGCTGACGGTGACAGCAGCATAACCTGTCGAGATATCTGCAATGCCGGCGGTGCAAGCTGGTTGCCTTGCCTTCCATGCCGGGGACAACAACTGTCAACCGGTGCTGCAATAGCGCAAGGGGATGTGCTATGGTTTTTACATGCGGATGCACGTATTTCGAACAATGCCTTTACAGCGATGAAAGACGCGCTTCAGCGGGGTGCCATCGGAGGATATTTTACCTTTCGTTTTGACGTGCCGCGTCAGTGGCCTGCAAGAATTCTGGAACCGGCAATTGCATTACGTTGTCGCTTTGGTGTGCCCTACGGAGATCAAGGGCTTTTTATATTGCGTAAAAGCTATTTTGCAGCTGGCGGCCATGCGCCGTGGCCTTTGTTTGAAGAGGTGCCGCTTGTGCATGGTGCGAGGCGCCTGGGTAGTTTTGCTGCATTGCGCGAACATATATTTGTTGATTCGAGACGCTGGCAACGGGATGGCTGGTGGCGGCGGACCTGGTATAACCGTAAACTGGCACTGAAGTTTGCATGCGGTGCAACGCCTGACGTGCTGGCGGAGCGTTACCAGTAAAGTAGTTTGTTGATCAAGCAACCCAATTATCAGACAGTTTTGATTATTACCTAAACCGGGGAAAATTATGCAGGAAGTTGTACAAAAATATTATGGAGAAACTCTGTCCGGTACGCACGATCTGAAAACAAATGCCTGTTGCACAGATGCGCGATTGCCTGAATATATCAAACCGATGCTGTCCAGAGTGCATGAAGAAGTGCTGTCGCGCTACTATGGATGCGGTCTTGTGCTGCCCGAACAATTGGAGGGGTTGACGGTTCTTGATCTTGGTTGTGGTGCAGGGCGGGATGTTTATTTGTTGTCACAGTTGGTCGGCGAAAAAGGAAAAGTTATTGGCGTGGATATGACCGAAGAGCAGCTTGCGGTTGCGCGCAAACATGAAAAATTCCATCGGCAGGCATTTGGATACCGGCGTAACAACGTGCGGTTTTTATACGGCTACATTGAACAGCTCGATGAGCTGGATCTGGCTGATTCGAGCATCGATATCATTGTGTCGAATTGCGTGATCAATCTGGCGATGGATAAAGCAGCTGTATTGCGCGAGGCTTACCGGGTACTAAAACCGGGTGGAGAGCTCTATTTTTCTGATGTTTACAGCGACAGGCGTATTCCCAGGGCTCTGGTCAACGATCCGGTTCTCTATGGCGAGTGTTTAAGCGGTGCACTGTATTGGAATGATTTTGTGCCGTTAGCGCGTGGGCAGGGTTTTATCGATCCGCGGCTGGTTACAGACCGGTCAATTTCGATTGATGATTCACAACTTCGAAATAAAATCGGAAATATTCGGTTTTACTCGGCTACCTATCGATTATTCAAATTGCCTGAACTTGAACTGGCTTGCGAAGATCACGGGCAGGCAGTCGTTTATCGCGGCACCATACCACATCACCCGCATGCATTTTTACTCGACAAGCATCACTTGATTGAGACGGGCAGACAGTTCCCGGTTTGTGGCAATACCTGGCGTATGTTGCATGATACGCGTTTTGCAGCGCATTTTGATTTTTACGGGAATTTCGATCGGCATTACGGTATTTTCCCAGGGTGTGGCATGGGTATTCCGTTTGATGACGAAACGCAAAGTATAGCGAAAGGCGGTTGCTGTTGAAGACAGAGCTTGAGTTAAAAACGATACCAGGCGAGCGTACAGTAAATACGCGCAAGCGATCGCCTCAATGGTATGTGACTTCAAAAGGCGAACCGCGCGGATTTATTGACTCGCACGGACTCGATGAACTGTGGCTGCATACCGGCACGGCATGCAATCTGTCCTGCCCGTTTTGCCTGGAAGGTTCCAGGCCCGGAGACAGCCGTCTGCAACTGATGCGTTTTGACGATGCCCGGCCTTATATCGATGAAGCATTGATACTCGGTGTTCGACAATTCTCGTTCACCGGCGGGGAACCTTTTGTCAATAAGGATTTTGTGCGTATTCTGGATTATGCACTAAGCAGTCGCCCCTGTCTGGTGCTGACCAATGCCACCGAGCCATTGATCAGACGTCTGCATCAACTACGGCCATTACTGGACCGCCAGCATCAGTTGCATTTTCGGGTTAGTCTGGACCATTATGACGCAGCAGAGCATGACAAAAATCGCGGAGAAGGCATGTTTGAACTTGCTTTGGAAGGGATGCGCAAGCTGCATGACATGGGATTCCAATTATCAGTGGCCAGTCAGGTGTTGCCGGATATGGCGGCCGAACAGATCGGGCAACGTTTTGCGGACGTGTTTCGCGCAGCGGGGCTGCCAGAAAATTTGCGCAGGATCGAATTTCCCGAATTTTATCCGCCTGAAGCGGTTGTTTCGGCGCCACAGATTACTCAACATTGCATGCTTGATTTTCAGACGAAAGCGTCGCGTCGAGAATTCATGTGTGCATTCAGTCGCATGGTGGTCAGACAGAATAACCGCTGTTGGGTGTATGCCTGCACACTGGTTGACGACGATGCCGATTATGCACTGGCCGAAACACTGACCGAAAGTCTGGTAATTCCTGTGAGCATGAAGCATCACCGCTGTTACAGTTGTTTTAAATTCGGCGCCTCATGTAGTGAGATCAAATAGTGCGGTGCATTGACACACAAGGATAACTAAATGAACAAACGCTGGTGGTTGCTGTGCCTGCTGGGTCTGCTCATTATTTTGTTTTTTGGATTTGATTTGCAGCGTTATTTTAGTCTGGACATGCTGAAATCCAGCAATGACATGCTGCAGCAGGTATACAAAGATGAACCGTTTCTTGTTATCGGCATTTATTCGCTGACGTATATTATTATGGCCGCGCTGTCTTTGCCAGGCGCTGCGGTGATGACGCTGGCGGGTGGCGCGATGTTCGGACTATGGATCGCGGTGCCGGTTGTACTGGTTTCTGCCACTGTCGGCGCTACACTGGCGTTTTGGGCATCGCGTTACATCTTGCGCGATACCGTGCAACGCCGTTTTGGAGACCGACTGGAAACAATCAATAACGGACTTGAACGCGATGGTGTGTTTTATCTGTTTTCACTGCGTCTGGTACCTGCATTTCCTTTTTTTCTGATCAATCTGCTTATGGGACTTACTCGCATTCGCAGCGGTATTTTTTTCTGGGTCACCCTGATCGGCATGTTTCCTGGCAGTGCAGTTTATGTCAATGCAGGAACACAGCTTGCTTCAATCGACAATTTGTCAGATATTCTGTCTCCGGGGCTCATTCTGTCGTTTCTGCTATTGGCTGTTTTTCCATGGCTTGCGCGATGGGGTGTCGGGATCGCCAAAAAGCGCCGACTATATGCGCGCTGGTCCAAACCAGAAACATTCGACCGTAATCTGGTTGTTATTGGTGCGGGCGCGGCAGGCCTGGTAACCGCGTATATTGCTGCGGCAGTACGTGCCAAAGTGACGCTTATTGAAAGCCATAAAATGGGAGGCGACTGTCTTAATTACGGTTGCGTTCCGTCCAAAACGTTGATCCGCTCGGCCGGTTTTTTGAAAGAAGCGCGCCAATCTGTATCGCTTGGCGTCAAGCAAATCCAGGTAAACTATGATTTTGCCGACGTAATGGCACGGGTTCAACGTGTCATCAAAGCTGTTGAGCCGCATGATTCCATTGAACGTTATACTCGACTTGGTGTTGAAGTGGTCGAAGGCCATGCCAGAATCACGTCACCCTGGTCAGTTGAAGTTAACGGCCAGACTTTGACTACACGGGCAATTGTCATCGCATCCGGCGCAAGCCCGGTAGTACCTGATATTCCTGGGCTTGAGTCGATGCGTTATTTTACTTCTGATACCATCTGGTCGTTGACGGAGCGTCCTGAACGATTAATTGTACTGGGTGGTGGACCGATCGGTTGCGAACTGGCACAGGCTTTTGCACGACTCGACAGCCAGGTGATTCAAATTGAACAGGACGATCTGCTGCAACGGGAAGATTCCGATGCGCGGACATTGGTCAAAAACGCTCTACAGGAAGACGGTGTGCAGTTATTGACACATACCAAAGCCGTTCGGTGTGAAATTGCCCATGAGCCGGATGGCAAGGTGCAGCGGCTTATCGTGCAGGATCAGCATGGCCGGGAACAGGCAATTGCCTTTGACGCTATCCTGTGTGCAGTTGGCCGTAGACCTCGCACCGAAGGATTTGGACTTGAAGAGCTGGGCATTTCGGTTACTTCCCGGCGTACCATTGATACAAACGCCTGGCTGCAAACGATTTATCCAAATATTTATACCTGCGGGGATGTTGCCGGGCCTTATCAGTTTACGCACACTGCTGCGCATCAGGCATGGTATGCGTCTGTCAATGCGTTATTCGGCGATTTCAAGCGCTTCAAAGCAGATTATTCGGTGATTCCATGGACGACTTTTACCGACCCGGAAATTGCCCGGGCCGGACTGTCTGAGGATGAAGCCAATGCGCGCGGCGTGGCCGTGGAAGTGACACGATACGGATTAGACGATCTGGATCGTGCTATTACCGACGAAGCAACAGACGGGTTCATCAAGGTGCTAACAGTACCGGGCAAAGATCGTATTCTGGGTGTGACCATAGCCGGCAAACACGCTAGTGATTTACTGGCCGAGTATGTGCTGGCGATGAAACATGGATTAGGGCTAAACAAAATCCTCGGGACTATCCACACCTATCCGACCTGGCCTGAAGCCAATAAATACGCTGCCGGGAAATGGAAGCGCGCGCATGCGCCGGAGAAACTGTTGCAGTGGGTTGAGCGGTTTCATGCCTGGCGGCGCGGGGAAAAGGCCAGTCAAGCGGACAGACAACAGCTGCGGGATTGAGACAATGCCCGATACGCTAAAAAACCGGCCTGCTCCTGTTTTCAGATCCTGGTTATCAGCCTCTCAGTGCTGGCAGTGCATCTTCAACCGGTACGAATTTCAGGGCATAACCGTTATTGCACCAGCGCTCCCCGCGAGGTGGAGGGCCGTCATTGAAGACGTGACCCTGATGGCCTCCGCAGCGTACGCAATGGTATTCGGTACGCGGCCAGATCATTTTGAAGTCGATTTTGGTCGCGATATGACCTGCAATTGGTTCGGTAAAACTTGGCCAGCCGGTCCAGCTTTCATATTTGTGCCTGCTTTCAAACAGCGGCAGGTAACATGCGGCGCACAGATACGTGCCTTCGCGCGTTTCATATATTAAATTACTGGATTCCGGTCGCTCCGTTGCCTCCTCGAACAATATTTCATAGGCTCTCGTTGAAACCAGCCCACGCCATTCCTTGCGCGGTTTGTTAAGCGGCGTTACCGGAATTTCGGCTTCGCCCACTACCCTGGTGCAGCCCGGCATTAACGGCAACACGGGTGCTGCTGCAAACCCCTTTAATACGGTGCGTCTATTCATTCATGTTTCCTATAAGATTTTTCCGCTATGCAAATGGAAAACATATGCGGGAATGCTGTAAACTTTTTAAAATTGAACGATAACGCTGGAACAGCGTTTTGGCAATATGAATGGAGCGAATGGAGCAACGACCCTGAAAATACAATTTTTTGTCAGGGGTGAGCAGAGGTTATGACATTATGACCGATAAACGTTTTAACATCGCCATTGCATTGATAGACGTTGTCAACAGCGAGGACCCGAACATGGAAACCAGCGATGACAAGAACTGGCCCAAAGAACTGTTGTACGCGCAGCGCATGTCACAGATGCTGAAACGTTATGCACCAGAGGCCGGTGACGCCGTCAGACTTGCTGCCAGGGCGCAGCATATTCAGCGCTGGAAGATACCACGCAATGATTTTCCGCTGAATCGAAAAGGCTACCATCAATGGCGCGCTGCGTTGAACATGTTCCATGCCGATACCGTAGGCAATCTGCTGGAAGAGGCCGGTTACGATCAGGATATGATCACACGCGTAAAACAAATCATCAGCAAACGATCACTCAAAACAAATCCGGAATCGCAATTGCTTGAAGACGTGGCCGGGCTCGTTTTTCTGGAACACTACCTGGCCGACTTCGTGGCAAGACATCCCGAATACGATGAAGTTAAATGGAACGATATTATTCGGCGAATCTGGAATAAACTGTCCGAGCGGGCGCACCGTTTTGTGCAAGCTGGGAAGATAAAGCTGCCGGAGTTGATGAGTGGCCGGATTGGAAATGTGATGCGCGAATAAACGCTGAGCAAAACTATATGGTGGTACATGCTATTGTTACAATTACGGCTAGAGATACCGTACCAACATATTATTGTTCGTAAAATAACCCAACCAACCGTTCCCAGCTACGCGAGTCTCGTAGAGAAATATATTTTCTTCGGCTTATAATTACTGCTGCTTCACAGCACCGGGCTGAAAGCATTTGCTGTAGCAGGCTTTAATAACAGATTGCATTATTAGTCTGAAGTCATCAATATTGATGTCAATTCTTGATCTGTCAGCAGGGCGTCTTGTGCATCGGTTCCATTCATGTAAGCTGTTTGCGGCCTGATACACATTATAAATCGATGCATATTAAAACTGCATTATTGCCCGTTGCGTAACCAAGCAGGACAAAATCAATCACACGCATCTAGCCAAATGTTGTCCCGATCAGGTAAACGGTATAACCCGTATAGCAGGCTAGTAGCAGAGATCCCTCGACGCGGTTGATGCGACCGTGACCGTGGGATCCGTAGCCGATGATGAAAAGCGAAAGGGTCAGTGCCGCCATGACGGGCATGTCCCGGCTTAGTACAGCCGGATCCACCGACATCGGATGAATCATGCCAGCGATGCCAACGACAGCCAGCGTATTGAATAGGTTGGAACCAATGACATTGCCGAGTGCAATGTCGTGTTCACCTTTGCGGGCAGCGATGATTGAAGAAGCAAGTTCGGGCAGTGATGTGCCAACAGCTACGACGGTCAAGCCGATGACAAGATCGCTGACACCGAATCCCTGTGCGATGGCCACTGCGCCCCAGACAAGCAAACGGGAGCTTATGATCAACAGCACCAGTCCGGTAATCAGCCAGAATACAGCTCGCCGGATAGGCATTTCACGGGATTCCAGTGCATGCTTGATTTCCGTACCCAGTGTGTCGGTTTTTTCCTGCAGTCCCTGCCTGATTGCCCATGTCATCAGTACACCAAACACGCCAAGCAATACGCCCGCGTCGAGACGGGAAATATGACCATTCCAGAGCTGTATGGCTGCCAGCATGGTCACAATGGCAAGGACAGGGAGTTCCTTGCGCAAAACCAGCGAGTGTACGGTTATGGGGCTGATGACCGCAGTGAGTCCCAGAATCAGGGCGATGTTGGTGATGTTTGAACCATAAGCATTGCCGAGCGCGATACCGGGATTTCCCTGCGATGCGGCAAGCACGGACACCACCATTTCGGGCGCAGATGTACCAAAACCGACAATTACCATGCCGATCAATAGCGGCGGCATACCGAAATGGCGGGCGGTGACGGCGGCACCCTCTACAAAACGGTCTGCACTCCAGGCGAGCAATATCAGACCTGCTGCAACGGCCAGAAAAGCTTCAATCATAAAATGTCGTGGTCGTGTCTCGTTATTCGTAAAATGTAATAGAGAAAATACGTTGCAGCCAATTGACCAGTCAGTAACAGCGTGCTAAAAGTAATAATTTACAGCAAAGATGCTCTCATTGTTATGGTCATATCGGTTGTATTCCATCCGCATATCGAGATTTTGTGTGAGCGCATATCGAGTGACAACGTGCGTGGTGAAAAATCGCTTCTTGTCTCCAAGAAAATACACACGGTAGCTGCCCGCCAGCCTGATTCTCAGTTGATGGTTGAAGTTGTAAAACGCGCCCAGTTCCGCATTGCCGCCAAACCGGTAATTCTGTTTCAAATGACTGGAAACGTCGGCCTTCAGATCCAGAAACGAAAATAACAAAATCGGTGAGAAAAAGTCGGGACGGTAGGCAATGCCTCTGCCGTAGCTGCCTGAAACTGTATTGCAATAGCCGCAGTCCTGCTCTCTGAGCGTGTCTATGCTGAAATCGAAGCGCCATGATGGCTTAACAAACTGTGGGTCGTACGGGTTTAGTGCAGTAATTGATAACAACCGCGCCTGGTCAAGGCGTATGCGCTCGGACTCGAAAAAATAGCGCAGCTTGAAATCCATAAAAATGATTTCTGAGTCCTTGTCATAGCCCTCGTCTCGGGCCATTAAATCATGATAGGCGGGCCGGTAGGCAAATTCTATAAAAGGTTCTCGATCATTATGGCCCGCAGCAATCCGTAGACGGTCTGCGCCGTGGCCGAGATGCGGTGGACTGGAGAAGTAAGATAAGGAATTATGTTCTGCATCGTCAGTATTCAGACGGCTACGTGCCAGTAAAACCGGGTACGGAATTTTTACTTCACCAGCGCGTTGCTCTCGCATACTTTGATATTGAAGCAAGTCCATATAAGCATCCAGCAAAAGTGCTTGAGTTCGATCCGGGAGCTGTTTGAATTCGGGGGCGTCCGGTGTCAATTTCTCTTTGACGAGAGCACGAAAAATCCGGCGCTGTGCGTTGGTCATCAGTTGCCTTTTTTGATTCAACTGGCTCACAATTGACGGTCGATATACGACCCTTTTGACCAGATTGTCCTGTGCTACGACGATTTTGACCGTATCAGCGGGTATAACGCTGAAAATGAATTGATCTTTTAAATGCAGTTCCGGTCTGGCGATTTCAAAAAGCGATAAAACATGGTAGGAGCAGTTTTCCTGAAAATAATAATAATCAAAATGGGTGCCGCCAAGTTCCCATAGATGCAGCAGCATGGTGTTTAACTGTGTTTCTGTGAAGTTGAGTTCGTATTCCCAGAGATCACGGCTTTCCAGATTGTTATATTCCTGAACCTTGGTGTAATAAGGAAAGATGGCAAATCTTCCCTCAAATGAGCCGGTCAGGCCACGCCAGGCATACAGAAACGGATTATCGGTATCCGGAACCGCTGCATAATTTGCCCCGTAATTTGTGAGCTTCTTGTCGTCTTGCCGGTCCCTGCTGTCGATGCGCACCAGTGTATGACCAAACATCGAAGCCGGATTATTTAAATAATAGGATGCAAAAACCAGTGTGACACCCACCGGGTCCAGCTCGTTGATCCAGCGTTCAAGTCGGTCGCATTTCTGTATCTGGAGGCGGTTGGTGTCGAACTGTAGTTGCTGGTTCAACCATTTGAAACGAGCGGGAAAATTACATTGCGGATGCTCGCTGTTATCTGCCGGATCTTCTGTGGTGAAAAAAAAACTTGCCAGCGTTGCCGTCAATTCGGATTCTGGATTGGTTTTCCCGTCAGGCGCATTGAAAAAATCCATGCCGTCTGCTTCACTGACGACGCCACCGAATAATTGCGGCTTGTATTTTAGCAACAGGTGCCAGACACGCTGCTCACTCAGTTGCAACTGTTTGGCTTGTTGCTGAAGTTCGGTCAGGTAATCGTTGCTATGATTGTTTCTGGAGTAAGCGCTGTCAGGGAACAAGTAAAAGCAGACAGCTACTATTCCGGCGGCAAGTAAATAGGGTGGCACGAAGAACCCGTAGATCGGGGTGCAGGATGCACGGGTACCGGCGAATGATGATACCCGTGATGCGTTTTAGTCTAATGCTGATAATTGAATATTACAGGATTTCGACAGTGTGCGATGTTGACCCAGCAAGGTTTCTAACTGGCTTAGCAGGATATCCGGTGTTGTTTCAGCATCTGGAACAATGTCATTAAATTTTTGTTGTGTCAATGCACCGAATGCTTGGTGCTGCGCGGCGGGGCAGTGATACATGCTGGCTAGAATATTGAGATGTTCGCCTTTACCACGGGCCATTTCTTTTACCAGACTGGTGTAATTCTCGGTGGCGAATATTTCTCTTTCTTGACTTAAATTAAGCAGGCCGTGGTCGCCGCAATTTGATGTGCCGGAAGTCATGCCGAAGGTTTGAGAACCCGAGGTGCCATTGGTGGTTGCGGCAAAAATCTGCTCCGGACCACGTTCCGAGCCGATGACCATCGAGCCCAGTCCACATCCCGCCGTGCCATATCCTGCGGCAAAAGCAGACATCGGAAATAAAAACAGACTTGCAGTGAATACAACCAGGCTGTTGCGTACCATCTTAATTCTCCTATCATTGTTTCTCTTCTCCTAACCGATATCGCGCGAACGATTGAAAAGAAGATAAAGTTTAAATAAAACTTCGGGAATTTGTCCCAGCCTATAAACATTGCTGAGAACCCGAATGAATCTACTTAAACTTTCTGGACCTGTCAAACGAAAACCGTTCGGGAAGCAGCGTGATGCAGACAAGCAACAGGGTTTGAGGAATTTAGTGCTGATTTAATCGTTCCAGGAAAGTCAAAAATTCACTGCGGTATTTCTGGTTATGTCTCAGAAACACATCGGTGTGTCTACCGTCCGGGATAATCCAGTATGTTTTCGGTTCTGCCAGCTGTTTATAAATTCTTTCCCCAAAGACAGGCTCGACTGTTTTGTCCTGTTGGCCGTGTATTACCAGAACTGAAACAGGTGATAATGATGACAGATTTCCGGGAGCCCAATAATCGCTTAAAAGCAGGTAACTCAGCAACTGCATCGGCCATGTCACCCAGTGATGAGACAGCTTGAAGCGTGCTATTTGCTGAAAAGAGTCAAATGTACTGTCTGCAACCACCAGTCTTAGATTGATTTCGTCTTTTTTATCCAATGCTGTTCTCAGGGCAATGTTACCGCCCAGGCTTTGCCCGTAAATAATAATCGGGCCGCCTTGTACTTTATGCCTGTTGACCCAGTCGACGGCCGCATGGCCAGATTCGACGCAGCCTTTGGGTGTGGGATGACCCTCGGACAGTCCAAATCCGGGATAATCAAAAATGAAGACATTGTAATGCTCGCGACTGATCCATGCTATCTGAAGGAAATGTGAGGTCAGATTTTCAGCATTGCCATGAAAGAAGATGATAGTCGCTTTTACTGGTGATTTTTGTGCAGAAAACCACCATCCATGTAATCTTCTCTGGGCAGCGTCAGTAAAAAAAACTGTTTCCGGCGTATACCCAACGGCTTCAGGATCAAAATAACGATGTCGCGTGTCAGGATAATATAAAAGATTAGAACAACCACAAAATAACAAAACCACGGCAAGAAGAGAGCTATGGCGAATGCTGAACAAATTCATGGCCGGTGCTGGCAGACAGTCAACGCGAATATCATTCTTGCTATGTTATTCGTAATCAGTTACATGCACAAATGCTTTGTAATCAGACATATATTGTGCCATGAAAGATTAACACATATAAACAGTCAGTTATCTGCCATCTGATTTGTCCCTACACACAATAACTCCCTGCAATGTAAAAACTGGCGCGGCGCTCCAGGAACGCTGCCAGAGTCGTACTGCTGGCAAATAGTGGCAGTATTCAGCTGTTTGGTTTGGAACGTGATAAATAATGATATGAAATCAATAACAACATATTGCAAATAAGAACAATTATCATTAATATTCACTTTTATTTGTGTAATTGATCCATAGAGCTTTCAGGAAATTTCAGGAAGTATTTGCTCTTTGCAATAGACAGGGCGTATATATTTCCCGGTATGGGTGCAGGGTTACAGGATTGTTGTCTGAATGATTATTTGAGTATTTGCCAAAATCACAGGATATTGCGATTCGATTGAAAGCCCGTTGTTATCACGGTTACGTATCGAAAATTGACCTGTAGGGCTGGAACAGATTGAGCCTGGGATTGCGTAATTTTCATTTGTTGACTGGAAGGTGAAATTTGATACAAAAAGTTCATTTGTGGATCGGTATTATTATCGGTCTGTTCTTTAGTTTGTCGGGTTTATCCGGAAGTATTCTGGTTTTTGATGACGAACTGGATGTGTATTTCAATGCCAATCTGTGGCGCGTAGAACCGCAATCCGATGTAATGCGGCTGGATGAGGCGACGCACAAGGTGCAATCATACTTTACCGGTCATGCGGTATTATTGGCCCGTTTACCTCGTGAGCCTGATCATAGTATTGAATACTGGATAAAAAAGAATGAAGTATTAGAGCAGGTTTATGTCGACCCATGGACTCTGGAGATCCTTGGCAGACGCGATGAGCATGCCGGTTTTCTGGGATTTTTACACGACCTGCATGTCCATTTGCTGGCTGATGATTATGGTTTATTCGTAAACGGCATATTGGGGTTGATCCTGTTATTAACAGTGTTGACCGGATTATGGCTGGCCTGGCCGGGTTGGCGGAAACTAGTGAATGCGTTGCGTGTTCCTCGCAAGTCAACACGATTTGCAAGCTGGTTCGCACTGCATCGCTCGGCCGGATTGATTTCAATGCTGTTGCTGTTTGTTGTGGCGCTGACTGGTGCAGCGATGGTTTTCTACAAACCGACCAATGCCGCATTGGTTGCTGTGTTCGGTGGACCTGGATTGTCCGAGCCGCCATTGATTGAACATATTGAACCGCACGATATACAAAAGTTGCCGAGTGCGCTGCTGCGGACGGCCGAGTCGGAAATACCCGGTGCTAATGCAACCTGGCTGAGGTTTCCTGTTAAACCGGAAATGCCATTCGTCGTGCGATTGAAATACCCGGATGATTCACACCCGAATGGTACAAGTTATGTTGCATTGAACAGTTTTTCAGGCGATGTGATGATGGCGCATGATGCTAAAAGCAGCGGGACGGGGCAGCAGATTGCGGATATGAAATATCCGCTGCATATCGGAACGGCTGCCGGTTTGTCGGGTCGTATGTTGATTTTTGTAACGGGATTTATACCAACAATTCTTTTTGTTACCGGCATATACACATGGTGGTTTCGCCGCAACCAGACCCTGAACAAAACGGCGACTTCTTTCAGATCGGTGTCGCTTGATTCAGACCCGTCGGTAGCAGAAAACGAATGTAATGTGATCACTGAGCACAATAGAAAAAATCAGTCATGAGAGTAACTGCTCAACGCAAAATAGCATTTTTAAGCGGAAGATCAATAAAAGAAATTTTCGATTGGCGGCCATTTGATATGGCGAAAAATCCAATGAAAGATCGATTGAGCGTATTCCGGCACTATTCGTAATAACAAAAAATAATCTTCAGCAGTTTTCAAAAACATAATCAATATTTGCAGCATATAAGTAATTGAGAATAGTAATACATATCATTCTAATATACATTAATTAAAGGTAAGAATAATGTTAAATATAAAATTCACCCACCTGTGGCGAAATATGATCGTCACCCTGTTAATACCAGCAGGCTGTTTGACCTCCGCGATGGTGTTTGCGCAAAATAAAAGCATGGAGCCGGTGGTAGTGACGGCCACGCGTACCGAAACACCTGTTTCTGAAACGACCCGGTCTGTGTCTGTGATCACAAACGAGGAAATACAACAACAGGCAGGCTATGCGCGTAATTTAAGTGATGTGCTGGCGAAAACTGTGCCGGGTCTCGGACCCAGTACTGAAGCACTATCCACTTTCGGTCAAACTCTGCGGGGTCGAGACTATCTGGTACTGATTGATGGTATACCTCAGTCAACGGCACTACGATCTTCAAGCCGTGATCTGAACACGATCGATGTGGATGCGATCGAGCGTATCGAAGTGGTGCGTGGCGGTACAGCTGCTTACGGTTTCGGCGCAGCCGGAGGATTGGTCAATATCATCACAAAGCACGCCTCCAAAAAATTAAGGGAAGGCTTTTCTAAGGGCGGTATCCGTTTTTCAACGGAGCGGTTTGACGATGCGATCATGTGGGAAACAACGCACCGGATATCCGGTACGAGGGAGAATATGGATTACCTGGTATCCGGCACCTACGGTGAACGCGGTCAATTTTTTGATGCAAGCGGCGATCGCATTCCACCCGATCCGATTGGTGTACAGGGTGGTATTGCCGATACCAACAACTTTAATATTCTTGGAAAACTGGGGTTTAATTTCGATAATGACCGGCAGCGGGTACAGTTTACGGTTAATCATTTCAATATCAAACAGGACACTAACTTTACCTTTGGTCTCGGTGATCCTGCAAATGGCATCAAGACCCCGGCAGTCCGCGGGAAATTCAATCCATTTAAGCCGGGTACCAAAAACACGCTGGTTGGTGTCGATTACATTAACAAAAACTTTTTTGGCAGCCATGTTTCGGTGAAAGGCTATTATGACGATCAGATAGCCCGTTTTGCCAAATTTCCAGGATTTGCTCAGACCGAAGTACGCGCTGAGAAATTTGGTAGTCGTGTAACGATCAATACTCCCATAACAGTTAAAAACTATGAATTCAGTGCAATCTGGGGGCTGGATTATCTTCGCGATCAGGTTGTTCAGGCGGGGCTCGACGGACCGACTGTCGTTCCTTTTATGAAACAAGATGCACTGGCGGGATTTTTTGAACTTGAATTGCCTGTCAGCAAGTACGGAATAGTTCGCGGCGGTGTCCGCCAGGAAGCTATCTCCGTCGACATTTCAGATGTGATCAATCGGGCTGGTGCCAATATCAGCGGCGAGGAAGTCAAGTATGACAACACGCTGTTTAACGGCAGCGCTGTCGTTTTTCTGACTGAATTTCTGGAACTTTATGGTGGCTATTCCCAAAGCTTTTCGCTCGCTGATATCGGCCGTGCCATCAGGGATGCAAATATCAGCGTAGTTAGTGCAGGTCAGCTGGCGTCTGAGGCGCAAAAGGTGCACAACTACGAGCTTGGCCTGCGAGGACGGTATGGCCCGGTGCAGGCATCTGCTGTTGGTTTTTACAGCGAATCGAACAATGGCACCACATATACCAGGGATTTGAGTATTGTCAAGCTTCCTGAACGTATCTGGGGTGTTGAAGGCTCACTGGCATACCAGGTTACAGAACAGGTTAATGTCGGTGGTACCGTCAGCTGGGCGGAAGGTGAGATCGACCTGGATGATGACGGTTCATTTGACGAAGATCTGCCTAGTACCAGGATTTCCCCGGTTAAGTTGACCGGATTTCTGGAATACAGTCCGTTTGAATGGTGGCGAAACAGGATGCAGGCGTTTTACGTCGCTGACCGTACCCCGAATTCAACGCAGTTTGGTGGGATGCCGATTGACGATTATGTGCTGGTGGACCTGACGACCAGTCTAGCTGTTGGTCCGGGATATTTTACCGTTGCAGTGAAAAATTTGCTGAATGAGAATTATTTTCCACTAATCAGCCAGGCATCGCAGACACCGTATGGCTTTGCTACCGGTCCCGGCCGCATGGTTGGCGTGACCTATGCGTTTAACTGGTAACTAATAATGAGGAATATTCAGAATTTCATACTATTGCATGCAACGCGCATGCAATGTATGCGGACTCAATCAATACAGTATTTCAGAGGATTTCAACATGACTAGTCATAAAACATATTTGATCAAATACTTTAAAACACTGACTGCCATTACTCTGATGAGTGTCAGTGTAAGCCAGGCATCATTAATGCTCAGGATTTCCGATACGCCGCTGACCGGTTCTCCAACGGTAGTAACGGCGACAGATCAGATAGCTGGCGGTGGTGGAAATGTTGCGCCGGATAACAGCAGCATACCCGGTTTGCTTTCAACATCGTTTGGAACGCCCAATTTCTTTCTGACCGCGTCATTGGGTACATCCAAACCTTATCCACCCAACAGCGATATACTGGCTGATCTTTTTTTACGCCAGTTGTCAATTTCTTCTACAAACGGTGGCACATTAACAATCGAAATTTCCGATAATGATTTCACCTTGAACGGTATCGGCAATGAAGGTTTTTTTACTGCGGATATTGCTGGCACACTGGGGGCAAATCCACTCAATTCGGTTGAAGTGGATTATTTTTACAATACGTCCAATATTCCCTTTGATACCGACGGTGCAACAATGGCCGGCAGCAGTGCCATCAGCGGTAGCCTGGGATTTAACGAAAGCTTTGGACGGGTCGCTGTCAGCGGCATAGATCAGCCGTTTTCCATCACGCAGGTAATTAAAATTCACATGCAGCCCAATTACCAGATTTTATCTTTTGATTCTGACCTGCGCGTGGTCCCGGAGCCCGATACTGCGCTGCTGACGGGGCTGGCGTTGTTCATATTACTGTTGGTTGTTTCTGGAAGGAGATCCGTAAAACAATGTTGATAAATAAATAGATCCAGGCTTTTTTCGCATGCTGTTTGCGAGCGCAGTGTGCACGCCATGTAAATAAATTGTGCTGCGGATTCATGCGTGTGAACAAACTGACTGAAAACTTTTTTGTGTTATTTGTTGTGCAGCATGGATTACGGTTATGACCCTGCGCAGTGATATGGAAAGATTGGGTACATCTGTTCAAGCGTTTGGCTGCATCCGGTAGGTTGAGCGATCTTGTAAAAATAACTCCCTGTTATTTGCTGGCGAAAAAATAACGGCGGTTGTGACAAAAGTGTAGCCACAATAACGAGTTGCTTTCACATTTATACGATCAAGTCCTTGCTCATGGCTTTTTGTAGTCGTGAAAATCTTTAACAATATTGGGTTATATTTTTTTAACTGAATACAGATGGAATAGGCATTAGTCTTCGGTTATTAAAAACCTTCAATGTCTAAAAGTTAAAAAATTTAAATTTCAATTGCGAATGATAAAGTAAATGATTACAATTCTCATTAATGTGTTGAGTGTTTTTGTGACGTTTTTACTCTTTTACTGTTTAAAAAGCCGCATAAAACGTTATATGCCTGACACAGAGAACCCACGCGAGCTTAGTCTCGTAAAAACTTAGTAACTGTTAACAAAACTCAATAGGAGTAAAGTATGACTGATATTTTAAGAGGTACTGGTCTCTTCTTCGGATCTGATGATGGTGAAGTTATTTGGACGTACGGTTCATCTGTAGTGCTTGCGGGTGGCGGTGATGATGGCGTAAGACTGGGATATTCCAATGACGTGGCTTATCTGGGTGACGGTGATGATGTGGCCTACGCTGAAGGTGGTAACGATTTGTTGTTCGGTGAAGCAGGTAATGATCTGCTTTACGGCGGCAGCGGTAATGACTGGATTGAAGGCGGTACAGGCGATGATTTGCTGTGGGGTGCGACAGGTAACGATCAGCTTTTCGGTAATGAAGATAACGATACGCTTTATGGTGTAACCGGCATCAATGCTCTCTATGGCTCACTCGGTGGTGATCTTATCATTGGCGGCGACGACACTGATGTGATTTTTGGCGGTGAGGAAAATGATGTGATTTTGGGAAATGCCGGAAACGACTGGATTTCTGGTGGCTCAGGCGACAATCAGTTGTACGGTCAGGAAGGTGACGACCTGATTTATGGCTCTGGATCCAATTCCAACAATGACAGGACTAACGAGATCTTTTACAGAGGCAACGACGGCAACGATACCGTGCAAAGATTTAACGCTGATTCGGACCAGCTTATGATCGTGGCCGATATTAACGGTACCGGTATCGCAACGGCGGAAGATCTGGCTGCAAACTTGACGGGCTATGGTGAAGCGGGCGGCGAAGCCCCTTATGGAACTATCGTTGATCTGGGTGCGGGAAGCACCATTGATCTGGTAGGTGTGTCAGTTGACGATGTCACGGCAAACCTTGTAGATTTCTTTACAGTTACTGCATAGTTTTTTACCATAAAAAAACCCGGCGCGCAAGATTGCGCCGGGTTTTTTTATGGAGACCCGGTAGTCAAGTCACGATCCAATTTCCTTGCTAAATAATGTGGGTTGAATCACTCTATTCGATTTTAGAATTGCAGACGATTGCATTCGTCTGCAGCCACAGATTGTTCTTTGCGCTGATTCAGTGATGCTTGATCAGCGTATACCGCAGTTCAGCGCCGGCTGGTATTGCCATCAGTGCAATTGCTGCAGCAACAAACAGCGGCAGGCCCGGGGCGATTTCAAACAGCGGACCGGCAAAGGCGATGCCCAGAAGATGTCCAAGAATCCGTGCTGTGTACAAATCTGAGCTTGCATGCGCTTGCACCTGGGGGGCACGGTTAATGACTGCACCGGCAGCTGAGGCCGGTAACAGCAATGCAAGTGAAACAGCGATTAATATCAATCCGGCAGGCAGAGCGGCCGGATAAATGGCCGCAAGTGCTGCACCGCAGGCCATACCGGATGGTGACCATACAAGAACCCGCTCGGGTCTGGGACGAAAATGCAGACTTGCCAGTTGTGCCAGTGCCATGCAGACGGCAATGACTGCAAGGAGTAGCGCAGTATAAGTCAGCGTGCTGTTCAGTGAAATATTCCATTCAAAGGCAAGATAAGGACCGATAATGAACTCCGAAAGTCCCAGGCTCATGTGTATCAGCAGGGTAGGTATAGCAATGGCGGTTTGGGGCCAGCGTGCAGTCGGCAGTGTCAGCGAAATTTCAGTATCATTTTTATATCGGGTGGTCTCTTCAGGTAATACCAGAAGCGCTAAAAGCGGTAGTCCAATCAGTAATGCCAGTACTGCTACAGGTTGAAATATGGCCAGACAAGCTGCCAGCAGCGGTACGACAATTCGGGCAACGCTTACGGTTGCGCTCAGGTATGTCAGTATTCGATGCCGGGAGCGCTCACTATTTACGCATTCGTTGACCATCCAGGCCTGAACGATGGGATAGATGCCTGAAACAGTCAGTCCATAGCAAAAACGCGTAATGAACAGCAGGGACGCCAGAGTAATAGCGCCGACTATTTCCACAGTGCCAGCGTATAAGGTGAGGACAAATAAAATTTGACTGGCGGTTGCCGCAATCAAGAGCTGTTTTAGAAGCCGACGACGTCGTCCGGGGACGGCTCGTCGCGGCAAGTAGTAACCGCCGACCAGAAAGGCAAGTGCTGCCAGTCCCATAACAGGGCTTATCAGGCTGATCTTCAATCCAGTTAATGCTGTGATTATCGGTAATGTGATTACCAGCAGGCTCTGGGTTGCACCTGTAATTGCAACAGGAAAAGCGAACCTCACAGACGGATCGATGCCGATTTTTTTTGGGTACATAAATGTAGATGTCTAAATAATATAGAGAAGCCAATTTAATATTAAACATAATAATAACACTAATAAGAATGATTAGTATTTACAATATTGGCTCTTTATCTTATTATTAAAATTTATTGAAAGAGCGATCGGTGCTTTAAAGCCTTGCTTTGCATCTGAATGACTGTAAATCAATGATGGTCCAACATATTTCAAATCCAGAACAGCTTGCTGAGAAGTTTGCAGCAACAGCGCTGATAAATTCTCTTTTAAGGGAATGGAGAAAATTCGAGATTAATGACAATGAAATTGTTTTCAGCACTGAGCACAACGCGATAAGTATTGTATTGGAAAATTATTCCGGAGTCGGCTGTCATGCCTTTAAAAATACGTTCTACAGGACAACCGGTACTCAAAAAGAATTTATTAGTTTTGAAGTGTTCGTTCAGGAGCTTTTTCAGATATTAGCCAATGATGCGCAAGATGCCGGTATGCTTGCGCTGTGTTCAAGAATCATGGAAAGCTGCCGGAATCTGGTTGAAATCCTGAAATACAGACGGTCTGATTTTGATGCGCTTAACCGAAAGCCGGAACTGTCTTTTATAGACGCCGAGCAGGCTCTGTTGCTGGGGCACAATGTTCATCCTTGCCCAAAAAGCAAATCAGAATTCAGCAAGCGTGACAACCGATTGTATGCTCCCGAATTCGGCAATGCATTTTCTCTCAGATGGGGATTACTCAAGCAATCCTGTTTTTTTCAGAATCATTCGAAATATTTTGAAGATATCGACTGGTTTTCAGATCTTTATAAACGTGACCAGGAAGGTACCGTTGACAGTGAATACCTGCCCTTTCCGTTTCATCCCTGGCAATTCGAGACGCTGAAAAAAAGTGGCAAAATCAATCATCTTATAAGCAGTGGAGATTTGATACCGATTAACAAGGCGGGGAAACTGCAATGGAAAGCAACGAGTTCTCTGCGATCTATTTACTGCGAAGATAGTGATTATATGCTCAAGTTTTCGCTTTCTCTGAGGATTACAAATTCGATCAGGCATTTACAGGCTGCCGAAGTTGTCAGGGGGGTGCAGGTTCACGAAGTAATGAATTCTGACAACGGCCGACAGTTTCTCGCTGCAAATAAAAACTTTTCGATTATGAATGAACCCTCATTTCTGGCAATCAAGCATACACCACAACCAGTTATTCTGGAAACCATTGTCCTTATCAGGGAGAATCCTTTCATTAAGCCAGCGGAGAACGAGTCTATCGTCCTTTCGACGATAACCCAGCCAAATCCTTATACTGGCAACGGTTTTTTGGCATCACGTAATATTAAGGCAGTCAAATGGTTTTCCCTGTATCTGGATAATGTGCTGAATCCGTTCATCATGGCTCATGCCAATCATGGCATCCTTTTTGGCGCACATCAGCAGAATATTATCGTTCAATTAATTGACAGTTATCCCTGCGGCGTAATTTTCAGGGACTGCCAGGGTACAGGTTATACCCGGCTCGGCTATGAAAAAATGAAAACTGAGGTTTCGACGCTCGATCTGCACAATGGCAACGTTCTGGATGATTCTATGACGCACGCGCTGCTGGGATATTATCTTGTTATCAATTCGACCTTCAGTTTGATCAATGCGCTTGCGACACAATGTATCTGTACTGAAGCAAAGCTTTTGGACATGCTTTTTCAATATCTTACAGAGAAAAAGAATGGCAATCTGTTAGACGGTTCATTTGTTGATTATTTGCTGTATTCAAGCACCTTAAAACAAAAAGGAAATTTCTATTGCAGCTTGAATGGGGTGAATGAAAATACAGAAAAAAATCCTCTGGCCATTTATAACGAAATCGAGAATCCATTGTACAAATTTTCCAAAAATATTTGTTATGCATAAACCGAACTTGGTGTTGAGAAATCTTTTCCTGGATCAGGAAATATGGTTAAAAGAACATTTCAAACCAGGTGTTCAGCATATTGATATACAGCTTCAGGATCGCGTGATGAAAATCAGCCGCAGCGAATTTTTTCAATTTTCGCCTTTCTGGATCAAATCGAGCGAACGCGCACTATATCCTGTAGCCTGGGTGAGAACCAATAATGTTTCGCATCCTTTGCGGTATAACCCGGAAAAAAACACACTGCTGTACGAGCGATATATCTATGAGATCGACAAAACAATTACGTTCAGGGTAATCGATCCGGACAAGGATTTAACTGTTTTTTCACAATGGCACAATAGTAAGCGTGTATCGGTTTACTGGGAGCTTGAAGGCAGCATTGATCATCACCGGGAATATATTGAGAAGAATCTGGGCGATCCGCATCTGATACCTGTAATCATGGAAATTGACAGTGAACCGGCTGGATATTTTGAATTTTATTGGGTAAAGGAAGACAGACTGGGTCCTTATTATGACTGTGATGATTACGATAGGGGGTTTCATTTTCTGATAGGTAATCGGAAATTCCTGGGCATAAAGAATACTGATGCCGTGTTGAAATGCGTGGTGCACTATCTCTTTCTTGACGATCCGAGAACGTTAAAGGTTATGGCTGAGCCTCGGTGGGATAATCAGAAGGTTCTGCAATATGTTGATTCCTTTCCGGTCTGGAGGAGAATTAAAGTATTTGATTTTCCACATAAACGTGCTGTTCTTCTGGAGTGCACACGGGAAAGGCTGTTTGCCGGCAGGCACTTATGACCTGGGAAATCGCGAACAGAAACCTTATTGCCAAGGCAATCAGCGAGCTGTTTTATGAAGAAATTCTGTCAGATGTGGTAAAGCAAGCTAATGAGAACACATTTACCTTAGACATAAACGGTGAAGTCATTTATCGCTTTCACGCATTCAAGGGAATATGGGGCGACCTGGTTGTCAAGCCGGATACGTTAAGGCGATGCGACGGGCGAAAGCCGGATGCCGCACTGTTTTTTAAAGAGACGCAGTATCTGACAAAAATGAGCGATATCACGCTGGCGAATTTTATAGAGGAAATGCAGCACACGCTGTACAGCGATCAAATTATGCTGCAAAAATCTGTTTCAGTAAATGCGCTTTATCAAATGGATTCTCTTGGCATTGAATCACGACTCAATGGCCATCCCAAACTTATCTTGAACAAAGGTAGAATCGGCTGGACACCATGTGATTTGTCAGCATTCGCGCCGGAGAATGCTCGGGAAACTCAATTTCTTCGGGTTGCAATCATGAAGAGTCTGCTGACTATAAACTGTCAGCAAAATAAATCATTCGAGAATATTATTACTGCCGATCTGGCTGAAAGCGAGATTAATTATTTACAATTTTTATGTAAGAAAAATAATATTGATTATCATTCCTATTATATTGTGCCGGTGCATGTATGGCAGTGGGAGCATAAAATACAGCTTTTTTTTCAAAAAGATATTAATTGTAAAAATATTGTTTTACTGGACAGGGCAGGTGATCGCTATAAACCGCATGTATCGATAAGAACTTTCTCAAACTGCCAGAACAGGCTGGCTTTGGACATCAAACTGCCGATTTCGATTCTAAATACTTCATGTGTACGCGGTATTCCCGTGCGGTATATCTCAATCGCCTCGGAAATTTCAGAAGGGATAGAATCCATCCTCAGGCAGGATGCGGTTTTTGTGTCGGCCAATACTGATTGTTTAAAGGATGTTGCCGCTTTTAGTTACGTGCCATCAGATTATATTGATATAAAAAGTGCGCCATATCGGTATAAGGAATTTCTGGGAGCAGTCTGGCGTGAGCCCAGCTCTTCAAAACTGGGCAGTGATGAAAGATGCCTCATGACCGGGTCATTGTCATTTCTGGATCAGAATTGCAAGTCTTTAATAGGCCTGTTGATCGAAAAATCGAAACTGTCTGTTGAGCAATGGTTAAAGCAGTATTTTAGTAAAGTTGTGCTTCCGCTGTACCACCTTCAATCCCGATATGGCATCGGCCTGGTTGCGCACGGGCAGAATACACTGTTAAAACTCAAGAACAATACGCCTTCAGGTTTAATCATCAAGGATTTTCAGGGTGATCTACGGTTAAATCAAAATCTGCCGCCGGTAACGCGAGAGAAATTTTCTGAGAAAGTATTGAACAGACTGGATTATCTGCCTTCAGGACATATTATTTACGATCTGATTACCGGTCATTTTGTTTCAGTACTGAGATTCATTTCTCAGTCGCTTTATATTTCACACCGTTTTAAGGAGGCGCAGTTTTATCAGTTGCTGGGTTCAGTTATTGCTGAGTACGAGAAAAACTATCCAACGCAAGCAGGGGTACCCAGCTTGCTGACACCGAGTTTACAGAGAGTTCTGTTAAATAAGGTTCGTTTTGAAATCGGGTATCAAGATTCTGTTCAGCGGCCCAAACCGCTATTGGGCAGCCCGCTTGAAAATCCCCTGGTGAATAGAGAAAGCGCTTATGGATAATGTACTTGATCTGATCGGAATCGGAATTGGCCCCTTTAATTTGAGTCTGGCAGCAGTCTCGGAAAAAAATCATACATTAAGAACGCGATTTTTTGATGAAAAGCCAATGTTCCAATGGCACTCGGAAATATTGTTTCCGGATTCTGATATGCAGACGGCGTTTCTGAAGGATCTGGTTACAGGTGTCGATCCCACAAGCCCATACTCATTTTTAAATTATCTTGTGCAAAACGGGCTGTTCCATGCATTTATGAATACCAATCGACAGGTGGTTACCAGAAAAGAATTTGAATTGTATTGTCAGTGGGTGGTCCGACAGATGCCAAAAAAACTGTCGTTTAATTTCAAAGTTGACAGTTTAAGCTATGATGGTCGGTTATTCACCATCGGCAATCATACAAAGCAATTTAAGGCCAAAAATATCTGTTTGGGCACGGGTATCAGCCCCAGAATACCAGCCTGCGCAGAACCCTATATCAGTAACACCTGTTTTCACGCAAAATCTTCCTTTCTGCAGCAGATTGATGTGCGAGACAAGCGTGTTGTTATCATTGGCGGTGGCCAGACGGGTGTGGAAATCTTCAGGAATGTAATAAAAGGAAAGTGGGGGTGTGCAAATTCGGTGTCGCTTGTTTCCAGTAGACCGAACCTGGAACCGCTCGATGAATCAGCTTTTGTCAACGAGTATTTCAGTCCCAATTATGCTAAGGAATTTTTTGCAGTTGACGCTCAGTTGAAGAAAAAAATTGTTGACTATCAGAAGTTAACCAGTGATGGAAATACGCCGACCTATTTGCAAAGCCTTTATAACGAGCTTTATTATGCACAGAATGTCGATCAGTCGACGGTTCAATTCAGGATTCTTCCTTACCGAAGGATGGAAGGCATCAGTCATGCCGACAATTGTTATCAAATTTATCTTTTTAATTATTTTACACTGAAAAATGAGTGTCTTGACGCAGATATCGTTATTTTGTGCACAGGCTTTAAAAACAGTATTCCTGCATTTGTCGAGGCTATAAAACATCTTATTCGCTTCGATCAAAACGACTGCTTTTGTGTTAATCGGGATTTCTCTGTGCAATGGGATGGCCACGTACGAAACAGAATTTTTGTTCAGAATTTCAGTCGTTACGAACACGGGATATTTGAGCCTCAGACCAGCCTGATGGCCTGGCGATCGGCGGTGATTACAAATGCTATTTCCCAGTCCGAAATCTACGAAACTGAAAATTTTGCACCTAATTTTTTGAGTTATGCCGGCATTGGACTGTAACATTGCTTAAGGTCTGGCTGGGTATGCTCGGATTGGAATTAACACTGTATAATATCGTGTACGTAAATTACCTTTATTTATTTTGTCATTTTTGTCTATGAAACCAGAATCCCAAAGTCAAATTAAAGTACTTTTCGTCTGCATGGGGAATATTTGCCGTTCTCCCACCGCGGATGCCGTGTTCAGACATACGGTGAAAAAGGCCAATCTGGAACACGCGTTTTCAGTCGACTCCGCTGGAACACATGCCTATCATGTCGGTAACCCACCGGATCGCCGTGCTCAAGGTGCGGCGATGAGGCGCGGTTATCAAATGAATGATTTGCGGGCACGTAAAGTTCACCCTGACGATTTTGCTAAATTCGATTATATTCTGGCAATGGACCATGAGAATCTATCGATTTTACAACAGCGCTGTCCGGACCGATTCAGTCACAAGCTTGAATTAATGATGCATTACAGTAAGGGCGTCTATAGCAATCATGAAGTACCTGATCCATATTTTGGTGGAGATCAGGGATTCGAAACGGTGCTTGACATGATTGAAGAAGCCAGTCTCGGATTACTGGAACATGTGTGCAATTATAAAGCGCATGGTTAATTCCGTACTGTATTGAAGAACCGCACACTATAAAATACTTAATAGTCCGTTTGGTTATGGTCGGGGTGTTGTGATGGTCTTTCTTCATTGAGGAATACGAATCTCAAATAATGTCGGCCAGTTCTTGCCGGTAACGTAGAAAGTTCCGGTATCCGGAAAGTATGCAATACCGTTGAGCATGTCCTTGAAATTGCGCCTGCCCGAGCGGGAAATAATTGCCCGGCAATCAATTACCCGCTGCACTTTGCCCGTGGAACGGTCGATTTCATAAATATGATTATGAAATTGAACATTTGCATAGATTTTGTCGCAAACACACTCCAGATCGTTTATACAATTGAGTGGTCGACCGTTCATGGTAACTGGCAAAATGGATGTAACAGTAAACTGTTCATTTCTAAAAGCCAGTTCATTACTCCCGTTGCTCATTACTAAACCGCCATCGCAACCGGCGAGTCCCCAGCCTTCACCCTCATAGCTAAACCGGTTATCCAGTCTTTCCAGCGTATTGATGTCGTAATTCAGCGTTTTACCGGATGTATATGTCAACTGGACCAGTTGATTGTTCAGGATGGCAATACCTTCGCACCATTCCTGGTCAACCTTGATCTCATGCTGAACAGCGCCATTGCGATAATCAAGATGGCGCAGCCGTGATGCATTCGTGGGGCCGGTACTCTCATAAAGCTGGCCTTGATGAAAGACAAGTCCTTGTGTGTAAGCATTGTTATCATGTGGCAGAATACGAATAATACAGGGTGCTATTTTGGGTAACCCGAATGTCTGAAGCCGGAAGTATATCCATCCGAGCGGTCTTTTTAGACCGAGAAAATCGAAAAACTGAATTAGAGCATCGCGATTGATCATGTCAACTTCCACGGATATTCCGATTCCGGCATGCGGTAGCAAATGCTGAAATCGTTATGCGCTTTGGTTTGTGTTCAGTTTTTGCTGCACAATAATTTGTCAGCATATTTTCGCAAATTATATTTCTCAAGCAGCCGTCCAATGGTCTCCGAAATTTGGTCGAAAGTACGCATTATTTTGACAGTCAGGTTATTTCGTCCATTTCGCGGGACGAGGTATACATAGCTTTGAATTATCGCTGTCGTGCTAAGTCTTTTTTTATGCAGGCTGTCGTCATTGCCAAAATCGAATCGTTTCACCTTTTCATCTGAGTCGATCAGATCAGGCAGAATCTCTGTGTGAAGAAAAATACCCACCTGCAACTTTGCCCAGACAGGATCATAACCGATTTCCTGAGCATGGTAACAACCGTTGTATAAATGGCCAACCTGAAATGCAATGGGTTGTTGATCAGCAAAAAGAACGTAGCTGCGAAACCATCCATGTCTGGCTGTGATGCCGTACTGTCTTGCCAATTGCTGTCGGTTCCGTAGCCCACCTCCTAGTCGTGTGTACTGGTATGTGCGTGGCGATATAGCCATGGCTGCATCCAGAAAATCATTAATTTGATCGGCGGAGCGGTAACAAACGGTTTGATGACTATTGACAGCAGCTAAAAAACGTTTGCGCGTTCGCTTTAGATCATTGCGCGTACTTGATCCCAACTGTTTTAAATACTGGTCGTAATCTCCGGTAAAATCGATAAAGCGGTGCGTGTAACGCTTACCGTATTCAAAAATATGAAACTGTTCACGTAGTGGTGAATTTTCTGTTAACAGTTGTGCCAACGCTGAACCATCGGTGACAGATTGCAAAAAGATTGCTTCATTCTTGCCAAGCTGGCTATGTACCAACATAAACAAATTCTGCAGATTTTGTAACTGATCCGGTTCGGCGCGGTTGTCCAGCAAAGGCGGGGCAAATAAAGTATAGCGACGGATTCGGTGTGAATAAAGTGTCCAGCCATTCAGGGTTACGCGCAGCGCAGACGGATGAACAAAGAAAGTAGCCCAGCCTACCGGTTTGCCACGCTGCTCAAGTACGAATTGGTCCAGATACTTGTCGTCTCCATGGACGAGTGATGCCAGCCAGCGTTGATCCTGTTCAAGTGATATCTCTAACTCAGAGTTATCAGCAGCGCTAGCATTATTTCTTGAATTATCCTGTGCTTGTTTTTTCCAGGTTGCTGGTGGGATTGACATATTCACTTATCAATAAAATTTAGGATTGTGTCGTTTTTCGTCGAAGGAAGCGTCGCAGCTTGGATTTGATACCGTATTTTTCCAGAAATTGACCAACTCGGCCTGTCGTTGTATTGAATAATCGTAATGCATACGCGATTGTAGATAACGGAAATACACGCGGAACAAGGTAAAAGTTTTGCTCTTGATGGCTTTCGTTACTTAATCTTTTTTTACTGCCATTGTCGCCATACAAAAAATCAAATTGTATGGCGCCTCTTTGAATCAAGTGTTCGACTGTATAGATATGGGCGATTGTTCCTACAGACGATTTTGACCAGTCTGGATCATATCCCATGTGGGTCAGATAATAGACATTATGATAAAAAAAACCATGCTCAAATGCGACTGGCTTATCGTCGCAGAAAAGTATCAGACTTCTTAGCCAACCTTTCTCAGCTGCAAAAGACAAATTGCGATATGTCTCTTCATCCTCTGAAATTCCCAGATTAAGCAACTGATGCTGGTAGGTTTTGACCGAAATCGAATGTAGTAATCGTACCAGCTCCGCTACATCTTCAGGCCGCGTATAAACACGATATGCAACGGTGGCCTGTTTATTCAATTTTCTTATCGCGCGACGTACCTCATAACGTGTACTGTAACCAAGGCCACTAATATACTTTTCGAGATCTTCCGGTAGTCGAATTGTCCGTCTTTGATACGCATCGCCATATGGCAGCACCAGATATTTCTTTGAAAGTGCTTTATTGTCGATCATAAATCGCCCGAAACTGGACTCGAGTGCAACGCCGAGACCGAACAAAACATCGCGGGAATTCAAAATCCTGTGCATTTCACAAAAAAGGCTTTCGAATAAAGTCTCTGGTGACGACTGGTTATTAGCCAGTAGCGGTTGCGCCGTAATAGCATAGCGATTAACACGATAGTCAAATAACGCGATGCCAAACAGACTGAAGCTTAAGGCAGACGGGTGTATAAAAAAAGGCGCATAGCCATTTATCGAACCATCTTGTGCGAGATTGACAAAGACTTTTACAGATTTTCCAGGGCCGCATTTTGTCGTCAACCAGTCAAGATTATGGTCCATACCGGCATCTGGATGGTTTTTAATAAAATGGCTAATCGAATTTGTTATTTTCTGGCGATCATCGGTATCGAATGAATCAAGATCAAGCCATTTTAAATTTGTATCCATTGTTCCTGTTGTTTTCCAGTTGGGTCAGTCTGAGGGATACTTTTGGGATAGTTTGTTTTTTTCAATCCACAATTCTATCAGGGTTTAGAAGTTTTATTGATAACGGCTGAAAATAACATTTTCTGAAGCAATTTGTCAGGGATTACAGTAGATGTAGATGCCACGAATCAGTCTGATCCTTTGTGCATATCTCTTGTGATATTGTCCGGACTCGAAAAGTGTATTTTCTCCGGAGAATTTGTTCCACCGGTAACAACAAATGTCATAGCTTCTTCAGTACTCCAGTCGGTCATAATAATATTCTTAATCGGTACAATTTCTATGTAGCCTGAAGTCGGGTTGGGTGAGGTGGGCACATAAACTGCTGCGAGTTTTTCGCCGGTTTCTGTGTCGTGCAGCACTTTAGTGATAAACCCGATAGCCTTCATTTCCGAAGATGGAAAGTTAATCAGAACGACTCTGCGCCCCGTGACGGGTGGCTTGCTCAATGTATTGAGGAAACGTTTGGTGGCGCCATAGATAGTTTGAACCAACGGCAGTCGGGCAAGAATATCCTCGTAAAGATCAATCACCTTTTTCCCGATTACAAACGAAGCGAGCAGCCCGATTCCGTACAGTCCGGCAATGGTTAACAGTGCGGCAACCCCTTGCTGAAAACTGGAGTCAAGCAACCAGTTGGCAATTGTATCCGAATGCGGACGAACAGCGCGTGCAAGTCCTCTCAGCAAGGGTTCACCCATCTGGGCCAGCATTTTCAAGACAAATTCAAAAACCAGCCAGGTTATCCAGAGTGGTGCGACTGTCAGTGCACCAATTAATACATAACGCCCGACGTGAGCTGAGCGTTCCTGATGCTGTGTATTATTATTTTGATCATTACTCATGGTTTGCCTTGTATAATCTGTCAGGGGTTTTTGCGATCATTAAATCGTGACAAGTGCACCGCAATTGTTTCTTTGTTTAATAGGGAATAAATAGTAGGTTAAAAATATGGATTGTTAACAAAGAATGGGCATTTTCACAACAGCAAATTTTCAGCGTGACCAATTGCTGGTAAGCCAAGCTTGTTCTTGGTAGAATCGCATCGCTTGGTTCTTGAATTTTACTGAAATTTTACTTACTTAAGTTGTGTTGTTTCGAATATGAAACAGCAATTATCCGATCTTCATGCGTACATGGTTTTTTTCACTCTAATAGAGAATGTGAAAATGCCAGATAATTCAAATGTACAGATACATGCTATTCATTCGGTAATGTCAGTCAAGAAAATTTTATTTGCGATTTTTTGTGGGTATCTTTAGCGTGATGCCTTTTATAAAAAAGAAAAGGGGCTTATATGTCATATAGTTCAACTCAAATAAACAAACTTCTCAACAGCCTGGAAAAACACTTGGCTGATGAGCACCCGGATAATCCGGTGCTTGCCAAGGCCGTTAAAAGTTTTCGGAAAATGGATTATATTGCTTATAGCATGGGATTGTTAAACCGAGATGAATCTTTTGCTACTTGTGTAACCTGGTGGCCAATGATCGCCGTTCTGGGTACATTTTCGGCAGGTAAATCAACGTTCATCAATTCACATTTGGGCATGAAATTGCAACGAACGGGTAACCAGGCAGTCGATGACAAGTTTACCGTCATATGTTACAGCCGTCATAACGAAGCAAAAACATTACCGGGAGTAGCGCTTGATGCGGACCCGCGTTTCCCTTTTTTTCATATTAGTAAAAGTATTGAAGAAATTTCTGAAGCAGGACAGGAAAGAATCGACGCCTACCTCCAATTGAAAACCTGTCCATCGGAAAATATTCGTGGAAAGATTCTGATTGATTCTCCGGGTTTTGACGCTGATAGTCAGCGTGCTTCAACGCTGCGCCTAACTCAGCATATAATCAATCTTTCCGATCTGGTATTGGTATTCTTTGATGCACGTCATCCAGAACCGAAAGCGATGCAGGATACGCTTGCTTATTTGGTATCGGCGAGTGTTAACCGTGCTGACGCCAACAAATTTCTCTATATTCTCAATCAAATGGATGTAACTGCTCAGGAAGATAATCCCGAAGAAGTGGTATCTGCTTGGCAGCGATCACTTGCTGAAGTCGGATTGATAGCAGGCCGTTTTTATCGAATCTACAATCCGGATGTGGCGGTGCCGATCAGCGATCCCAGGGTAAAGGAACGGTTTGAAAAAAAACGGGAGGAAGATTTAAAGGATATCTATACACGCATGCAGCAAATTGAAGTGGAACGCTCGTACCGTATTGTTGGCAAACTCGAGCAGACAGCAAAGTCGATTAAGAATCAAATTGTCGTGAAACTGACAGAAATGCTCACTGAATGGAAGAATAAAGTGCTACTGTTCGATGGCATTATCATTTCAGCGCTTGCCCTGATTGTCGGCGTCGGCCTGCATTTGTCTGATTCCTGGGGTTTATTGGGTACATTGGTGCCCGGAACTGAATCTTTTTCGGAAGCCACATTGCTTGCAGGGTTGCTTGTTCTGATTATTGTTCACTTTACAGTGCGTAAGCGTGTAGCTGACAGGATCAAAAAGAAACTTGCTGAGGATATGGGAAATGATCACGAGGCATGTAAACAATATATCGGTGCCTTTAGTAAAAGTACAGCTGCTTACCGGTCAATGCTTTTCAAAAAACCAGCCGGGTGGAATGAAGTCACGGAGCGTACGATTGATGAAATTGTTGATGAATCGAATGATTATATACAGGAGCTGAATGACCAGTTTACCAACCCTTCCGGAAATGATGAAGAGGAAACTCAGGTTTTGGCTGGGGAGACGCAAACAGGTTAGCACTGGAATCTACAGCTCTGTCTACCGTTAATCATTTTTATGTGCACTAAGTATAGGCCGGGAAAATTGAAGAAGTAAAAATGAATTATTAAAGCCTTGTCATCCGATTCATGCTGCTAGCAGAATTTTAAATAAAAACTGCAGGCAATCCGAATGTTGATCTGTTTTGGACAAGGTTCATATTAAGGAGTAAAATTCACGATTTTTACAAAATTTTTACATTTGTTTTAACTGGAGAAATGTATGTCAGTAACGACTGATCAAAAAACGCGTGTTATGCGGGATTTTCAAAGAGGAGAAGGTGATACCGGATCGCCGGAAGTACAGGTAGCGCTGTTAACCGCGCGCATCAACGATTTAATCGACCATTTTAAAATACATGTCAAAGATCATCATTCGCGACGCGGCTTACTGCGTATGGTTGGTCGTCGACGTAAATTGCTTGATTATCTTAAACGCCAGAATATTAACACTTACAAAACGCTGATTGATCGCCTTGGCCTACGAAAATAGATACACCAGAATAATAACCACTCGCTTGGGATGACGCGTAACCTGAATACGCCCATCTCTGTCAGCGTCGAATTTACAAAAGGACTGTTAATTGAAATCGATTAAGAAAAGTATTACATACGGACGACACCAGCTCACTCTGGAAACAGGTGAAATCGCCAGGCAGGCACACGGTGCGGTGATGGTGTCTATGGATGATACTGTTGTACTTGTGACAGTTGTAGGTGCAAAACAAGTAAGCCCGGGGCAGGATTTTTTCCCGCTGACAGTTGATTATCAGGAAAAATTTTATGCTGCTGGGAGGATTCCTGGTAGTTTTTTTAAGCGGGAAGGCCGCCCATCAGAAAAAGAAACATTGACCTCTCGTCTTATTGATCGTCCGATACGACCGCTTTTCCCCGAGGGTTTTTATAACGAGGTGCAGGTCGTGGCTACCGTTTTGTCATCCAACGAAGACGTAGATGCCGATATTCCTGCAATCATCGGAACATCTGCGGCGCTGGTTCTGTCAGGAATTCCGTTTGACGGACCCATTGGCGCCGCGCGTGTTGGCTATATTAATGATAAATATGTTTTAAACCCGACAACGGCCGAATTGAAAGATACTCAGTTGAATCTCGTTGTTGCCGGAACTCAACGCGCTGTGTTAATGGTCGAGTCCGAAGCCATGGAGTTGTCTGAAGATATCATGCTGGGCGCCGTTGTATACGGTCATGAACAGATGCAGGCAGTGATAGATGCAATTAATGAACTGGCAGATGAGGCCGGCGTTACCGCCTGGGACTGGACCCCATCAGAAAAAGATACGGCTTTGCAAAAAATGGTTTCAGAAATCGCCGAAGTTGCGTTACGAGAAGCTTTTCAAATCAGGCAGAAGCAGGCGCGGACGGAAGCAATTGCATCCATACGTCAGAAAAGCATAGAAACGCTTGGCGTTGGAAATGAGGATGGACCGGAACAAAGTGCTTTTGAGCAGGCTTTTTTTGCGCTTGAATCAAGTATTGTGCGTAATCAAATCCTGGATGGTGAGCCCCGAATTGACGGTCGCGGTACACGAACAGTCAGGCCCATCACCATTCGCAGCGGTGTTTTGCCGCGAACGCATGGTTCGGCGCTTTTTACCCGCGGCGAAACGCAGTCATTGGCAGTGGCTACACTTGGCACGGCGCGTGATGAACAAAAAATAGATTCGTTGCAGGGTGATTATTCTGAACGTTTTATGCTGCATTACAACATGCCCCCGTATGCGACGGGTGAGACCGGGCGTGTCGGTTCTCCAAAGCGGCGAGAAATCGGGCATGGACGTTTGGCGAAACGCGCGCTGGTGCCTGTGCTTCCTTCACAGGAGGAATTTGGTTATTCACTTCGGGTTGTTTCGGAAATAACCGAGTCTAATGGCTCCAGTTCCATGGCCTCGGTATGCGGTGGTTGCCTCGCATTAATGGATGCCGGTGTGCCATTAAAAGCACATGTTGCGGGTATAGCCATGGGTTTGATTAAAGAAAGCAACCGCTTTGCAGTGTTAACCGATATTCTAGGCGATGAAGATCATCTTGGAGATATGGATTTCAAGGTGGCTGGAACTGATAAAGGCATTACCGCTTTACAAATGGATATCAAAATACAGGGCATTACCAAAGAGATTATGCATGCAGCGTTGTTACAGGCACGTGAAGGGCGTATGCATATACTCGATATCATGAAAGAAGTTATGCCGGTGACACGCGACAGTATTTCTATCCATGCACCACGCATCATAAAAATAAAAATAAACCCTGAAAAAATTCGTGATGTGATTGGAAAGGGAGGCGCGGTAATTCGAACATTAACAGAAGAGACAGGTACGACGATCGACATCACCGACGATGGGCAGGTCACTATTGCATGTGTCAATGCAGAAAATGGTGAACTGGCAAAGAAACGCATTGAGGATTTGACAGCAGAAGTGGAAGTTGGGCGGATTTATGATGGCACCGTATTGAAGTTGCTTGATTTCGGGGCAATTGTCAGTGTATTACCTGGCAAAGACGGTTTATTACATATTTCCCAGATCGCTAATGAGCGGGTAAATAGCGTTACCGATCATCTGAGTGAAGGTCAGTCTGTGCGTGTCAAGGTTCTCGAAGCAGATGATAAAGGTCGGCTTCGTTTGAGTATGAAAGCAGTTGCAAATGAAGAAAATGACGCCGGGTCAACGGAAAATACCGTTGAAATGACGGATACAACGGAGAATTGATATTTATAACAATATGTTGATCTGCTTTATTTAATACGGCTGCTAGTTATTTCAAACATCAATCGATTGTACAGGTGGTAAGAATGTTTTCGCCCCTGCCTTCACAATGATTATCATATGCGTTTGTAAATAATTACAATCGCCAGAAAACAACAATAAACGTCATGTGAATAGTACTATTATGGCATGACTACATTGACTATTAAAAACAATAAAAAGACTGATTTCATGAGGGTATGTTCCGGAATGGTGGCTTGCTTTCACATTTTTCTATTGTGTGTGAACTAATCGACTGATTACAAACGATACATACCCCTTAATATAAGCCATTTCCGACACTGTTAATGATTTTCCTTGTGTTCTTTAAAGGAGTGTTTGGATCATGAATATAGAAGCGGGCGCCAGCTGCATATGCGGTCTCAGTACAGTTTATGTTAATTGTTGTGGCCGTTATCTAGACATGGGGCAAGTGCCTGAGAACGCCGAAGAATTAATGCGCTCTCGTTATTCGGCATACACCTTGTATCGTAAGGATTATCTGTTAGAGACATGGCATCCTGAAACACGTCCCTTGTCATTAGAATTGACTTCTCGTCAAAAATGGTTGAATCTTTCTGTCAAACAACATAAACAGCTGTCACCGAAACTTGCGCTTGTAGAATTCATAGCGCGTTACAAAATTGCCGGGCGCGCTTATCGGTTGCACGAAATTAGTCGGTTTGTATTTGAAAAAGAACGGTGGTTTTATGTTGATGGTGATTGTGTAAAAAAACCGTAATGTTGTACTGAATATCGTGGATAAGAAACTATACAAGCAAGAACTGTATGCACTACAGGTAGAACTGGTTAAGTTTCACAAAAGCGTAATTGAAAATGGCCGTAAAGTTTGTTTGCTTTTTGAGGGCAGAGATGCAGCCGGTAAAGATGGAACCATCAAGCGGTTCAGCGAACACCTGAGTCCAAGAGAAGTACGAACAGTTGCATTAGGCGCGCCATCGGACCGTGAAAAAAGTGCATGGTATTTTCAACGTTTCGTTCCGCATTTGCCAGTTTCTGGGGAAATTGTTTTTTTTAACCGTAGCTGGTATAACCGGGCTGGTGTTGAAAAGGTAATGAAGTTCTGTCGAAAAAATGAGTATTTGAAATTCATGAATGAAGTGGCTAATTTCGAACATTTATTGACACATGCTGATTTGGTGTTTTTTAAGTACTATCTCGATATTTCAAAACAAGAACAGAAAAAACGGCTCAGCGCACGTCGAGAAGATCCTCTTAAGCAATGGAAGATAAGTCCTATTGATGAGAAGGCACAGGCGCTATGGCAGGCCTATTCTGAGGCCAGAGATGCAATGTTTGCCAAAACTAATTTTGTTTTTGCGCCCTGGTATATTGTGCATAGTGATAATAAAAAACGTACACGTATTAATGTCATGAAACATTTCCTGAGTCATGTGGATTATAAGGACAAGAATAATGAAGCATTAATTTACGATTCTTCTGTCGTATTTGAATTTGACCCTGTATGTTATGAAAAGGGTATGATTGCTTCATAAGCAGACAAGCGCAGAGTAGCGTGTTTCATACTACCTGACCTGCAGCGTGACCCGATGACCAGGCCCACTGAAAATTAAAGCCACCCAACTGTCCTGTAACATCAACTACTTCCCCGATAAAATAAAGACCGGGAATTTGTTTGACTTCCATCGTGCTCGAAGACAGAGCGTGTGTATCAACGCCTCCTAGTGTTACCTCAGCTTTCTTGTAACCCATTGTTCCGTTTGGAGCAAATTCCCAGTTGTGTATCAGTTCGGTTATTTGCGACAACGCGGTATTATTATACTGACTGACAGGCGCATCCTTTAAATGCGAAAGTGATAAATGCTCCAGAACAAAATCACACCATATTTTTACAAACCGTTTCGGCAGGAAATCGGCGAGCAGATTATGTAATTGTTGTTTGCTATGTCGCTGTGTAATAAAAATTTCCTGCAGACTGTTTTGAGGCAGTAAGTCGATGCTGATTGTCGTGCCAGGTTTCCAATATGAAGAAATTTGCAGAATTGCCGGTCCACTGAATCCACGGTGTGTTAACAGAAGATTTTCTCTAAATGAAATCTTATTTTGCCAGCTTACTCGAGAATCAATAGCTACACCCGGCATATTTTGAAAATCGGGGAGCTTGTCTGACGAGACCGTGAGACCAACCAGTCCGGGTCGTAACGGCGTAACTGGAATATCAAACTGTCTGGCTATTTGATAACCAAAATCACTCGCACCAATTTGGGGTAGTGATAAACCACCAGTGGCAATGACCAGAGAATGTGCAACTAGCGTATTACGCTCTGTCTGAATAACAAACCGTTTGTGCCTGTTTTGACCGGAGAAACCGCATCCGGAATACTCTATCTTTGACACTGTTGAGGGTGATTGAAAGGAGACTCCGGCAAAATTACACTCATGCATGAGCATCTCTATGATCTGTTGAGCACTGTTGTTACAAAAAAGCTGTCCGTTTTTTTTCTCGTGGTAACGTATATTGTGTTTTTCCAGTAATGCAATAAAGTCATGCGGTGTATAACGTGCAAGCGCCGAACGACAGAAATGCGGGTTACTTGACAGAAAATTGTCTGCACCGGTATGCAGGTTTGTAAAATTACATCGACCCCCTCCTGAAATACGAATTTTTTCGGCTGGTCTTGATGCATGGTCAACCAGCAGAACGGAACGTCCGCGTTTACCTGCTTCAGCGGCACACATCATCCCAGCTGCTCCGGCTCCAACGACTACTACATCCATATTTCGGATGGTTTTTCTCATTCTCTCGGAGAGCCGGCGAGTGGAACCGGTTTTTATTGTATGTATTAACTTAAAACCTAAGAATCAATGATCGCTTATTCAGGCAATATGCTCAAAGTAAGTATAAATCATCATGATTATAAACAACAGCAAGGAAACACCGATGCGAATACTTAATGATTTAACCATACGTGTCGAATTGCCTGTATCTTTGTACATGTAATATAAGGCCGAGCCGAGACTGTACAAAATTATGAGAAATAATATCGCTGCTAAAATTTTCAATGACTTACCTCCAGATTGACAAAAACCTTGTATCAGACTAACAGTTTATCCGAGATTAGCTTTTTATCCAATGGTAAATTCTGTAACTGTGGTCAAATACTGTTATTGATCAATTGCTTGTATAAATTCTAATTTCTGAACCTGGTTTCGAATAACTTGAAGTGTGACATGAACTGAGCTAACTCGTTTGTCAGCTAGTTCCCAGAATGTTTCATCCCGACAATAACAAAATAACGGGATGAAACTTGTTTTTTCTCCACATCAAATTTTGGGCAGGTGCTCATAATATGAATGGCGGTAATTGGAGGAGAAATGGCTGAAGACAGTGATTTAGAACGTACGGAAGAAGCGACGCCACAGCGTATACAGAAGGCGCGGGAGGAAGGGCAAGTTGCCCGTTCACAGGAATTAACCACGTTTGTTTTATTGCTGACAGCCGCCGCCGGCCTGATTTTTATGGGTGGAAAACTGGTTGAACAATTGTCGGATATTATGCATGCAGGTATGCAAATAGATCGAAATATGGCTTTTCAGGCTGATTTGATAGTTAAGCGTCTGAGCCAATTATCAATTGAAGGTCTCTGGTCATTAATCCCCCTGTTAATTCTGTTGATTGTTGCAGCGTTTGCCGCACCCATGCTACTCAGTGGCTGGTTGTTTAGCTCCAAGGCGCTCATTCCCGATTTCAAGCGTTTAAATCCGGTTTCAGGGTTTGGCAGGATTTTTTCAATCCATGGGTTGACAGAATTACTGAAAGCAATCGCCAAAACACTGGTCGTAGGCAGTGTTGCTGCTTTAGTGATATGGGGTAACAGAGATTCAGTATTGTCATTGATTGCGATACCAGTGATTTCAGGTGTTAACCGAACAGGTGAGTTGCTGGTATTGAGTTTTTTACTGATTACTGGCGCGATGATATTAATTGTTGCGATTGATGTGCCTTTTCAATTATGGAGTCATGCCAAGAAATTACGTATGACCAAAGAAGAAATCCGGCGAGAGGCCAAGGAGAGCGAAGGAGATCCCCTGGTTAAAGGCCGCATTCGAAGCTTGCAGCGTGAAGCCGCTCGGCGCAGGATGATGTCTGAAGTACCTGAAGCAGACGTTATAGTGACGAATCCGACTCATTATGCAGTTGCATTACGCTACAAAAGTAATTCGATGCGTGCACCCAAGGTTGTTGCCAAGGGAGTACATTTACTTGCTGCGCGTATACGTGAATTGGGCGAGGCTCATCATATACCCATACTGGAAGCGCCTCCACTTGCGCGTGCGTTGTATCACCACGCAGAACTGGATGCTGAAATACCGGAAAAACTATATGCCGCTGTTGCAGAAGTTTTGGCTTATATTTTCCAACTGCAGCGTTATCAGAATTTCGGTGGCGACAAACCTGCGCCGCCTGGAGAAATCAATGTGCCGCAAGAGCTGGATGTGCTTCCGTCTGATAATAATGAATAAGCAATGGGATTTAGGTGTTTATTTACCGATGCTCATATCGGATTTTAATGTAACTTAACATCATGAATACAACTTTGACATTTTCCAGTTTAATGACCGGAAACAACCTGAAAGCACTGGCCGGTCCGGTATTGATCATCATGATCCTCGGGATGATGGTGCTGCCATTACCGCCATTCATTCTGGATGTTTTATTTACATTCAATATTGCGCTGGCCATTATAGTTTTGATGGTAAGTTTGTATACAAGAAACCCTCTCGATTTTGCGGTATTTCCTACTGTTCTACTAATAACGACACTGTTGCGCTTATCTTTAAATGTTGCATCTACACGTGTTGTTTTACTGGATGGACATACAGGGCCGGATGCGGCAGGAAAGGTTATAGAGGCTTTTGGGCATTTTCTTGTCGGTGGTAATTACGCTGTTGGTCTAGTTGTTTTCATTATTCTGGTGGTGATCAATTTTGTTGTGATAACCAAAGGAGCTGGGCGTATTGCTGAAGTAAGTGCGCGGTTTACATTAGATGCAATGCCTGGTAAGCAAATGGCAATTGATGCTGATCTGAACGCTGGTTTGATAGGAGAGGAAGAAGCGCGTAATCGCCGGTCGGCCATTTCCAAAGAAGCTGATTTTTTTGGTTCGATGGATGGTGCGAGTAAATTTGTCAGAGGTGACGCTATTGCAGGCGTAATGGTCATGCTGATTACCATTATCGGTGGGCTTGTCGTGGGAATGCTGCAACACGATTTGGACCTGGATACGGCTGCTCGAAACTATACACTTTTAACCATTGGTGACGGCCTGGTTGCGCAGATTCCGGCACTGGTAATTTCAACTGCTGCCGGACTGGTGGTTAGTCGTGTTACAACCGATGAAGATTTAAGCGAACAAGTATTGGGCCAGTTGTTTACACAACCGCAGGTACTTGTGATTACGGCAAGTATTCTTGCGGTAATGGGTCTTGTGCCTGGAATGCCGCATTTTGTATTCCTGTTACTGGCAAGTACGCTGGGGTTGGGTGCATATTTTATGATAAAGAGTGCCCAAGAGAAGGAGGCAGAACAGTCGGAGCCTGCTGTCGTACCTGTAATCGAGCAGCAGGATGCAAGCTGGGATGATGTGACCCCAATTGATACGCTGGGTTTGGAGGTGGGTTACCGACTCATACCGCTTGTCGATAAGGCGCAGCAGGGTGATTTGCTCAAGCGGATTAACGGTATACGCCGAAAATTCGCGCAGGATATAGGCTTTCTGCCGCCTGTAGTACATATCCGGGATAACCTCGAACTTCGACCCAACGCCTATCAGATTACTTTAAAGGGATCAGTAATTGGGCAGGGAGAATCATATAACGGAATGTATCTTGCGATTAATCCGGGAAGGGTAACCATAACACTGCCAGGTACACCAACAAGTGATCCTGCATTTGGCCTTCCCGCAGTCTGGATAGAAGCCTCACTTAGAGAGCAGGCACAGGCAAACGGGTACACCGTTGTCGATGCCAGTACAGTCGTAACAACGCATATCAATCACTTAATTCATTCGCATGCTTCCGAATTACTGGGCCGACAGGAGCTTCAACTTCTATTGGATCATCTAAGCGCTAAATCACCGAAATTAATTGAAGATCTGATTCCAAAACTGCTGCCGTTGTCTTCTGTACAGAAAGTGCTTCAGAACTTGCTGATGGAAAATGTGCATATTCGTGATATGCGCACCATCATTGACGTATTGACCGAGCATTCGCCTGCTACTCAGGATACCGTGCAGCTGACAGCATACGTACGTGCCGCACTGGGACGCGCAATTGTCGAACAGTTCTTCCCGGCTAACACAGAGCTGCAAGTAATTAGTTTGCATCATGAGCTGGAAAATATTCTGATGCAGGTTGTACAAACCAGCGGCAAAGAGGGTGGCGGGATAGAACCTGGGCTGGCAGACATGTTGCTAAAAGAAGCTGCTGCTGCCGCTAGTCAGCAGGAAAAACTAGGCCTGCCGGCTGTTATATTGGTACCCGGGCCAATCCGTAACCTGCTCTCCCATTTTCTGCGCAGAGCCGTGCCGCAGATCAGAGTTCTTGCGCATGCGGAGGTACCCGATACCCGGAAAATTAAAGTCACTTCCTTAATTGGAGGTAAATCATGAAAGTTAAGCGATATTTAGCTGCTACATCGCGCGAAGCGCTGCGTAAAGTCAAGGCGGATCTGGGTGCCGAAGCCATTATTTTATCCAACAGGCAGACCGATGCTGGTGTTGAAATAATGGCGTTGGCTGATACTGATATGACCAGCCTGATTGATGCGCAGCAGACAGATCAACCAAAATCACCGCAAAAAAACAAGCCAGCACAGCATGAAATCAAGGCAGATTTTTATTCTCCTGCTCAATTGTCACAAAGTGATGTGCCAAAAACAGAGGATACTACGGCTGCAGGTATACCAGAAAATATAGTGTCCGAAGAATTTGTTCAGGCCTTGATGAAGGAAATTCATGCGATGAAATGCACGCTTGAAGATCAGCTTGCAACTGTAGCATGGGGGAACAAAGCGCAGCGTAATCCTGAAAAAATGAAGGTGTTGCGAGCGTTATTAAATGCTGGTTTCAGCCCATTATTGTCGCGACGCCTGGTAGATAAATTACCAGAAGGGCTTGACTATATTCAGAGTATGAAACACGCGGTTTCAGCTTTAACGTTCAACCTGCATACGGCATCTGATGATGAAATGATTAAAAAGGGTGGTGTATATGCGTTGGTCGGCGCCACGGGGGTTGGCAAGACTACAACAGTAGCGAAGCTTGCCGCAAAAAGTGTAATTAGACACGGTGCAGAAAAAGTCGCGTTGCTTACTACAGATAGCTATCGGATTGGCGGTCATGAACAACTACGAATTTATGGCAGATTATTGGGTATTTCGGTGAGAAACATTCAAGATGCAGACGATCTCCAGCTTACATTATCAGAGCTCAGAAATAAGCATATCGTTTTCATAGATACCGTTGGCATGAGTCATCGTGATCAGATGCTGGCTGAACAGATTGCAACCCTAAGCAGTTCCGAAACGAATATTAACAAAATGCTGGTAGTAAGCGCGGCCTCAAGCGACAGAACACTCGATGAAATTATTACAGCTTATCGCAAGTTCGGCATTCTTGGATGCATCATAACAAAGGTGGATGAGGCTGCCGGGCTGGGTGTGGTACTTGATGCGGCAATTAGACGCAAGCTGGTGCTTCATTATGTGACCAATGGTCAAAAAGTACCCGAAGATATTCATACAGCAAATTCGAGATATCTTTTACATCGGATTTTCAGCGCGAAGCCAAGTGATCCGGCATTTACACTTCAAGATGCTGAATTTGCGTTAGTCATGTCAAAAAACACCAACATGGATAATCATGAACAAAAAATGTGCGCAGGTACAAAACATGACTAATTTTTCACATGATCAAGCGGCTGGATTGCGTAATCTGGTTACTTTGCAAACAGACAGCTCGACACGGGTAATTACCGTTACAGGTGGGGCAAAAGGGGTAGGCAGAACAGAAGTAACCGTTAATCTGGCGGCGGCATTAGCTGAACAAAATAAACGGATTTTACTGATTGATGAGAATGCATATCCGCATAATATCTGCACAAGACTTGGATTAAAAGCGCGCTTTGATCTTGCGCATGTGATAAGGCAAGACAGAAAGCTGGAACAGGTTATTGTTCCGGGACCGGATAATATATTTGTTCTGCCCGCTCAAAGAGGCATACATGCTTTGACTGGACTGAACAGGGCAGATCAGGAAAGACTCATCACGTGTTTTAGTCAGATTACAGAACCAATCGATTTCATTTTGATTGATACAGCCATGAATGCTGAAACACAAGTGCTGCCATTGAGTCTTGCATCAGAGCAGGTCATGGTTGTCATATCAGGCTCAGCAGTTTCACTGACGGGTGCCTACGCGTTAATCAAAATGATGAACAGGGAATATGCAAAGCGTCACTTTTTGGTATTTATCAATAAAGCTGAGACAAAATTAATAGCGCAGAATGTGTTTGAAAACTTTGCTTGTATTGTTCAAAGGTATCTGGGGATATCACCCGAATTTGCAGGATTTACTGAATTGGATGAAAAAATATCGCAATCAAGACGATTGTGCAAGCCAGCTTTAAGCTTATTTCCAGATTCACAGACCGGCAATAACTTCAGACTCCTGGCAGAAAATGTTCTGTATGCCCCGCGTAGAGATTATTTTAACGGATTGGTAGAAAGTTTTATGCAGCGCCTCATTCACACGAGTCATTTGAGTATGACAAATTTAACGGTTTGATAAATATGTATACAGCGACTGGAATTAAAAGCAAGGAAGATTTTGTTGGTGAATTTTCACCTTTGGTTAAGCGTATTGCTTATCACATGATGGCTAAACTTCCGGCCAGCGTTCAGGTGGATGATCTGATTCAAGCTGGAATGATAGGTCTTCTGGATGCAATAAATCGCTACGAAGGGTCTTACGGACGACAGTTTGAGAGTTATGCCGCGCAACGGATTCGCGGGTCAATTCTGGATGAATTGCGTGATGCTGATTGGTTGCCGCGCAGTGTGCGAAAAAAAATGCGACAAATTGAAGCCGCGGTGAACGCACTCGAACAGCGAAACGGCAGTGTTCCCAGTGAACAGGACCTTGCCGATGAATTAAATATATCGCTGGATGAATATCATTCGACACTCCAGAGCGCTCGTGGTGCACAGTTGATATATTACGAAGATTTCCAGCAGGATGATGAAGAACCATTTTTGGATCGACTACTTGCGGATGATAAGAGTAATCCGTTGGAAACACTGGTCGATGAAAATCTGCGAGCGCTGCTGGTACAGGCAATAGAAAATCTGCCGCCACGCGAGAAAATGGTAATGGGTATGCACTATGAGCAGGAGATGAATTTGCGTGAAATTGGTGAAGTTCTGGGGGTGAGTGAATCACGTGTATGTCAACTGCATACACAGGCCATAGCACGTTTGCGCAGCCGCCTGAGAAATCTTTAACGCCTGAAACATATTATTCACAGGTGGTTTCGGGACAGATGATGAGTAATAAAACGAAGATAGACGTAAGCAGTATTGCCGGAATTACTCTGGCATTAGCGGCAATTATGGGCGGACAGATGCTCGAAGGTGGTCATCTGGGTGCATTATTGCAGTTCGCAGCTTTTTTTATTGTTATGGGCGGTACTGTTGGTGCTGTTCTTTTGCAAAGCCCGGTAAAAGTATTAATTAATGGTGTCAAAATGGCTAAATGGATTTTTTTTCCGCCGAAAAGACCCACCCAGGTCCTGATCAAACAAGTTGTAGGCTGGTCGTATCTTTCACGCAAAGAAGGTCTGCTTGTCCTTGAAAGGCATGCAGAATCTGCGACCGATCCCCTGACAAAAAAAGGATTGTTGCTGCTTGCAGACGGAAGCAAAGCAGAAAAACTGCGTGAAATACTGGAAATAGAAGTTGAAACTGAAGTTTCATTTCAGCGTCAGTCCGCAAAAATTTGGGAAGCAGCCGGTGGTTATGCCCCGACCATCGGTATTCTTGGCGCAGTTCTTGGTTTAATACATGTCATGGAAAATCTGACTGAACCCAGTCTTTTGGGTAGCGGAATTGCTGTTGCATTTGTCGCCACAATTTACGGTGTAGGCCTGGCAAATTTGTTTTTTCTGCCGATAGCGAACAAACTGAAAAGCATTATCAATGAGCAGTTGGTTTTTCGTGAAATGTTGATCGACGGATTAGTTGGCATAGCACATGGTGAAAATCCGCGATTAATAGAGAATCGCCTGATGAGTTATTGTGTGGAAAAATAAATTTGCGGCTCTCGGTTGATTAATATTGATAAGTGAATATGGCTAGAAAAAAGTTCTACTCAAATGAAGAAGTTCATGAGAATCATGAACGCTGGCTGGTTTCGTATGCTGATTTTATAACCCTGCTATTTGCTTTTTTTGTAGTCATGTACGCGGTTTCTTCCATCAATGAAGGCAAATATAAAGTACTGAGCGGGTCATTAGTAAACGCTTTTAAAAATCCAGTGGTTAAGCCGGAACCTATACGGCAGGATCAAACGCCTTTATTAATACAAAAAGAGTTACAGCAAGAAAGTCTTATTAAGATTATTGAAGAAAAAAAGTTTCGGCGCAGTAAAAAGCAGGAAGTAATGCAGTCTATGGCAAAAGATGTGCTGAAGGTGCTGGCTTCATTGGTTGATAATGGGAAAGTCAGAGTCACACAGAGCAATCTGGGTATTACAGTAGAAATAAATGCCAGCGTACTTTTTTCTCCCGGTGAAGCACAATTATCCGATGATTCAATTGATACGTTACAGGCAGTGGCGCAAGTGTTAAAAAACCACGATCATGAAATTCAGGTTGAAGGGCATACTGATAATCTGCCAATTCATAATGCATTTTTTCCATCCAATTGGGAATTATCAACTGCACGGGCAAGCAGCGTTATTCGATTATTTATAGGCAGTGGTTTGGATGGACAACGATTAACGGCAATTGGTTATGGAGAGAACAGACCAGTAGATACTAATGACACCATCGAGGGTAGAATGCGCAATCGGCGAGTGGCTATAATGATCCTGTCAAACGAACCGGAAAAAGAAACAGAAATTCCTGTCAGTTTGGATTAATCATATATTTGATAATTGAATAGCCTGTGTCTGTGTGAAGGCAAGTACGGTGAATAAGGAAAGGCCTATCAGACTGAGGATTGCAAACAGCCGATATTTTTTGACCAGTTTTTGTTGGCCGAGAGTAGATAGAATAAATGGTTGTTGTTTCTTTGTTGTATTCCCGAGTGAAAAAACAGTTGGGAGTTGCGTTAACTTCTGTCTGCGTTTTTCAGCTTCCTGGCGGGCAGCCGTTCTTACTTCTTCCCATTCGGTCATGTCTATCACTCCGTTTTTATCTCGATCGAAGTGTTTTAAAATTAGCTTGTAATTGTGTCTCCATTCACGAATTACTATGCCGGTCATCTGGTGGATGCCTGGTACATTACGCCCCCCGCCATTTGTCTTGAAATCACCGAGCGCATAAAGAATGTCGTCAGCTTGTATAATTTTTTCTATGTACCGATAGCGCTTGCCGATGATGATGTTGAAAAAATTTATTGATTTTTTGGCCTGGACCGGTTTTTTTGTATGTCCATACCAGGTACGCGAGTAAGTTGTTTGAACCTCTGCGCCTTCGGGATTAATGACACAGGTCCCGGTATCATCTTTAATAAGAAATTGCTCAGTACTCGTTTTTTCTTCTATTGTCGACCAGTGACTGCTTTTACCTGTGCGTCGATATTGCTGTATTTTATATGTAAACCACACGCACGCAGTACCTGAGAGTGGTGCAGAAAGCAAGTGGTTGCTGGCCATTGATACTGTACCCATAATTTCAACATAGCCTTGGGCGGCGGACCGAATTTTTGAAGTTGGTGTGTCTTCAATAAGTCGTGCGTGCTTGAGGTAATAAAAAACCAGCCAGAAGCAAACAAGTGCCATTAATGTGAGGGTAAACAGCAAAAAAAGCTGGCTGTCTTCGTTTAATAATGCATCAATTTCAATCGATATCATTGGAATAACAGGCTTACGTTCACGTCTGCCTTGTCGGACTCGGAAAACTCCAGTAAATCAAATGGTTTAAATCCAAAAATTTTTGCAATCAATACATCAGGAAACTGTTCAATACGTATATTGTTGATATTTGTGGATTCGTTATAAAATTCACGACGGTCAGCTATATCATGTTCAAGTCCCGTGATACGGGTTTGTAAGTGCTGAAACGATTGATTGGCCTTAAGTTCTGGATAGGATTCTGCCAGCGCAAATAAATTTCCCAGGCCCAAGCGTAACTGTGTTTCAGCTACACCCAATGCCTTGATGTCCGAGTCTTGTTGCGCATGAGAAACTGCGGAACGTGCCTTAATAATGGCTTCCAATGCATTTTTCTCGTATCCCATATACTGCTTACATGTCTCAACAAGTTTGGGGAGTTCATCGTGTCGTTGTTTAAGTAATACGTCTATATTGGACCAGGCCTTGGAGACATTATGCTTCAGCTGAACGAGGCTGTTATAAATCAAAATCATATAGACCAACAACAGACTTAAAACAATCAGTATTGTTATTGTGGAATAGTCCATCTTAGTTCCTTTTGTTAAATATGAACAAAATGCCAATTAAGCGTCTTGGATGTAAAAAAACACGAAAAGTAGTGAGATTTAACGGACTTTACGAATAGAAGTTGAATCAATTATAAAAATTGACCAAAAACCATTTGTAATATACGTATGATTTCAGATGGTTTGCATCAAAATCAGAATAAACTTTGGTTTTTCCTTGCATTAGCTTTATCTCAACGTTAGTATCTAAGCTAATGCGTACTCACAAAATTTATTGAAAGTGGAAAATAAAACGTTCAATATCATTGTTAAATCTGGCTAAAGTTTTTTCCCAGATTGTCGATGAGACATTTAACTAAAATAATTGATAAGGATTTCAAATTGAAAATCGACAATTCTATACATTCAGTATCAAATGTTTCAGGGGGAGATGGCAAGAAACGACCAGAAAATGCCTCTGCTTCTGGCATTAACCCTGAAAATACTAGTAATACTGTTCATATCAGCGCACAGGCGATAAATTTGAAATCGTCGGAACGCATATCCAGTAATGACGCTGTAGTTGATATGTCTCGTGTCCAGGAGATAAAATCGGCGATTAGTGAAGGAACTTTTAAGGTCAATCCCGATGTGGTTGCGGACCGTTTGCTCGAAACTGTGAAAGAATTGATAAACACTAAAGAAGACCGCTCTTAATGATTGACTTACAAAGCCTTGAGGATTTCGCAACTGTTATTGATAATGAGATCTCTACAGTTAAAAATTTTATAGAAATACTGAAAAAAGAAGAAGATGCGTTGATTCAGGGACGGATAGATGAACTAGACATGCTGGTTTCTGATAAAGCCCGCCTGGTAGAAAAGCTGGAAGGTTTGTCTGATCAGCGGTTGCGATATTTATCAATTTCGGGTTGTTCACTCGATAAGAGTGGAATGCGGTCATGGTTGGCAAAGCAGCCAAAAAAAGAGTTAACAGCAAGCTGGTTTCAATTGATAGAGCTAGCGAAGTCCGCCCAGCAGATAAACCTGACAAATGGGAAAGTGATTTCTACCCGATTGCAGCACGCTCAACGTGCTCATCTTTCACTGCAAAGCGCAGCTGGAAATATCTCTTTATATGGTCCTAGAGGACAGGTTTTTGTTTGAAGCTGGATTGCAGTAAAGCTATAACAAAACGATTTCCTCAATTTTTCATAAAAACAGCACTTGTAGTTCTAATTTTTTCCTCTATTCTGCCGTTAAAGCTTCCACTAACAAATTTTAGCCAGCTTTTCAAATAGAAACGTTCAAATAAAAATCCCTGTAACAAGATTTATTTTAGAGCGTATCCATAGTTTTTTTCCCATAGCATCTTGGAATTTCTGAGTTTACATATCGTATGGCTAACGACTGTCGAACTGCCGGAAATCGAATTTTGTTCTATGTGATATTGATAGTGTCAAACTGAATTCTAGGTAACCAAAAGATGTAGAATGCTATTGGTTTTAAAGATAAAAAAATGGCATGACTACTTTGTGATTCAGGTTCGGGGTTTATAAGATACGGATAATTTGGTATTATTTAAGGCTTTTATAAATAAAATAAGGTAGATCATGAGCGATTATCTTTTTACATCCGAGTCGGTATCAGAAGGCCATCCGGATAAAGTTTCCGATCAGATATCAGATGCTGTACTTGATGCAATTTTAGAACAGGATGTCAATGCTAGAGTGGCCTGCGAAACATTGTGCAGCACCGGACTAATTGTTTTATCAGGTGAAATAACCACAAATGCAACAATAGATTATAATGTCATTGCACGTGAGACGGTACGAAATATAGGATATACCAGTTCAGATATAGGGTTTGACTCAACGACGTGTGCGGTTTTAACGGCATTTAATAAGCAGTCTCCCGATATTGCACAAGGTGTAAATCGAACAAAAGAAGAGGAGATGGACCAAGGTGCGGGTGACCAGGGTTTGATGTTTGGTTATGCCTGTGATGAAACGCCGCAACTGATGCCTATGCCCATTTACTATGCGCATCGACTGGTTGAACGGCAGTCAGTTTTGCGAAAAAACGGAAAATTATCTTGGCTTCGCCCCGATGCAAAATCCCAGGTGTCTGTCAGATATGAGAATGGCAAGCCGAAATATATCGAAACAGTGGTTATTTCTACTCAGCATAGCCCTGATATTTCCCATGATGTCCTAACAGAGGCCGTTGTTGAGGAAATAATCAAACCCGTTCTGCCACAAGAAATGCTGAATAATCAAACCCAATATCTGGTCAATCCGACCGGTCGTTTTGTTGTCGGCGGTCCAATGGGGGACTGCGGGTTGACAGGGCGCAAAATTATTGTTGATACTTATGGCGGTATGGCGCGCCATGGAGGTGGAGCTTTTTCTGGCAAGGATCCTTCGAAAGTTGATCGTTCTGCGACTTATGCGGGGCGTTATGTAGCCAAAAATGTTGTGGCTGCAGGTCTTGCGGGTCAGTGTGAAGTGCAGGTTGCCTATGCAATTGGTGTTGCAAAACCCGTTTCTTTGATGGTTAATACCTTTGGAACCGGAAGAATTCCAGATAGTAAAATTATTCAACTGATTGAAAAGCACTTTGATTTACGACCACGAGCAATTATCCATACATTAGACTTGCTGCGTCCGATATATTCCAAAACAGCTGCATATGGGCATTTTGGACGCGAAGAACCTGAATTTTCCTGGGAAGCTACAGATAAAGCTGAACTTCTGCGTGCTGAAGCAGGTATCTAAAAACTCATTTCATTTTAATTAATTATTTGGTTCACAACGCTGAGGGGCGCTGCAGCGGAAATTATTCCGTGAGGCTCAGCTTGTGGATATCAATAAAACGGCGCTCGTTCGATGTTATAGGAGAAAGACTATGAACGCTGTGCTTAATCCAAATGGAAGCAATTTTACAGATTATAAAATAGCAGATATAGCCTTGGCCGAATGGGGGCGAAAAGAAATTGCAATCGCTGAAACAGAAATGCCCGGTTTGATGGCAGTGCGTGAAGAATATGCAGAACAGAAACCATTAGCCGGAGCACGTATTGCCGGATCTCTGCACATGACCATTCAAACAGCAGTGTTGATTGAAACTCTGGTTGCGCTGGGTGCCGAAGTACGCTGGGCTTCTTGTAATATTTACTCAACACAGGATCACGCTGCTGCTGCGATCGCAGCCCAGGGTATTCCGGTATTTGCTTACAAGGGAGAATCTCTTGAAGAGTACTGGGATTATGCACATCAGATTTTTGAATGGAAATCTGCAGATCAGTCGCAGAATGCAAATATGATTCTGGACGATGGCGGCGATGCCACCTTACTACTGATACTTGGAAGCAAGGCAGAGAAAGATATTTCTGTTATTGCTAATCCGTCGAATGAAGAAGAACAGGCATTATTCGCATCAATCAAAAATAAACTGGCAGTTGATCCAAATTGGTATTCCAACAAACTGGCGAGTATCAATGGTGTTACAGAGGAGACAACCACAGGTGTACACAGATTGTATGAAATGCAAAAGAACGGGGAGCTTCCATTCCCAGCATTCAACGTAAATGATTCTGTCACGAAATCAAAATTTGACAACCTTTATGGATGTAGAGAATCACTGGTTGATGGTATCAAGCGTGCTACTGACGTCATGATTGCTGGAAAGATAGCCTTGGTATGTGGCTATGGTGATGTTGGTAAAGGCTGTGCCCAATCTCTGCGTGGACTAGGTGCTACCGTTTGGGTTTCTGAAATAGACCCAATTTGTGCATTACAGGCAGCAATGGAAGGTTTCCGGGTGGTAACTATGGAAGATGCCTGTGATAAGGCTGATATTTTTGTAACAGCAACAGGCAACGTGAGAGTCATATCCCACGATCATATGCTGAAAATGAAAGATCAGGCTATCGTATGCAATATCGGGCATTTCGATTCCGAGATTGATATCGCTTCTGTCCAAAAATATCAATGGGAGAATATCAAACCACAAGTGGATCATGTGATTTTTCCAACAGGTCGCAGAATCATTGTGCTGGCTCAAGGAAGGCTGGTAAATCTTGGGTGCGCTACGGGACACCCGTCTTTTGTTATGTCAAATTCATTTACCAATCAAGTGTTGGCTCAGATGGAACTCTGGACGAATGGAAAACAATATAAAAAAGAAGTGTATGTCTTGCCTAAGCATCTCGATGAAAAAGTTGCTCGATTGCACTTGAAGAAACTCGGGGCTCAGTTGACAGAATTAACTGATGAGCAGGCTGTTTATTTGGGGTTGAACAAGAACGGACCATACAAGCCTGAAATGTATCGTTACTAAGTTACTCAAAGACTGGCTGAAAAAAGTTGAACAAGTTCTTTTCATCAAGTATCAGAGCTTGTTCAACCTGAGATTTTAAAATACAACAGCCAAAACAAACATTCAAAAAATTTGCTCAACACTCAATTAGCTTTTTTTAGATCTTTTTATTAGTTGAGCAGGTTACAAATAGATGTGTATTTGTCCATAGCTCCTGTTTAACTTTCATGGGTATTGTGCTATCGGAAAGCATATACTGAGTAATATGATTCTAGTTTTGTGTTCTCGAAACACGATATGCAAGTACATTACATCATCGAAAATTCAGGTGTCTTGAAGTCTGCATTTCTAAACGCAAGAATTATCATATTTGTCTGTTAGCGTAAATTCTAATGTTTCCCAATTATCCAACATGGAATCACAAAAAAAGTTTTCTCCCACTTATAGTTTTGAATTATTTCCTCCACAATCAGAGTTAGGTGTTGAGAAATTGAGAGTAGCGCGCAAAAAACTTGCGCAGCATAAACCAAAATTTTTTTCAGTGACCTTTGGTGCAGGCGGTTCGACTCGGGAACGCACACTCGAAACTGTACTCGAAATGCAGTCTGAAGGATATAGTGTTGCGCCGCATATTTCCTGCATTGGTTCCACCAGGAAAAATATATTCTCAATTTTGGAAACATATCAGGCTGCAGGTGTGCAGCAATTAGTTGCCTTACGTGGTGATATTCCATCTGGCATGGCACAAGCAGGTGAGTTTCGTTATGCAAGTGAGCTCGTCAAATATATACGGGAAGCATTTGGTCAAGGTTTTCATATTGAAGTAGCAGCATACCCTGAGTGTCATCCGCAAGCCCGTTCGTACAAAGCAGACCTGGAAAATTTTCAGCGTAAGATTGAAGCCGGCGCCGATTCTGCGATTACTCAGTATTTTTATAATGCGGATGCATATTTTTATTTTGTCGAATCATGTGAATCAATGGGGTTGTCAGTCCCAATTGTACCAGGCATTATGCCTATCAATAAATTCTCACAATTAGTGAGGTTCTCAGATGCTTGTGGAGCTGAAATTCCTCGCTGGATTCGTAAAAAATTGGAAGGGTACGGAGATGATACCGCATCTATCCATGCTTTTGGTTTGGATGTTGTAACGGATATGTGCGAGCGCTTATTAAAAGAAGGTGCGCCAGGTTTGCATTTTTACACCATGAACAGCGCTGAGCTGACGTCGAAAATTTGGCAACGCTTGGGTATCTGAAAAATTAACGCCAGTCTGAATATCATGTGCGTTTAATAAGCCGGATCATCTTTCATCCCTGTTAGCCGGTATATAATATATGATATGAAGAAGTCGTCATAAATAATTAAGGTGATTGCAAGATGGATGAAAAACCAAATGATGTGGAAGTGAACAGTGAAGAAAACACCGTGCCTGATAACTCACCAGTTGATGCTTGTATTGACTATGGGCGAGATGTTCTGGCTACTCAGCTTGGGTTCGTCAAAGATAAAAATTATGATTTTGCACCTCAGTTCAGGGATTTGACGACACAACTGTATTTGATTGGTGTCATGTGGAAGTATGCTGAAGGGTTAAAGCAAGCTCAGAATCCGCGTGAAACGGCATTTGAGGCTATGGAGGTAATGCTAATACGGGATGGAACCAAGCCAAAAGAAGCCAGCAAACGCATAGAGTTTCTGAAACGAATGGCGTCAATGGAGGATGGAAGTAATGCTTTGGCTGTCGTCATAGGTTATGAATCGCAACCGAATGATCAGAGTCTGGTAGAGGTGTTTGAACATTATATCGATGATATTCAGGTCTCTGGCGCTTTCTGGCGTCTATATGATCGAGGCAAGAAAATAATGCTCTATGGCGGATTATTTGTTGCATTTGTTGTAATATGGTTCATTACATTATTTATGCCAGGTAATAGTACGATAGCCATACTGGCTGCGGGGCTGATTTCGGCAGCGCTGTTTGTAATACCAGTATTTTTGGTCGGATTATTGATTTATTATCTGAAAATCAAGAAAAACAAGCAATCGACTTAAATCAGAAGCACGGCTGCCGATTAAATGAGCGCATATATTATCGATGGAAAACTGATTGCACGGAATGTTCGTGCAGAATGGAAGAATCGTGCAGCAAAATTAACCAAGCAGGGAACAAGGCCTGGACTCGCGGTTATCATAGTTGGCGACAATCCCGCTTCAGCTATTTATGTGCGCAATAAGGTCAAAGCCTGCAGTGAAATCGGCATTCATTCCGAAGTACATCAATTTTCCTGTAATGCCGAGCAGGACGAGATACTGGATTGCATCGATGTCTTGAATCGTAATAGTCACGTTCACGGTATATTGGTGCAATTGCCGTTACCATCACATTTTGAAAATAACAAAGTTATTGCTTCGATTGGAGTAGAAAAGGATGTTGACGGTTTTCATTTTTGTAACGTAGGCGCTTTAGTTACCGGCAATACTAATTTCATACCTTGCACGCCGTATGGGGTGATGGTGATGCTGGATCACAGCAAAGTTGCAATTGAAGGAAAACACGCTGTAGTTGTCGGCCGTAGTAACATTGTCGGCAAACCGATGGCAATGATGCTTCTGGAGCGAGGTGCCACTGTTACGATTTGCACGTCTAAAACCAAAGATCTGGCGCAGTTTACGCGATCGGCTGATATTCTGGTGGTCGCCACCGGTCGGCCAGGAATTATAACCGCAGACATGTTAAAAGCCGGCGCCGCTGTTGTTGATGTTGGTATTAACAGGTTGCCGGATGGGAGCCTGTGTGGTGATATCGAATTTGAGACGGCCAAAGAGGTGGCAGGCTATATAACGCCTGTTCCTGGGGGTGTGGGTCCAATGACAATTACGATGTTACTATGTAATACTATACTCGCGGCAGAACGTACTCTACAGAATACAAGATGATTAATTGATGGCTACCAATTGAATAACATGGATTTACATCCTGATATAGACCCGCAAGAAACGCAAGAGTGGCTTGATGCGCTGGAATCTGTGTTGATTAACGAGGGCCCGGAACGCGCTCATTTTCTACTGGAAAAACTGGTAGAAAAGGCGCGGCGCTCGGGCGCATATCTGCCATATAGTGCCAATACGGCGTACATTAATACCATACCGACAGGAAGGGAAGTGCGTTCGCCGGGTGATAATGCAATAGAACATCGTATTCGTTCATACGTACGCTGGAATGCTATGGCAATGGTGCTCAGAGCTAATCGTTCTACTAATGTGGGCGGACATATTGCAAGTTTTGCTTCCGCTGCTACACTGTATGATGTTGGATACAATCATTTCTGGCATTCACCCAGCGAGGAGCATGGAGGCGACTTGGTGTATGTACAGGGGCATTCATCACCAGGTATTTATGCCTACGCCTTCCTAGCCGGAGAATTGACTGAAGAACATCTGAACAATTTTCGTCAGGAGGCTGGCGGTAATGGTTTGTCCTCATATCCACACCCTTGGCTGATGCCTTCATTTTGGCAGTTTCCGACTGTATCGATGGGACTTGGGCCTATCATGGCTTTATACCAGGCACGCTTCATGAAATACCTTGGAAGCCGTGGTCTTGCAAATACGGATGGACGCAAAATATGGGCATTTATGGGCGATGGAGAAATGGATGAGCCCGAGTCCCTGGGCGCCATAACGCTGGCATCACGTGAAAAACTGGATAACCTTATTTTTGTCGTTAATTGTAACCTGCAGCGCCTGGATGGACCGGTCAGAGGAAACGGTAAAATCATTCAAGAACTTGAAGCCGCATTTCGTGGTGCTGGGTGGAACGTCATTAAAGTTATTTGGGGTTCATATTGGGATCCGCTGCTTGCCAAAGATACCAAAGGGTTGCTTCAGAAGCGCATGATGGAATGTGTTGACGGTGAATACCAAAATTTCAAGGCTCGAGATGGTGCATATGTACGAAAGCATTTTTTCGGCAAGTACCCCGAGTTGCTGGAAATGGTTGCAACCATGTCGGATGATGATATCTGGCGTTTGAACAGAGGTGGGCATGATCCGCATAAAGTGTATGCAGCTTATACTGAAGCGGTGAAGCACAAGGGGCAGCCGACCGTGATCCTGGCCAAAACGATAAAAGGCTACGGAATGGGCGAATCGGGAGAGGCGCAGAATATCACCCACCAACAGAAAAAGATGGGAACAATATCCTTAAAGGCATTTCGCGATCGTTTTGGTCTCAATATACCTGATGACAAAATAGATGACGTACCCTATCTGACATTTGAGAAAAATTCAGATGAGTATGTTTATATGCGTGAGCGCCGTGCTGAATTGGGCGGCTTTTATCATCGCCGTAAACGTCAGGCTGAGCCTTTGGAAGTGCCGTCGTTGAGTGCATTTGAATCCGTGTTGAAGCCCAGCGGCGAAGGACGGGAATCCTCAACGACAATGGCGTATGTGCGTATACTGAATATTCTGACTAAAGATAAACAGATTGGAAAACATATCGTACCGATTGTCGCTGACGAATCGCGTACTTTTGGTATGGAGGGTATGTTTCGTCAATTGGGTATCTGGTCGTCCGTTGGCCAGCTTTATACACCTCAGGATGCAGATCAGTTGATGTATTACAAGGAAGACAAAAATGGTCAGATCCTGCAGGAAGGTATCAATGAGGCCGGCGCTTTGTCTTCCTGGATTGCGGCTGCAACTTCCTACAGCACGCATGGCATTCAAATGATTCCTTTTTTTATTTTTTACTCCATGTTTGGATTTCAGCGTGTCGGCGATCTGATCTGGGCTGCGGGCGATATGCGGTGCCGTGGTTTCTTGATAGGTGGAACGGCTGGTAGAACTACGCTCAATGGAGAAGGTTTGCAGCATGAAGACGGTCATAGTCATATCGTGGCATCCACAATTCCTAACTGCGTATCATATGATCCCGCTTTCTCTTATGAGCTGGCTGTGATTGTTCAGGATGGTTTGCGCCGTATGTGCCAGAACCAGGAGGATGTATTTTATTACATTACAGTAATGAACGAAAATTACTCTCATCCGGAGATGCCTAAGGGTATGGAGCAGTCTATCCTGAAAGGAATGTATTTGTTCAGGGAAGCTGCAAAACGCAGTAAAGATCCGCATATACACTTACTCGGATCGGGAACGATTTTGCGAGAAACAATTGCTGCTGCAGATATCTTGAAACGCGATTATGGCGTAAATGCAGACATCTGGAGTGTGACCAGTTTCACCGAGTTAAGGCGGGAAGCCTTGAAAATACACCGATGGAATATGCTGCATCCTGAGAAAAAATCGAGAATCTCACATATTGAAGACTGTTTGAAACGGAAAGAGAGCCCTGTAATCGCTGCGACAGACTATATGAAAACCTACGCAGACCAGATTCGTGAATTTGTACCCGGTACCTACCGGGTATTAGGTACGGATGGTTTTGGCCGTTCCGATACGCGTGAAAAGTTGCGCCAGTTTTTTGAAGTTGATCGAAATTATATAACTGTCGCGGCATTAAAGGCACTGGCTGATGAAGGTAAAGTACCGGCTAAAGCAGTCACGCAGGCTATCAAGCAATTAGGTATCGATCCGGAGAAACCGGATCCTGTGACCCTTTAATATTATACATACTGCAAGTGGCGTAATAATGATATCCGAAAGGTGTAATTTTCATGTGCTGTCAGTACCTCAGTATTGCTTTTTCAATAAAAAATTCAAGGAAAGCATATGAGTGAACTTAAAACAGTGCATATTCCGGATATCGGGGATTTTTCGGATGTTCCTGTCATTGAGGTTTTTGTTCAGGTTGGCTCCGAGGTAAGTGCTGAAGATTCTTTGCTAGCGCTGGAGTCGGACAAGGCAACTATTGATATCCCAGCGCCTTACTCGGGTATTATCAAAGAGCTTAAGGTCAAGACAGGTGACAAGGTTTCCGAAGGTACACCTATTGCCGTGATGGAAGTGAAGGAATTAGCTGAAAATTCAGAGAAAAAGACGGATTCAGTTAAAAAGGAACCCGATAAAACTGAAGCAGCAGACACACAATCCGCTTCTCAGCCTGAGACTGAGCAACAGGAAATAACAGAAACAAAAACAGAAACAAAAACAGAATCAGAATCAGAATCAGAATCAGCTGAACCTCTAACACAGGAAGAGTCGACGAAGGAACAACCACAGACGAAACTGAAGAAGGAACAACCTGCGTCGCCGGATCCGCTTTTAACAGAATCCTTGCCTTCAAAAGCACACGCTGGTCCATCCGTACGGCGGTTTGCACGTGAATTAGGCGTTAATCTGGATATGATTACTGGCAGCGGTCGAAAACAGCGAATTCTGAAAGAAGACGTTCAGGCATATGTAAAAGCCAAGCTATCACAAATACAAATGGACAGCAGGAGCGCCACAACGGGTGCGCCGCTGGATTTAATGCCTTGGCCTCAAGTTGACTTTGCCAAGCATGGCCCTGTAGAAGTTAGATCACTTTCACGAATCAAGCAAATAGCTGGTGCCAATTTGCACCGAAACTGGGTGATGATTCCGCATGTTACGCAATTTGATGAAGCGGATATTACTGATCTTGAGGCATTGCGCAAAGAATCCAACGCAACAAATAAAAAAGACTCAGTCAAGTTAACGTTGTTATCATTTTTAATGAAAGCATTAATTGCATCGTTAAAAAAATTTCCTGAATTTAACGCATCACTGGATAAATCCGTCAATGGCGAGACCAGTTTGATTGTTAAACATTATTATCATATTGGTTTTGCTGTAGATACGATCAATGGTCTCGTAGTACCCGTAATACGGGATGTCGATCAAAAAGGTGTAGTGGCCATAGCCCGGGAACTGGGCGAATTGGCATCTCTGGCACGAGATGGCAGGCTTAAACCAACACAGATGCAGGGAGCCAGCTTTACTATTTCCAGTCTCGGCGGAATAGGCGGCACAGCATTTACTCCCATTATCAATGCGCCCGAAGTTGCCATTCTGGGTGTCTCCAAAGCCAGCCACAAACCGGTCTTCAGAGATGGTCAGTTTGTACCACGTTTGGTACTGCCACTTTCGTTATCTTACGATCATCGCGTAATTGACGGTGCTGCTGCTGCACGGTTTACCTCACATCTGGTAGAAGTATTAACAGATATGCGTTTGGCATTACTGTAACCTGTTTGTTGTATGTACGCTGATTTATCATGCTCCAGCGGACGATCAACAGAAAGACCAGTACTTATTGGTATTTATGGCGGAACATTTGATCCCTTACATTACGGACATCTTCGCGTAGCTGAAGAACTGATAGATACCATCTGCTTCGATCAGTTTTTTTTTGTACCTGCCGGCGAACCTCGTTTACGCGATTCACCGGGTGCATCCAAACATCATCGTGTCCGAATGGTATCGCTCTCCATTCAGAATAATACCCGTTTTTCCATGGATGACCGTGAAACAAAACGTTCAGGCGTGAGTACCACAGTGTCAACCCTGCAAGAATATCACCAGGAATATGACGGTAAAGCCGTGCTCTGTTTCGTTATCGGGGCAGATGCTTTTGTGAAAATTCATTGCTGGCATCATTGGCGTGAACTGTTTCAATTATGTCATCTGATTATCGTTGAACGGCCCGGTTGTATTCGTGTGTCAGACTCTACTCAGTTACCACAAAAGATATTGTCTGAATGTGCATCACGATGGACAACCGATCCACGAGACCTGGTCAGGCACTTCAGTGGTATGATTTATACTGCGGATACAACATTACTGGATATTTCTGCAACTCAAATACGTAGTCTTGTTAAGACTGGTAAAAGTATTCGTTATCTGTTGCCCGATATCACTTTAGATTACATTAAAACACATAACCTGTACTCAGGAAAAAATGAATTCAGATAATCTGGTTAAAATTTCTGTAGATGCGCTTGAAGAGATCAAGGCGTCTGACATTAAAGTATTAAGCGTCGCCAAATTAACATCAATGTTTGATTATATTATCATCGCAAGCGCAAGTTCTTCACGTCAGACAAAGGCACTTGCTGATAATATTCGGGAGAAAATCAAGGGTGCCGGTGGAAGCATACTGTCACTGGAAGGTGAGCAATCCGGCGAATGGGTGTTGGTGGATATGGGTGATGTCATTGTTCATATTATGCTGCCGGAAACGCGTAAATATTATAATCTGGAGGCGTTGTGGATGAATTGATTAAAAGAGAAGCAGCTTTTTTGCCCTTTGTTCCTAATGAGAAATTGCAATATATCATGATATAAATCAGTATGTTAATTTGTGCTGTACATCGATCATGGTAGAAGAAAACAATTCCAAACTGGATCAGTGCGTTACATACTTGGCACAGGCTGAGATACCTGTTCTAAAACAGACCGCGCGAAAATTGTCTGCTGTAATTGAGAATGTTGATCGTCTCAGTGCTCGAAATATCGCTCAGATTATTAAAAATGATCCATTGATGGTAGTGAAACTTATGCGATATTTTCAGCTTCACAGAGGACGCTCACAAATTCATGAAATTATGGAGGTAGAGCAGACACTGTTGATGCTTGGATTGGAAAATACTTTGAAAATTGCTTCTGCTAAACCATACGTTGAGGATTTACTGGGAACTGACCATAGGGAAGCACTGGTTTGTTTGCTGAAAGTAACACAACGTAACAGAATGGCATCAGCTTATGCATATGATTGGGCCGTTCGTTTGCAGGATCTGCATTATGAAGAAATACGGATAGCTGCATTAATGTATGATATTGCGGAAATATTGATGTGGTGCTATGCGCCAAAAGCAATGCTGAAAATCAAGCACTTACAAACGAAAAATAAAGCCGTTCGCAGCAGGCAAATACAAGAAAAGTTACTGGGTTTCTCACTGCATGCACTCCAGTTCGCACTGATTACACGATGGAAACTACCTGGATTGCTAAGAACCCTGATGGATGATAATTGCCACGATCAGCAGCGTGTAAAAAATGTACTACTGGCTGTCAATCTGGCAAGGCATGCCGCCAATGGATGGGATGACGCCGCCTTGCCCAAGGATTATGAACAAATTGGTCAATTGCTGCATTTAGACCCAGAAGAAGTGATAACTGTTATCAGTCACAAAAAATTTTAAATCAGCAATAATGTTTTTATAAAATATGTATAACTGAACGATTATATGTAAAGTGAAAAGTACTGCTTATTCATCATCCGGAAATATGTCTTCGATCGGGTCATCAGTTTGTATATAGCCATTAGTGATAGCTGAGTTAGCATTTTCATGATTTATTTTCGAAGTGTAGCCATTCCAAATCAGAAACAGAATAATCATAGATAAAAACGTTAGTGTGATATTTTTAAGCCAGTAAAATCCACGGCGTTCCAGAATATTTTTCCCGGAATGAATGATACTTTCCGATGATCCGAGTTTTTCCAGGGCAGTTTTTCTGGCAGCCTTCAATTTCTCGGTTGTATCTTGATCAATTTCATTAAGGCTATGGTTTAATAGTTTCGCAATTTTTTTTCCTGTCAGTTCTTCATCATTCATAATCTGATACCTCTTTCTTGCAAAATACTGGCAAGTGCTGTTACTGCGCGAAAACAATGTGTTTTTACGCTTCCCTCTGAACAACCCATGACTATGGAAGTTTCATTGACGTCCATACCCTCCCAATAACGTAGTAAAAATGCTTCCCGTTGACGTGAGGGCAGGGTTTCCAATGCTTTTTCAATAATATTTATTATTTGTGTTTGTTCCAGCGCAGAATCAGGGTTTCTGCCGAAGTCCAGATTATCGGGCATGGGTACTGCTTCCAGATAATCATAATCATGCAAATCATTTTCATTGCGTTTTTGGTACGAAGTAAATGAGGAAAAATGAGTGGTCAAAAATAACTGTGTTTTCTGGTGCCGGTAATGATCGTGTATGGTATTTTGTAAAATTTTCTGAAATAAAAGGGGTAATTCTTCAACAGGTTTGTCATTATATTTCCTAGTCAGTTTCATCATTGCATCCTGGACGATATCCAGTGCATCCTGTTCGTTGCGTACAGCAAACAATGCTTGTTTGTATGCGCGCAACTCGGTTTTCTTCAGAAAATTAGAAAATTCAGTTTTTGTAGCCAAATAAGATCAACCTATCAATTAAACCAATCTGGCATTTTATTTATAAACTTTGAATTTATACGTTAAATCAAGTGACAGACTGGTGTGATGTCGAGCTCTGTAATCAGTCAGAAATTCTCTTCACCTGACTCTATTCGCAACTTCCATTTTATCGTGAAGTATGTTCCCAGATAAGCGCCAATGAAGGCGGCCAGAATATAAATTTCATTTTCGACGTAGTTTGTAACAGTGAATGAAGTAACCAGTATGATCATTGCTGACCAAAGGGATGCGTTATGAGCCTTTCTACCCTCCACGTCGATAAAGTAAAGCGTCCAGAATACATCTGCAAGTGCCATTGCCATCATAATTAATAAAAATTTTATGACTGAGAAATCCATATCAAGAGTCAAATAAATGGAAATTAATGATGTCTGCTGTATTTTGAGGTTCTTCAGACGCAGACCGGCCTTGCGTTGAAACACCTGTTTTATTGGTCAGTTTCATCAAACTATCATCAGGCTGTCTTAATCTATAGACTGTCCCATGCATATTCGCGTGGCCAATAGTAAGCTGGAGACACCGGTTTGGTAAAAGGGGTATTAATAAATCCTGTTATTCTTCCCTGATACCGCGTCAATCCGCTAATGGATAAGTATTCGTCATCGTATGTAATTTCCAGGTTTCCACCTAAAGACCTCGTGTTGATTGGAAATGCTGTTTCGAAGACACGCGAAGCAACAAAAGCACTTGCTGCGCTGCCAGTACCACAGCTTTGTGTAATATTTTCGACACCCACTTCGTAGGTACGTATTGAAATGCTATCCTCTTCAAGCCAGATAAAATTTACGTTCACTCCCTCTGGGTGACCTACAAATTCACATAAGGATTTTTCCGTTCGCAGAGATCTGCCCAGATTTCGAGCTGTATCTATATCAATGCAATAGCCAATAACAACAACATGCGGGACACCGGTAAATACAAAATGTAGCTGCTCATTAATTTGCTGGTACTCTCGAACTTTTCCAAGATTGACTTCGACAGTATGATTATTTGTTCGTACATGTTTAATGCCATCACCAGTCATGATTGTGAAACAGTCGTTGGGTATATAATTATCTCGAAAATATCGAGTTGCACAGCGTAATCCATTGCCGCACATGGTTTCTTCGGTACCATCACGATCAAAGATTCGCATTGTTGGCATGCCCTGTAGAAAATTTACATATAAAATTCCGTCAGTATCATGTTGAATAGCCATCGCCTTGGATAGATGCACTTTATCCATTTCTGCCAGTGGTGTTTTCATTTCATCTACAACCAGAAATGAATTACCACACCCGTCCATTTTTATTGCTTTGATTCTCATCGTTTATCCTTTGCAATCTATGAAGAGATGGTTACGTCTATTGCGCGTACGTAAGCCTGCGGTCAGGTTGAAGGTCTGTATGCGTTGAACGGAAAAGTTGTGCCAGTATTTTGTTGTCGCACATTTCAGGGTTTGTAACCCATACGTCTGGTAAGATGGGCCTGCGCGACGCCGGAAATGAATTCGTCCTGAACTATTCCGGTGAGAACAAACCCATTTTTCAGGTAGAAACACAGGCTTGCATTTGCATCTGCATCCGTAGTGACATTAAGAATTCTGCCACCTCGTTTTTCAATTTCGGTGAAGATGCCATCGAGCATCATTGAACCGTAGCCTTTGCCACGATGATTCTTGTCAACTGCAATGGTCATCAGGTGATAGGTATCAATTGTCTTTTTTACAATGACATAACCAATGGACTCATCATTGTGCATTAAGCTGATACCGAAGCATTTCCCAAAAGAAATATCATTCAACTCTTGTTCAATTTCCGATCGGTATATGGTTCCTATATCCTGTAGGGCTATTCTCAACAGATCCGGATAGAGACTTTCTGAGATAGGTACGATCATTTTGTTATTGTGCTCCATGTTTTCTGTCAAGCAGTGTGTAGATCTGATTCCGATAAGTTATCGTGCCTGCTGGAACGATATTGGCCATTACGTTTGTGATTTGATTCTGGAGCAGCTCGGTTTTACCTGAAAACCGTTCCGGGAAGGTTTTTGAGAGCCGCTGGACAGCAGTGTGCACAATTAATGCAATCATATCTGCATGATTAATACCGGCATGGCGGCACATATTTGTAAGATCTGCTTCTGTTGGATGAATACCTGGGATGACATTCGCTTCCAGAAAATAGAACTGGTCATCCCGTTTCCGAAAATCCATGCGGTTATAATCTTTAACTTCCAGAGATTCATGTGCAGCAACAGCCAGCAACGCAAATTCTTTTAATTGACCGGTCCAGTCAAGGTGGGAAATATAGGGATTCTCGATGTTTTTTACATACGGGTCGCGTACCCATGGCTGTTCAGGAATTTTGGCAAAATCAATTTCCAGAATTGGGAAGATATAATTTCCAATAAGACCAATTGTGTATTCACTTCCGGGTAGAAATTCTTCAACTAAAGCAGATTGATGGTAAAGCGTATGGATATTGGTAACCATTTCCTGAAGCTCAGCCATATCATTTACTCTACTTTTTTGGCTGATGCCTATGCTCGTTCCTTCGCTATAAGGTTTGACCATCAGAGGAAAGGCCGGTAAATCAAGAGGGTCGCCTGGCTTCATCAATTGAAAACGCGCGGTTGGCACGGCATCATAAGCCACAATTCTTTTTGCTACAGTTTTGTCCATTTTGTTAATGAATGTTTTCGGACTGCTGCCGGTATAAGGGATATGCAAATGTTCGCAAAAAAATGGAACAATGGCTTCGCGTAATTCTTTTTCATAAAGACCTTCAGCGTTATTAAAAACCAGGTCAATATTGTTGCGGCGTTTTTCAAGTTGAAAATATATATCGGAATCGACATCAATCAACTCGACTGTAGCACCAGATCGTTCCAAAGCACTTGTGACTGCTTCAATAGTTTCCGGGCTTTCAAATTCTCCGTAGCGTTCATCTTCCATGTCTGGTTTCCTGATATTGCAGGTGTACGCGATATGAATTTTTTTCATTATTTATTTCAATAGATAATCAGGAAAAATTTTTTATAAAAAAAGTTATGCAAATCGAATGGAGGGCATATCTAAAAATTGCGATTACAAAACGAAGCAAGTCTGGAAGTGAAGTTATTTTTCCTGGTTAGTGTATAATAACATTTTGTTTATTATA
>NZ_FOIA01000019.1 GCF_900111605.1 Nitrosomonas marina | reverse complement strand
CTGCCGAGATCGACAGTGCCGACGCGCAGTTGCGATACGCTGCCGCTATCGGCCGATGCCAGATGCAGCGTCGGTTTCTGTGTATCGTAAAGTTCGGTTGCACCGCCACCCGGTGCACCGATATCGATCCAGCGCGACAGAATCGCCAGTTCGTTGGCGGAAATCGAGGTTGGATGGTTGGCGCCAAAATCGATATCATCCGAAAACTGCCCATCGGTGCGGTTGTCGGTGCGTTGATTCGCGGCTTTCCAGTAGAGCAGGCTGCCGCGCGAATTGAATGCGCGGAGGTAGCGTGTCAACTGTGGGCGCCTGAAACTCATGCCTGTAAAACCTGCACCTGTTGCGATTTGATTTGCTGGGGCAACGCAGCTTTGATCTTTATCGGCAACCAGACACCACCAGGTTGTATTGGGCTTGTTATTTGCGCCGCCGGTGTTATTGAGCGCGAGTCCGCCCGCAGGTGAACTGCCGCTGTGACAGGAAGCGCAGTGCTGGTCGAAAATGGGCTTGATATCGCGCGTAAACTCGATGCGCATACCGTAACCGGGCAGCGTGCGTGTTTGCACGGTATTGCCGGATTTGCCGGCGAGCAGTGGCACGGTCCCTTCACCGAGTCGTGGAATGGTATATCCGGACTTTGCGGCAAAAGTGGTTTCGAATTGCGTGCGTCCCGGTCTGGAATGGACATGACAGCCATTGCAGGTTTTCTGTTCGCCGGGGCGCAGGCTTTGCCAGGTCTGGTCGGTGTTGAGCGTGCGCCCGTCACAATCGATGCCTTGCATGAGGTACGGCGTGTTGGCAGGCATTCGCACCAGAAAGCTGGTATCGGGATGGCCGCTGGCGTCAATCGCACGGCTGCCGTCGGCTTGACGGTTCAATACCGGAAATTCACCGAGAATCGTTACACGTTCGCCGGCTATATTTGCAATTTCATAAACAGTATTTCTGTTCCGGTTGGGCATATTGCCGAGAATGCGTACGCCGCACAGATCGTCGTCGGTGTAGTCAATGGTGTCGGTGCCCTGGAGATTGAACTGATGTTCGCCGGCAAAATGAATGCCGTCCATGGGATGGGTCTCACGATCGATAATGGAAGCGGCGCCAAGCAGACCGAAAGGCGTGCCGGTTTCCAGGCTTGGATGACTGGTGCGCACATCCGCTCTTTCGATGATGTCGGGATGATCGACGCCGTGAATATTGGCGTAGGGCACCACGGCGCGTCCCATGATTTCATGCCAGTCTTTTGAATCGACAACCATTTCCAGGTCGCCCGGGTGTTGAGACGGAATCTGTGTGGCGCGATAGAGTCCGACGTCGCACCCCGGCGTATCCATTTTCAGTGAGGTGACCAGATTCATTGCAACACCGCTGCCTGAACCACTGGTTAGGGGTGGTGCAGTTTTGCCAAGTTCTGCATAAATTGAATTATAGGCCACCGTACTGCATGCACCTTTACCCCATGCCATCATCAGGCCATTATTCGGTAATGCTGCCGGATGGCCGAGTTTGCCGGCATAAGGCAACGGATCAGCGTAATTGGGATGGTTGACCTGCCGGGTTCCAAATCTGCCCATAGTATAAGATGGCATATCATCGCTATGTGACCAGGCAGCGAAATTAATGGCATCACGAGGGACATAGAGATCAGCATGACTTGTGGCTTCATGTGGCCCTATACCTTCCTGCCCTTCGGGTTCCTGCATGACACCGACAAGAAGCCCGAGTGCATTATTGTTCCCGCGGTAATAATCGGCGAACCAGATTCGTTCATCGGATGTCTGGGTGATAAAGTGTGCAGCCTTGTGGTCTGCGCCAAAATAGCTTTTCGTATGATCGCCGCTGTGCTGTCCGTAGATCGGGAAGTTTTTCGCACCATCGGGATCCTGTGCGTAAATGTGGAACAGATTGTCGATTGTGGTGTGGCTGCCTGCACTGTTATTTGTGTAGCGAAACGGCAGGCCGCCGAATATCTGCCAGCTTGAGTAGGCCAGTCGGCCATTTCTAAGCATAAACGGGTGCTGTTCCTGCGACAGTGAATGGTGACTGGCCAGATCCGGATTTTTACCATCGATATCCACGGTCCAGATCCGGGTGCCTTTTCTTGATTCGGTGGTGCCCCAGACGACTGTACTGGTATGGTCGTCCCTGGTCGAAGTAAATGCGATGCGCTGATTGCTGATGAACGCCGGGCCTGAGTCGTATACGCCTGTATTAAACGGCATGACTTTTATTTGTTTGGTTGAAACGGTATAAAAATGCAGATGTGCGCCCGTTGTAACCAGCCGTTTGTTTGGCAAATCGTAATATCCAAGGTTTTTGGGTTCTGCATCCGGATGGACAACTTGCGAATGGATCTGCTCACGGTAATTGGTCAGGCTTCCGCGAAAAACGGAAAAAGCGATTGTGTTGCCGTCAAAAGAAACTGCTGCATCGAGCGCTGCACAAGCATTTGATTGTGTTGAAGTGGTCGAACAGTCGAAAATGACAGTTTCAACTCCGTTAGGATCACGATAAACCAAATCGCAAGGGGCGCTGAAGTTCGAGAAAAAATTGGTGACATCCGGCAGTACGTCGTAGATGTCGAGACCGGTCATGGTTCTTGTCACCGTTTGCGATTGACCGTTGATGGTAACATTGGCAGTCAGATCGAATGAATCCGATGTCCGTTCACAGCGGGAATAGACGATGGCCTCTTGAGCATACACCTGAGGTAACTCCAGAACCGCGAATAATAAAAATAAAAATAAGTACTTGAAAATTCCATTAAATAAAGAATACCTATTCTTGAAATGGTTATAACGGCCAGCCTGCATTTGCATTAATTTCTCCTCGAAGTGTTTCAGGCAAAAATTGTGCAAACCTATGAAAAAATTGAGAGGAGAAAGCTAAGAAGAGGGTGCGCAGATTCTCAATGCAAACGTAGAAATTTTTAAGATTTCGCAGTTCAGCGTTTTGTCATCCAAAAACTGTTAGCCGACATCGCATTGCCGGCATTCTTTAACAGAACCAGCTAGTGTCCGTAGTTATCTATTTTTGCGACGAACGCTTTTCCGAAGTCTTTACTTTTGGTTTTGGTATCTGGCAGCCCCGCTGTCTGGTCAAGACCGGTAGCTTTGCGCCTCCATTTCCCAATGGATTTGCCTTTATCAGTGCCTTATTTAATAATATTTCCTAACTAAAGAATATTTGTATGAGACTTAACGGCTGTTTTGAATTTATCTAAACCGAGAACAAAAGTACCTTTGTATTCGTATTTTTTTGATTGATAAAAAAATTTAATATTCAGTATCTTGTCAATTCCTAGACAAAAATTTGTGCTGGTGCAATGGAGTGTATTTTAATGCTGGAAGTAATAATCAAATGCTTCTTGTTAAGAGCCAGATATGGAGATGGCTGAGTAATATCGTATGAATAGATGAGCTGATGGAAGGATGAAATGAGCATCCATCTGTTTCTCAGACGGGAAAGAAATGTTACATAACTGAACAGTTTTGTGCTGAAATCATCAGCATAAAACTGTTCGGAAATTTTCAGGCATTAGATTTGGTGGGGTAGCAGGGAGATGCTATTTATAATGATTGATTTTTTGGAATTTTATAATCAGTTATTTAGTGTTGATGTTCGGTAAATTGTCGCATAGCTTCTAGCGCAATGGATAAATGCTCAATCGCAATGCGTGAGCGTCCATCATCAGCCTGATCGATCGCTTTGACAAGATGCTGAATTGCAGTGGTGATATGTACTCTGCCTTCAGTATTGTTTTGTTCAATCGCTACAATCTCGGCTTTTTTAACATATTTGAGGCTTTCTTTCGCGTGTTCATGAATATGATGTGCGTGTGCTTTATGAGATTTTGCCGTTTTCGCATGGTCAATAGCTTCCAGCATCAATGTTTTTCCACCATCGAAATCCTCGTCCTTATAGTCTGAAGAATAAACCAATGTGCTGAAAAATAATGAAAGAATTACTATAATCAGATGTGTCGATAGAGAATTCATGATATATGGCCCTTATTGAATGAAATTGTCACGATGTGCTGTATTTGTTTTAAACTTTGCGCATATTTTGTCATAATGACATTTTATTTGAAGCATTCAATTGGCAGCAAGTTCAAAATTTTCTCCTGTAAAGTAACAAAATTTCAACTTTATCGAGAAGAAGAAATTCAAATGCTGCAGCCGTTTTATGATTGGGCTGAAAGGCCAACCTGACGTATCTTACCGTTCTATAGTAAGAGTTGTGAAAGACCATTTATGAAAAGGATGCTATATGAATATTCTAATGACGGGCGGAACCGGGTTTATTGGTCAGTCACTGTGTCCCGATCTGCTTTCTAAGGGACATTCGATTACTGTTTATAGCCGTTATCCCAATAAAGTCAAATCTATTTTTGGCGATCAGTTAGAGCAGATCAACTCGCTTAGAGATTTAAAGGAAGATGATCATTTTGATGCTATCTTTAATTTTGCCGGCGCTCCAATCTTTGCGCACAGATGGTCTGATGAGCGCAAGCAGGTGCTTTTGGACAGCCGACTAAAAACTACTCAGCAACTGCTGGATTACATGGTGCGTGCGAAAACAAAACCAAACGTCCTGTTAAGCGGTTCGGCGATTGGTTTTTATGGTGATCAGGGAGATACGCTACTTGATGAATCTTCTGTCGGTCGCGACGATTTTGGCCATCGTTTGTGCGCAGCCTGGGAGCATGAAGCAGAAGCGGCAAAAGCTCATGGTGTTCGTGTCTGTTTGCTCCGCACCGGTTTGGTTATTGGTAAGCATGGCGGTTTTCTGGAGCCGATGATTCAACCGTTCAAATGGGGCCTCGGTGGCAGGATTGGTACCGGTAGTCAATGGATGTCCTGGATACATATGGATGACTATGTGGCCATGTGTCAAACATTGCTGAATAACAATACGCTTGAGGGTATCTTCAATTTGACTGCGCCTAATCCAGTCACCAATCGAGATTTTACTCATGCGCTTGCTACACAACTGAAAAGGCCTGCATTATTACCCATGCCTGAATGGGCTCTAAAATTAATGCTCGGAGAGAGGGCTGAGTTACTGCTGGGTAGTCAACGGGTCATACCCAAGCGTTTACAGGAAGCTGGATTTCATTTTAAATACCCGGCATTGGATGCTGCACTGGCTGATGTACTTTAACTGACGCCGGTTGTGTCCGGTCTCTTCGCCTTGTTGCTGTGTTATTGTGAATCAAGCAGACAAACTGTTTAAATGCAGCAACTGATTTAGCTGGCGTGTGTCCAGATACTGATCAATACTGTCAGCCAAACGGTTAATCGCAGCATCGCAGATAGCACGATAATTCGGGGTTTGACTGCAGTTTTCGAGTCCGGCCCAGTTAAGTAGCGCAGAACAGGCGTCAGATGATTCAAACAGACCGTGCAGGTAGCCGCCCATGATCAGACCGTCTTCACTCATCGCGCCATCGGTTCCCTGCAAGAAATAAGCCATGGGTCTGTATTCTTTATTAAATACGGATACACCGTTATGAATTTCATAACCTGTGACGGAGGTACCGGAACATGCAAGTGTTCCCTGAACATTGCGCAATAACTTGTCCGGTCGCAAAGTCGTTTGCATGTCAAAAAACGCCAGTCCCTGGCTGCTGCCGGATTCGCCTTCAAGTCCAGCAGGATCATGAATCAGCTTGCCCAGCATTTGAAATCCGCCACAGATACCGATCAGTTTCCCGCCATAACGAAGATGTCTGCGAATGGCCAGTACCCAACCCTGTTTACGCAACCAGTCAAGATCTGCACGCACACTTTTCGAGCCGGGCAGTATGATCAGGTCAGCAGCAGGAATTGCTTCACCAGGTCCGACAAACTGCAGGTTTACCTGGGGGTGCAGCCGTAATGGATCAAAATCGGTATGGTTGCTGATTCGTGGTAACGCGGGAACAATTACCTGTAGGCATTTTTGTTCGACAGGTGCTATAAAATCGGGCGTGTGCGGCAGCGCATCTTCGGCCTCAAGATGTAATCCCTGTAAATAGGGAAGTACGCCTAGCACGGGTTTGCCGGTATATTCTTCCAGCCAGTCCAGCCCCGGTTTCAGTAATGCTATGTCACCCCGGAACCGGTTGATGATAAATCCTTTTACCCGTGCTTTTTCGGATTCACTAAGCAAAGCCAGTGTGCCGACCAGATGCGCAAATACGCCACCACGATCGATATCTGCTATCAGAATTACCGGGCAATCCACAGCCTCGGCAAAGCCCATATTGGCAATATCGTTAGCACGAAGATTGATTTCGGCAGGCGAACCCGCGCCTTCAACGATAATTCTGTCATACTGGGCAGCGAGGCGCGCATGGGATTCAAGTACTGCACGCATCGCTATCGGTTTATAGTGATGGAAGCTATGTGCAGGCATATTGGATACAGCGTGGCCGTGAATAATCACTTGAGCACTTTTGTCCGTGTTTGGTTTGAGCAACACCGGATTCATATCCGTATGCGGCGACAGACCAGCAGCGAAAGCCTGCACAGCTTGCGAGCGACCTATCTCGCCACCGTTAATACTCACTACGCTGTTGAGTGCCATGTTCTGCGGTTTGAAGGGCGCGACCCGAATTCCCTGGCGTGACAGCCATCGGCACAGGGCGGTTACCAGCATACTTTTTCCCGCATCAGAGGTGGTACCCTGAATCATGAGTGTTTGTGTATTCATCGAAAATGGTGGCGTAGTTGGGTTGTGCTGTGTTTGTTACAAATCTATGCCTTTTTGTGCGGTTATTCCAGACCGGAACGCATGTTTGATATCCCGCATTTCGGTTACTGTGTCGGCTGCCTCACAAAGCAAGTCGGGTGCGCCGCGTCCGGTTATCACGACATGCTGCATAAGCGGACGTTGTCGTAAGTCGTTTAACACCAGTTCCATATCAAGCCAGCCAAACTTGAGAGGATATGTCAATTCATCAATTATCACCAGATCGTATGCGGCATCACGCAGCATGGTCTGTACGATGGACCAACCTTTGCGCGCCGTTTCCGAATCGTGTTCAAGATTCTGCGTGTCCCAGGTGAAACCTTCGCCGAGCACGTGCCAGGTCACTTCCGCATGCTGCCGGAAAAATACCTCTTCACCTGTATCCGACCGGCCTTTGATAAATTGAGCAACCCCTACACGCATACTGTGACCAAGTGCGCGCGCTGCCATACCAAATGCAGAGCTGGATTTGCCTTTGCCGTTGCCGGTCAGAATCAGCAACAGGCCCTTTTCCTGGCCGGCGCGTGCAATGGCAGCGTCTACAACCTGCTTTTGTCGCTGCATGCGCTGTTGGTATCGGGCTGCCTTGTCGACAGCATTCGATCCTGCCATACGTCAACCAACAGGTTGTTTGCGGGTACCTGGCTGGCAAGTCAGCAGCACGAACAGTATATGTGCAGCAGTGGCTATGCCGGTATAGATGACAAATGACTTAATGTACAATGGGAAATAAGTCATTGAGCGTACTATAAATTCAGCCCATGATGTGTCGGCAAAACGATCTGAAAAAAAGTAAAAGCCGCCGCTGGAGAATAATTCACACAATGACAGACCGGCAATCATGCTGAATGCCAGCGGTATCAGCGTTTGCCATGCAAACTGATACTGACCTGCATACCAGCGACCCGCTAGCCATAAAGATGCATAGGCTGGCAGCAGAAAGCCATATGCCGGTGTCAGACAGAAAGCACTGGCGCCGCCCCATGCGTATGCGGCAAAGTCGAGCCACCAGCTTAGCGCTAGAAACCCCAGCAGAGGCCATGCAGTTCTCAGATAAATGCCAGCAATGAAAAACACAGCCCAGGAGGCTCCTGGCAGGTTATATGTGGTTGAAAAATGATAGTCGCGTGTGGCGAACATCAGTATCGCCAGTACCGATGCAATCATTAACTGGTGCCGGTTTGATAACGGTATTGAAGAAGAAATTGACATCATTGCTTTACTTTACTCCTTGTTGTTAAGGCTGGTATCGCAACATCGCGAAGAAATTGCGGCCCGGTTGATTGAAAAATGCGGCTGTCTCATAATGTTCGTCAAACAAATTCTCAATGCGTCCCTGTAACCGCCAGTGCTTGCTTAACTTGTATTCTGCACGCAAGTCGAATTTGACATAGCTATCCAGTTTACGCGTATTTGCAAGATCGTCAAAACGCTCGCCTTCGGCCAGAAGCATGGCACCGAACAAATATTTGCCAAACTGACGATCTGCATTGAGCCGAAAGGATTGTTTCGCCCGCCTGGGTAAAACATTACCATAGTTTAAATCAGAAGAGCGATTCTCAGGGTCTAAAAAAGTAAGGTTACTATTGAGCACCCAGCCTTTAATCTGCGTGTTAAAAACCGCTTCCAGGCCTCTGATGCGTGCCTGATTAATATTGCCAACTTCGAATGAGTCGGAATCAAAGGCGATCAAGTCATTAACACGGGTTTCATACACATTCAGAGACCAATCTCCCCAGTCCATTCTGCCGCGCAGCCCGAATTCCAGGCTGCGCGATCGCTCAGGAGCCAGGTCGGGATTGCCTGAGATCGGATAGTATAATTCATTAAATGTCGGTGCTTTGAATGCTGTACCGAAATTTGCCATCAGGCGTATTGCTTCGGTAATTTTATAACCGGTTCCTACTCCGCCAGTCAGGCGTGTTCCGAACTGTTCATTCAGATCGACACGTCCAGATAGCTGACTGTCAAATGATGCGATACTTGCCTGGTGCTGTGTAAAAACGCCCCAGTTACTGCGTGAAGTGACGGTAAATGCTTCGGTACTGTCGACCTTGTCGTTCTGATAATCCATGCCGATTGTCAGTAAATGATCCTTATGTACGGTAAAATCGTTCAAAACAGAAATGGTATCGCGCACTGTATTAAACCGTGATGTCAATATGCGGCCGTTAAAACTGTCCAGGTAGTCCTTGCTCCGGCCAGTGATCAGATTGAACCGCCAGAATTCCAAAGGCGAGTATTTGAATGTTCCGCCAAAAACCTGTTGTTGCAGCTCGGATTTGTTCGGTGAAATAAACCCCGGAAAAGGGTCGCTGGCATCGAACTGGGTTTTGCCATCCGACTGCATGAAATTAAGTCCTATTTCCATGCCGTTTTTGAAACGGTAGCCAGCGTTGGCTGATCCCGCTACATTCCGGTATCCATCCCGGTCGGGATCAGGATTGCTGGAAAAACACCCGGCACTTGCCGATCCGGAACAGCTGTTAAAGCCCTCGGTGCCTCTGCCACTTGCTGTCAGATTGAACCAGCCCTGCTTGTTATTTCCTGACAGACCCACTGAACCATTCAGTGAACCGAAACTGCCGCCACCGAAACTGAATGTTGGTCTAAGTCCCGGTTTACCGTCACCTTTTCGAGTAAAAATCTGAATAACCCCGCCAATGGCCTCAGAACCATACAGGCTTGAACGTGGACCGCGCACAATCTCAATGCGTTCAATTTGCTCAATTGGAATATTTTCAAAGGGTGTGGTGCCCGATGTTGCATTGCCGACTTTAATTCCATCGATCAACACAAGAATATGGTCAGTTTCGGTACCACGCATCTGCATAAATGTGCTTTTACCGGGGCCACCGTTATTGACAATATTTATTCCGGGCGTACCACGCAATAGATCGTGCACGGAGCGTGCCTGCTGACGCTCGATATCTTTACGGGTAATCACCGTCATTGATGCCAGAACCGCATCGGGTGTTTGAGCAGTTCGAGTTGCTGTTACAGTGACAGGTTCTCTCTGATGGGTCGGCATATGTCTGAAAGTCCAGCCAGTTGAGCTTGCAGCGATGCAATACAACAGTGTCGCCGAAAAAAGTATTCGGATTCTTCGTTTTATCATTTTTTTTCCTTCGCGCCGCCCGCGCGTTGTCGGTATTAATTAATCGCGAAGAGAAAGAAAACAGACTGCTCAGATAACAGCTGGAAACAGAAATCTGAATATTGCCCTCCGCAATACGTTTGTATTTACTTCAGGCCGGTCTCCGGACTCATGAACGGAAATCACACCAGGTTTGCGCCTTCCCATGTGATAATTCAGCACAGTGACATTATGCAAACCAGGAAGAAAATCTTAAATACAGATTTTCTTCGTTCATCTACCGTTGCGGGGGCAGTGCTGGACTTGTTCTGTCGATAATTGAACGCACCAGCTTCCCGTTTAACCTAGTGTTGACTGTAGTCAACAAGGCACCCGAGGCAAGGGTGCGAAGGCTACAGAAATGATAGTTTAATGTCAAGACTGCTGCTATATCAGACCGTTATTGATGCACTCGAAAAAAATCAGCTTTTTTTTTAAAAGAATGCACGGAAATCGTTATTTTGCATCCAATTATAAACTTTGGTACAGTCGACACTGTACCAAACAGCATTTTTAATCCTGAAGTATCGATGCAAGCAGCACCTGTGAGCCGACGTTCTGTCATGGAAAAAACCGCCGCAGTTATTGGCGCCGGCAGTTCCGGACTTGCCGCCGCGCGGCATTTTCTTGCGCTTGGTTTTGAAGTACATGTATTCGAGCGCGAAGATGATCTGGGTGGTAACTGGAATTATGGAAAACCGTGTGCGCGTATTTATCGTACAACGCATACTATATCTTCAAAACCCGGAACAGAATTTCCCGATTTTCCGATGCCGCAGGAATTTCCGGATTATCCACATCACACCCTGGTACTTGCGTATTTGCGCGCTTACGCAGATCATTTCGGTCTGATCGAGCATATTCATTTTTCAACAGGCGTACGTAAAGTCGAACCGGTCAATGAAAACGACACACGTACCCGATGGCTATTGACATTCGAACGTGGGCATAGCAGGCGCTTTGACATTCTCGTCATTGCCAATGGGCATAACTGGTATCCAAAATGGCCGGAATATCCCGGCGTATTCTCGGGGCGCAAGTTGCACTCGGCAGAGTATCGCACGCCGGATATATTCAGTGGCAGACGCGTACTGGTGGTTGGTGGTGGAAACAGCGGCTGCGACATTGCGGTGGAAGCCAGCCTGGTTGCTGATCATGTCTGGCACAGTACGCGCCGTGGTTACTGGTACATGCCTAAATATTTACTGGGCCGTCCCGCCGATCAGGTCGGAGATCTGATGCTCGCACTCAAGCTGCCGTTATGGCTGCGGCGGCTGGCAGCGAGCATGATGTACCGGTTGCTGGTTGGCTCACCTGAAAAAACGGGATTGCCGCGTCCGGATCACCGTTTTTTCGAAACCCATCCAGTCATTAACTCGTTGTTGCCATATTATGTCGTACAGGGAGATATCACACCCAAACCCGATATTGCACAATTTGATGGAAACACGGTTTATTTTGTAAATACTTCGTCCGTTGAAGTTGATCTGATTGTATTTGCTACTGGTTACTTGATTCGCATTCCATTTATTGACGAGCGTCATTTGAACTGGCAAAGTGGCCGGCCCGGACTGTTTCTCAATATTTTCCATCCGGCGTATGATTCGCTGTTTGTAGCAGGGCTGATACAACCCGATAGCGGTCAGTTCGGACTTGTACACTGGCAGATGTTACTGGCCGCACAATATGCAGCTGCGGTACGTGACGGCCGACCTGCAGCCGATCTGCTGCGACGTCAAAAAGCAGAGTCGCAGCTCGATCTTGGCGGAGGTATCTGTTATAAAGATACCAGTCGCCATTACCTGGAAGTGGAACACTGGCGATACCGCCAGCTATTACAGAAATGGATCAAGCGGTTTCAATGATTATCAACCAACTTCTGCGTCAGGCAGATAAACGGCAGTATAAGACCACGAACGTCGATCAATGCCAGCGTATGTTTTTTGTAAGGACAGGCAGCAAGCGATACAAAGCTGATTTTCCCAAAAGGCAATGGATTTACAGTTAAAAAAAAGCAAGCCATAATCAAAAAGAAAATATACATTTTGACAGGTTTTCAATTCGAGTCATTCATTCCTTCGTTCTTCTAATTGGCTACTGCGCTCAATCTGCAGTAAGTTGATGAATTGAATGATTAAATATTTGTGATGTGTAGAGATAAAAAATTTAGGAGTATTTGTATGACTGATTTCAAAACACAAAAACCGCAATATATACAATTGGTTAATTGGATTTTTGGCCTGTGTATCTGCTTTACATGTGCATGGGTGCAGGCAGCTGAAACAGAGGCCGAAGCAAGTGACGAAGTATTAATCAATGCTGCTGCAAAAGGTAATGTGCCTTTGGTCAAAGAAATTCTCGAAGATGAACAGGATTTATCTCAGGACACAATCAATAAAGCATTTTTTGCGGGTATACAAAAAGGAAGCAAACCAATTGTTCAGCGCCTGATTGATAGAGGTGCCGACATAGAATACCGAGGTGACAACGGTTATACTGCATTAATTCAGGCTGCACGGGACGGGCGAAATCATTTGGTCGAATTGCTATTACCATTGGGTGCGGCTGTCAATGCCACAGCGACGGATACGGGAGAAACGGCTTTGATATTGGCTGCCAAAAGAGACCGCAGGGAGGTTATGCAACAATTACTGGCTGCCAGAGCTGATTTGAATGTGCAGCGAAACAGCGATGGCATGACAGCGCTGATGCTCGCCGCTCGTGGTGGACATCAACAGGCAACGCATATGTTGCTCGAAGCCGGAGCCAATGTGGATTTTCAGCTGGAGAACGGTGCCACGGCATTGATGCTGGCGGCGCAGCATGGTCATCTCGGCGTAATCTATGTATTATTGGCGGCCAATGCGGACGTGAATATCAAAGCAGAGAATGGCGCCACGGCCCTGACACTGGCAAATGTTTACCGCCATGGTGAAGCTGCTGAAATGCTCAAAAAAGCGGGTGCCCGATGAAATATTTTAAACAGCTTATCATGCACAATGGCTGTTTTTTTTGATGAATCGCGATGATTCCACTGAGCGTTCAAGGCTGCAGACCGCTTTTGGCGGATAATTATTATATTTTAACAAACCTATTCTTGATTTTTTGTTCAAGAATTGATTAACAACCATAGTAGTAAAGGATATATCAAAATGAAAATTAAGACTGTTTTATTACTTGTTGCACCGTTGATTGCATTGTCTGGTTGTGGAGGCGAATCATCAGGTGATAAATCAGCCGGTGATTCAGCGACTCAGACAATGACCGAGGTGACAACAATGGATGAGTTACCGTCTTTTCTAAGTGAGGGATTGTCAGAGGAGGAAATAAACGAACTTAGAGAACAGATACTGCCCGGCAGTACTGAAGACGGCAAAACACCAGGTGAGAAATTTCAGGAACTGCTTGAAAAGGCAAAGGCTGGTGATCCTGTTGCACAAAACGGCCTTGGTGTTATGTACTATACTGGCGAAGCGGTTTCCAAAACGGTAACCGGTCAGGTTCTGGATAATGATGCAGAACTGGCTGCAGGCTGGTTTTATCGTTCCGCCGAACAGGGATATGCTGATGCGCAGTTTAATCTTGGCTTATTGTATGCAAATGGTGAAGGCGTCGAGCGGGATATGCAGCAAGCGGTGGAATTGTTCAAACAAGCAGCTGAGCAAGGTCATGTTGACGCACAAAATAATCTGGGTGCGATGTATTATGTAGGCGAAGGCGTTACCCGCGACGAAGAAACAGCGATTGAATGGTTTGAAAAGGCAGCAGCCCAGGGTAATGAGGAAGCTAAAGAAAATCTAGACGCTATCATGGCTGCCAGATCGCAATAATATATCTCTTTATGAATTGAATATGCAGCCTGTCAAACATTGACGAGCAATGAACATTACGACTGTTCAGACCATCTCATATAGATTAACGAAGGTTTTTACGCGCGAACCTGATATTTTCTGTAGAGATCGTGCAGCCCCAACGATTGATCGTACCGGAAGCAAAAATGAAATAAATGCTGTGTAATACATATTTTGGTGCGATCTAGCATAAACTGCTTGATTATTTCGTTTGTCGAAACCGATCTGGATCTTCATGGACAAAAAAGAACAAATCAATTTCTGGTATGTTGTTGCTGCAGTGCTTGGTGTGCTGTTTCTTCAAAGTCTTTATAGCCAGTACACACAGATCGAACCGATTCCTTACAGCCGTTTTCAGCATCTACTTGAACAGGGCCAGATCGAAAAGATCTCGATCACCGACCAGCATATATACGGTTCCCTTAAAACACGACATGCTGACGGTTTCAAGGAGTTTGTCACTACGCGGGTAGAACCGGAATTTGCCGAAGAGCTGGAAAAGTATCACGTTGAATACAGCGGTATTGTAAAAAGTACCTGGATACGCGATATCCTGTCCTGGTTGTTGCCAATGGCAATTTTTATCGGAATCTGGCTGTTTATTATCCGCCGCATGGGCGGTGGTGTCAGTGAGGGCATGATGTCAATCGGTAAAAGCCGGGCCAAGGTGTTTGTCGAGAAGGAAACCAAAGTAACATTTGCCGATGTTGCAGGTGTTGATGAGGCCAAGGATGAACTGGTTGAAATCATCAATTTTCTGAAAGACCCTTCAGGCTACGGCCGTCTGGGTGGGCGTGCGCCAAAGGGCATTTTGCTGGTGGGGCCGCCCGGTACCGGCAAAACCTTGCTGGCGCGCGCTGTCGCTGGAGAAGCAGGCGTGCCGTTTTTCTCCATTTCCGGTTCCGAGTTTGTCGAAATGTTTGTCGGAGTGGGTGCGGCACGAGTTCGTGACTTGTTCGAACAGGCGCGGCAGATGGCGCCCGCGATCATTTTTATTGACGAACTTGATGCACTGGGCCGTGCCCGTGGCGCTTACGGACTTGGTGGCGGGCATGATGAAAAAGAACAAACGTTGAATCAGTTGCTGGCAGAGCTTGATGGTTTTGATCCTACCAGCGGTATCGTGCTGTTGGGCGCGACCAATCGTCCGGAAATTCTTGATCCGGCGCTGCTGCGCGCAGGACGGTTCGATCGCCAGGTGCTGGTTGACAGGCCAGATAAACTGGGGCGTGAACAAATACTTGCGGTTCATATCCGGAAAGTGATGCTGGATACCGATGTGCAAATCGATCAAATTGCGGCTTTGACGCCCGGATTCACAGGCGCGGATCTGGCCAATCTGATCAATGAAGCTGCCCTGCTTGCTACACGGCGGAATGCGACCTCGGTCACGATGGATGATTTTAACAATGCCATAGAGCGTATTGTTGCAGGTCTTGAAAAGCGTAACCGGTTATTAAACCCTAATGAAAGACGAGTCGTGGCGTTTCATGAACTCGGTCATGCCATGGTTGCGCTGGCGCTGCCAAACACCGACGAGGTGCATAAGATTTCTATTATTCCACGCGGTATTGGAGCCCTTGGGTACACCATCCAGCGACCGACAGAAGACCGATTTCTGATGACCCAGGTTGAGCTACAGAACAAAATGGCGGTTTTGCTTGGGGGCAGGGCCGCCGAGCAGGTTGTCTTTAAGGAGGTATCGACAGGCGCCGCTGATGATCTGGCGCGCGCAACAGATGTTGCACGCGCTATGGTTTTGCGTTACGGCATGAGTAGTGCGTTGGGGCATGTGGCCTATGACCGGGAGCAATCCGCCTTTTTGCAACCGAACATACCCATGCCGCAGACACGTACATACAGTGAAGAAACTGCCAACCGTGTTGACGCTACGGTACGTGAGTTGATTGACCATGCATTGGAACGTGCTGTTAATATATTGCAGACCAACAGAGCCTTGCTGGACCAGACAGCTGAAGAATTATTAAAAACCGAAACACTTAACCAGCCGGAGATTGAAGCGTTAAAACGGAAGATACAGAGGAAAGAAGAAGAATGAAAACAGGGGTTCTTGCTGATTACTGATTTAGTTGTTTAATTCCTTCAAGTTATTTAAAAAATCATGTATACGCGCTGCATTTGCTCCGAGATCGCTGACTCCAACGCGCGAAACTGAGCGCATGTCCACTTGTGTAAGTTCTCCGTTACGTTGTACTCGTATGACTATATCGTCTTTAAACGCCATGACGGGCGTGGTGGCAGTTGCCTCGATTTTACCCTGATCAGCAGAAGCAGTTGCAATACGCCAGCCATGTGATTTGACCAATTGCAGGGATTGTTCAAATACAACAGACGCAGGCCGGTCGAGCTGCAGTGGTTTCAGGTCTGGATAGCCTGATCGTTGTAGTTGGGCAAGATTGTCCGGTTTCAGGCGGTCCAGCGGGTTATCGGTGGCTTTGCGTAACGACGGTATTGCAGTAAATTGCGGCGGATTATTGAGATCCGTGCTGATATCATGAATGCGGGGCAGGTCTGATGCGGCCAGTATTGTAAACACTGTCGGCATGGCCACGATAAAACCCAATAATGAACCGGTTAGAGATGAAAGAGCGCTTCTTCGTTGGTACATGGCGATAAACAGTCCAACAATACCCGAAAGAGCTGCTATTAATCCAGTGAAGGCTGAAATTGCCAGTCCGGGCAGCGCAATCTGAAAGCTGACAGTTTCCATACGGTGAAGAATAACAGCAGCGACTGCAAGTAATCCCGAGAAAAGCGCCAGCCAGGTGCTGAATTTGCCAAGATTTATGTGTTTGAGCATATTATGTTTAAAGCCAGAAATTACTTGCCGCGCCAATGTACAGAATACAGGTCGTGGCGCCTGTCCTTGAGATTCTGTACGGTACCTGCATTGCGCGCCGTACGTAACGAATCCGGACGCACATCAGCCAGTGCGATGGTTTCTACATTCGGGGTTGTATCCGCAGCAATACCATCCCGGGAAAATGGGAAATCACAGGGCGTCAGGATACAGCTTTGCGCATACTGGACATCCATGTTTGCCACATTCGGCAAGTTGCCCACGTTGCCCGACATTACTACATAGACCTGATTTTCCACAGCGCGTGCCTGGCTACAATAGCGCACGCGCAAATATCCCAGTCGTTCCGCAGTACAGAACGGCACAAAAATCAGAAAAACACCCTGGTCGACAAGATGTCGCGCCAGTTCCGGAAATTCGGCATCATAGCAAATCAAAACACCAATCGAACCGCAGTCCGTTTCAATGGCTTTCAACGTGTTTCCGCCTTCAATATTCCACCAGTACACTTCGTCGGGTGTCGGGTGAATTTTCGGTTGTTGATGGATGGAGCCATCGCGTAAAAAAATATATGAAATATTTTCAACACGACCGGACGGCATGTGCGTCGGATGCGTGCCGGCTATGATGTTTATGTTGTAGCGTAGCGCCATATCGCGCATCGCTTTGGTAAAACGTTCAGTATATTTGGTCAGTGCCGCAATCGATTCTGCCGGAGACAGACGCTGGTCTTCAATCGAGAGTAACTGCAGTGTGAACAGTTCAGGGAAAACCACGAAGTCGCCGTTGTAATCAGCAATAACGTCGACAAAATACTCGATAAAGCTGATAAATTCGTCAAACGAGCTTACTTTTCGCATCATGTACTGTACAGTGCCAATGCGAACCGTTTCCTGCATGCGGCCACCGAAGTTTTTGTGGCGTTTGATCTCTGATTCTTCCGGTACGCCAGGATTGTACCAGATCAGGTGTACGCCGTAGCCCAGTGAATCACGATCTTCAGGCAAATAATCTTTGATGACGCCGAGAACTTCGAAGTTATTGTGCAACTGGAACGAAAGTACCGGGTCGCGCAGTGTTTTTTGTACAATCTGCTGCACGTATGATTCGACATCCGGGTAGCGTCTGGCTCTTTTGGCATAGCTGGGCAGCCTGCCTGCAAAAATAATGCCTTTTAGACCGAGGTCCTGGCAGAGCTGTTTGCGGGCATTATAAAACCGCTGGCCGATCCGATAGCCGCGAAAATTTGGATCTACGCAGACTTCCATTCCGTACAGATATTCGCCATCGGGATTATGCCGCGAGGCGTAACCATTACCGGTAATTTCAACCCAGGTATGCGGCCGCAGTGCGATCTTTCCAGAAATTCTGAAACTGGCGCAATAGCCAACCAGCTCTTCATCATAAACGGCCACGAGCTGACCTTCGGAAAAATTGTTTATCTGGCCGTTCAATGCGCCTTCAGTATAGGCTGGAATACTAGTGTTCCGATACACCCGCGCAACGAGTTCAACCAGTGCGGGTACATCTTTCAAGGTCGCATTACGTACTGTCAGACGGCCGGATTTTTTATTGATTTTTGATCCAGGATTTGCGGATTTCATGACCGTTACGAATGTGGACGGTTTGATCTGCGTTGCCGTTGCCAGTATATGACAACGCCGAGGGTACAAGCGATAAACAGCATAATCATGATATCGCGCAGGTAATCTTTAATCAGTGCTTCGTTCTCGCCTATAAAAAAACCGAGCAGTGTCAGTATGATTACCCAGATACCGGCGCCAAGACTGGTGTAAAAACAAAATATCGGCAAATGCATGCGTGCCAGACCAGCCGGTATCGAGATATACTGGCGGACCATTGGAATCAGACGGCCGGTAAAAGTGGAGATATGTCCATGACGTTGAAAAAAGACTTCCATTTTCTGGAGATGCGCCTCGTTAAACATGACATACTTGCCGTAATGCAGTAAGAATGGCCGACCAAGCCACACAGCCAGATAGTAGTTGACGAGCGCGCCAATAAGGCTGCCGGCAATTCCACACAATATAACAGCCAGGATCTGCATTTCACCTTTTGAAGCAAGGTATCCGGCCGGGATCATGATGACTTCACTCGGAAAAGGCACGAAACTCGATTCAAGCAGCATCAGGATAAATATACCCGGATAGCCGAGACTGCCGACGGTATTGACAATCCATTCAATTATTTCTGCTATCAATCTGGTCAATCCCGTTCAGATATTAAACGATGCTGTTCGGCGTCATACGACGGCACCGTCATTTTCCGGTTTCTTTTCTTCCGGTTGCAGCAGGTCTTCACGTTTGACGCCCAACAGGATTAAAATCGAGCTGGCTACCATGATAGAGGAATAGATGCCAAACCAGATACCTATGGTTAACGCCAGTGCGAAGTAATATAAAACTTCGCCACCGAATAACAGCATGGAGATGATCACCATTTGCGTGCTACCGTGTGTCATGATTGTGCGTGCCATGGTTCGGGTAATGGCATTGTTGATGACATCTTTGACTGGTATTTTCCGAAGCTTGCGGAAGTTTTCACGTATGCGGTCAAAAATGACCACGGATTCGTTGACGGAATAACCCAGTACTGCGAGAACCGCTGCCAGTACGGTCAGTGAAAATTCCCACTGGAAGAATGCAAAGAAGCCCAAAATGATGATGACATCGTGCAGGTTGGCGATAATTCCGGCTATACCGAATTTCCATTCAAAACGAACCGCGAGATAGGCCACGATGCCGAGCGAAACAAATAGCAGGGCCAGCGCTCCATTCTCCAACAGTTCCTGGCCGACTTGCGGCCCGACAAACTCAACGCGGCGCATTTCAACCGTTCTGTCAGCCTCGCGCAATGCATCCAACACCGTTTCCGACAGTTGCGCACTGGAGTATTCGGGTATCACCGGCAGACGAATCATTACATCACGGGAAGTACCGAAATTCTGTACAGTCACATCCGTCATATTCATACCCGCCAGTATTTCTCTGATTCTATTCAGATCGGCTGTCTGTTCGTAACTGACTTCAAGTACCGTTCCTCCTGTAAAATCTACACCAAAATTCAATCCTCTGGTCGCGATAAAAAATACGGATAGAATAAATGTCGAGATAGAGATCACCGCCGCAACGCGCCGCCAGCTCATAAATGGGATGTCGCGGCTGAATCTGAAAAATTCCATTGATTATTCCTTTAAAAAACCTGTTTGAATCACGTTTTGCGGATTATTTTTTCTTGCTTTTGCGGGCTGCCTGCTTTCGTTTTCCACGAGCCCGCGCCGATTTCTGGGGCTGGCTAGTGGTTGCTTCCGGTTTGCTTTCACTTGCTTCAGACGATTGAGACTCTTCCGGTATCGCCCCGGTTTCAGATGAAGCATCCGTTTCAGTAGCCTTTCCTGCCGTATTTCCTGTCACCGGCTCAGCTTTGACAGCAGCTGATTTATCGTTTTGCGTTTGTGACGGGGCTGCAGATTCAGTTGCTGCAGCAATAGATTCTTGCGAAAAATTGTATTTAAACCGCTTCCTGGTGTTATCAGTTTTGGGAATCCAGATCTTGCCGATGGGGACAACTTCCAGTTTTCGGCGGCTGCCGTACATATAGTTGACCATACCACGTGATACAAAGATAGCAGTAAACACGGATGTCAGGATGCCGAGGCAAAGCACTACCGCGAATCCTTTTACCGGTCCGGAACCGAAGGCAAACAGTGCAATACCGGCTATCAACGTCGTGATATTCGAGTCGAGAATCGTTCCGGTGGCACGTTCGTATCCGGCACTTATCGCAAGCTGCGGCGAGACACCGGCACGCAATTCATCGCGTATCCGTTCATTAATCAGTACGTTGGCATCGATAGCCATACCGACGGTCAATGCTAACGCGGCCATGCCGGGAAGTGTCAGTGTGGCCTGCAGAATGGACAACAGGCCGACCAGTAACAGCAGATTGAGACTCAGCGCCAGTACAGAAATGACACCGAATGCCATGTAATACACCATTATGAAGATGGCAACTGCCACAAAGCCATAAAGCGTTGAATTAAATCCTCTGGCAATATTGTCTGCTCCGAGGCTCGGACCGACGGTGCGCTCCTCGATAATATCCATGGGAGCGGCCAGTGCACCGGCGCGCAGCAGCAACGAAACATCGCGCGCTTCCATCGTTGTCATACGGCCGCTGATCTGAACCCGTCCGCCGCCGATTTCTTCACGAATAACGGGTGCCGTGACAACTTCAGCCTGATTGCGTTCGATTAACAGGATTGCCATACGTCTGCCGACATTTTCGCGTGTCAGTTTTTTGAAGATCTGCGCTCCATTATTATCAAGCCGAATATGGACGGCTGGCTGATTGTCCTCATTGAAGCCGGGCTGTGCGTCGGTAATGCGATCACCGGTCAGCAATACCTGTTTTTTGACCAGTATGGGGCCACTGCCGCGCTCTTCGTAAAGTTCGGTACCAAATGGAATGCGGCCCTGCAACGCTGCATCGAGATCGCGTTCCTCGTCGACCATACGTATTTCCAGTGTGGCTGTTCGACCCAGGATTTCCTTGGCCTTGGCGGTATCCTGAACACCTGGCAGCTGAACAATGACACGGTCAGCGCCTGCTTTCTGAATAATCGGTTCGGCTACACCCAGTTCATTGACACGATTTCGAAGTGTCGTAATATTCTGCTGCACGGTAGAGTCCTGCATCTGGATCAGCGCTTCCGGCCTGATAGAGGCAATCAGATTAAAACGATTGTTCGCCTGTTCCTCTTTGAATAGCAGGTCTTCGTAGGTCGATCGCAATTCATCAAGTGCCTGTGATCGCGATTCGGCGTCGCGAAACTTGACTGTTAATGTATCACCCAGTCTTTCAACGCCGGCATAAGAAATTTTTTTTTCGCGTAAAGTCGAACGGATATCGTTGCTGTGCCGGTCAAGCGTTTTGCTGACAGCGCCTTCCATATCGACCTCGAGCATGAAATGAACGCCACCACGCAGATCGAGACCGAGATACATAGGCAGCGCCCCCAGTTCGGTTAGCCACTGGGGTGAATTGGGCAGCAGATTGAGCGCGACCATATAGTCGTCACCCAGCGTCGATTGGAGTAGATCCTTGGCTTTGATTTGTGTGTCGGTATCTTCAAAACGGACCTTGATACTGCCTTCTTCCAGAAATAGTCCGTCGTTATCGATGCCGGCATTGGCCAGGGTGGTCTCAACCCGTTGCAGCAGACCAGTGTCTGCCTGGGTTGCCATTCTCAATGGTGAAATTTGTACAGCGGGAGATTCGCCAAAGAAATTTGGCAGGGTATAGAGCAGTCCGAGCAACAAGGAAACCGCAATAATCAGGTATTTCCAAAGCGGGTAGCGGTTCATGAGTATTCAGTTAGTGTGTGTTGTTATATATCGAAAAAAGCTGTTCAGCAGACCATGACCGGTTGATCAGGTAGCCCGGTCGGATTGATAAAAAAGGTTAATTTTTATCGCCCGGCTTGGATGTATCCTCGTTACTGCTCTCAGGCGCGTTATCCGATGAATCGGTGGCATCGTCTGTTTTTTTGGTTTCCGCTCCTGTCGCTGCGGGAGAGGCTTTAACTGATTTTTTTGCTGGTTTGCCGCCTTTGGAAGGTTCGATGCTCTTTAACGTACCTTTTGGCAACAGCGTCTGGACGGAGGATTTCAGCACAATGACTTCAAGACTGGGCGCTATTTCAACGACAACATAGCTTTCACTGACATTAAGTATTAAACCCAATATGCCGCCATTGGTGATAACTTCATCGCCTCTTTGCAGGTTTTCAACCATCTGCTTGTGTTCTTTGGCGCGTTTCGCCTGTGGACGAATAAGCAGCAGCCAGAAAATAACAAAAATACCTATCAACAAAATGAGGTTTGCCCAGCCTGCTTCTGCCTGTCCGGATTCGGCTGCCTGCGCGTATGCTTCACTAATCAGCATGATATTTCTCCAGGTTAACGGTTAATCAAAAAAGTGCACATATTAGCATGATGCAGGCTTATCACTGAAATTCCCGAGCAAATTTTTCTACAAGTTCACCGAATTGCTTCTGCTCGATCGCGGCGCGTATTTCTGTCATGAGGTGCTGATAATAAAACAGATTATGAACCGTGTTCAGGTGAGCGCCAAGCATTTCGTTGATACGCTGAAGATGGTGCAGATAGGCGCGGGTGAAATTACGGCAGGTATAACATGCACACTGGTCGTCCGGCGGCGCGGTGTCCAGCCGGTAACGACTGTTGCGCAGCTTGATAATGCCATTGCGGGTATATAACCAGCCGTTGCGAGCATTGCGCGTGGGCAGCACGCAATCGAACATGTCGATACCTTGCGCCACCGCATGCACGATATCGGCTGGCGTGCCAACACCCATCAGGTAACGTGGTTTGTCTACAGGTAAGAGTGGCGCGGTATGTTCCAGAATGCGCCGCATATCGGCTTTGGGTTCGCCAACCGATAAACCGCCAATCGCGTAACCGTCGAAACCGATCGATACCAGACCCGCCAGCGAAAGATCACGCAGACTTTCGTACATGCCGCCCTGAACGATGCCGAATAAAGCATTGGTATTGCCTTCGTGCGCCCGTCTGGAACGCTCGGCCCAGCGCAGACTGAGCTCCATTGAATCTTTTGTGGCGGCTTCATCTGCCGGATACGGCGTACATTCATCGAATATCATCACAATATCCGAGTTAAGAATTCGTTGAATCCGCATGGATTCCTCAGGTGTCAAGAAGCAACGATCACCGTTTACCGGCGAGCTGAACTTTACACCTTGCTCGGTGATTTTGCGCAAATCTCCAAGACTGTAGACCTGAAATCCACCGGAGTCCGTCAGAATCGGCCCGTTCCAGTGCATAAAACCGTGCAATCCGCCATGTGCAGCAATGACTTCCAGTCCAGGACGCAGCCACAGATGAAATGTATTACCCAGAATGATCTGGGCATGAATGTTTTGCAGCATTTCGGGAGACATGCCCTTGACCGCACCATAAGTGCCTACGGGCATAAATGCGGGGGTTTCCACCTGCCCATGCGCCAGTGTCAGCGTTCCCCGGCGTGCTGCCTGATCAGTTCCCTTCAGATTGAAATTCATGGTTTTCTCTCGATCAGCATGGCGTCGCCGTAACTGAAAAAACGATAGTGTTGTTTAATCGCATGCTGGTAGGCGTTACGTATGTTGCTCAGGCCACCGAATGCGCTGACCAGCATAATCAGGGTGGATCGCGGCAAATGAAAATTGGTCAACAAACGATCTGCCACGTGAAAACGATAACCCGGTGTAATAAAGATATCGGTTTCGCCGGAGCCCGCAGTCACTTGACCGTGATGTTGTGCAGCGGAAGCTTCGAGCGCCCGTAATGATGTCGTACCGACTGCCAGAATACGACCGCCATTTTTTTTTGCGTGACCGATTGCATCAGCCGTTTGTTGCGGAATATGAAACAGTTCGCTGTGCATGGTATGGTCGGTTATCTTTTCAACGCGCACCGGTTGAAACGTGCCAGCACCAACATGCAGGGTTACATACGTGATCATGACGCCTTTTGTCTTTAGCTGGTTCAGTGTGGTTTCGTCAAAATGCAAACCGGCGGTCGGGGCTGCGACTGCACCTGCATTTTTAGCATAAACTGTCTGATAACTTGATTCATCTGCCAAGGAAGCCGAACGGCCGATATAGGGTGGCAACGGTAATTGACCGAAGCGTTCCAGTAATTCATAAACGGTTTGCGGATGATCGAAACGTAACGTATAGAACGCATTTCCCCGATCTAAAACCGTGACAGGTATCTCGTCGGCCAAAACCAGCCGGCTATCCGGTCTGGGTGCATGGCTGGCCCGAATCGTAGCCTGTACATGATGGTCGTCGAGTACGCGTTCCACCAGAATTTCGATTTTCCCGCCGCTACTTTTTCTTCCAAACAGTCTGGCTTTGATGACACGCGTGTCGTTGAACACGGCGACATCTCCTGATCGCAGATATTCGGGAAGACAGGAAAACTGTAGATCGCGTATTTGGCGGCTGGCGCTGTCCAGATGCAACAACCGGCTGCTGGCACGTTGTTGGGCTGGATGCTGAGCGATAAGTTCTGACGGCAGATCGAAATCAAACTCCCGTATATTCATTTAATTGGCAGATCAGCGCTGATAAAAATTCGTCGGCGTATGCTGCTTATTGAACGTATTGAAAACGTGTGATTCTGCATTCTATACATTGGGGAGAAGACAGGGCTCAAATTCATCGAAAATGCGCAATTATATACTGAAGGTCGTATTTTTACCGGCGCGGCTTGCTGAAGCGGGTAATTTCAGTAATAATTGCCATCTTTTGCTGCTGCAAAAAAAAATCAACTGGCACATGCCGAGGTGGCGGAATTGGTAGACGCACTGGATTCAAAATCCAGCGATGGTGACATCATGGGGGTTCGATTCCCCCCCTCGGCACCAATCATCAAACAGTTGTTCTAATTGGATTATTTTCCTGATATTTTGGGAAAGAGGAAAATTTATATTATCCAACATTTTGAAAAATAATGAAATTATTGGTTCGATTCCCGTGGGCTATTTTTATATGAAGAGCTAATCTGGATCAAAGTAGTTTAATACATCCATGGCTTGGTGCGGTATGCCGATAATGTGAATACAATTCTCACCAATTGTGTAGAATATCAAGTGCGACCCTTGTAAATAGCAGTAATAGCCTTCTTCGATATCAATTCTACGCTTACCTATTTAGGATTTTCGGCTAACCACCTGAAACGTCGGTCAAGATTACGCAAATAGCTGTCTCGTTTCTTTTTACCCCATTTTTGCAACGTGTAACGCCCGATATTTTTGAGCTCTTGTTGTGCGCGTGGCGTAATTTTGACGGTGAATGTCATTCCTCAGTATCCAGTTCCTCAATGATCTTATCAATAGAATAATCTTTCACGAACTCACCACGCTCTGCTTGTTCTGCGCCTTCTTTTAAATATACGCGAAGAGCTTCCAGCTTACTCTTGCGTTCTTCCATCCCGCGTAATGCATCACGGACGACTTCACTTGCCGAACCATATCGTCCGCTTGCAATCTCATTTTTGATAAATGTTTCCCAATGTTCGCCTAAACTCAAACTCGTCGTTGCCATTTTTGATCAAACCCCTATAGTATTCATATATAACAAATATCAATATATCAAAAGTATACAATAGATGGAATAGATATTAGAAAGTTTCAGAATTCTGGCTCAGGCATATCTATAAAAATATCCCCACTAAGCCCTTGCAATACACGCTCCCATTCCTCTAATATGCTGAAAATTTGGTTCGACAATACTATGTCTTGGCGCACCAAGCAAGGCTTTCATAAAGTCTCATATCACACAAAATTCATTGTATTTATTCGGTTTTTAAAAACTGATTAACTCGTAAAATCGCATAACATCTTTTGACATATCAGCGGAATGACGGTATTTTTTGATACCAGCAAGTGAGATACTATTAAATGCTGACAGATACCGCTATACGTCAGGCTAAGCCTAAGAATAAACCTTACAAAATAGGTGGCAGCGGTGGATTATATTTACTGATCAAAAATTAATGGTAAATACCGGCGAATGAATTACCGCTTTGCTGGTAAGCAAAAGACGTTAGCTTTTGGCTTATATCCTGATGTCAGCCTGAAAGAAGCCAGAAAAAAACGCGTTGAAGCCAAAAGTCATCTTGCTAAAAATGTCCATGCCTGGGCGGCTTCCACTGCACACAGCATCAAATGTTATTTGGAAAAGGATTTTTTCCGTGGCGAGCTATGATTATTTCTTGTGTATGACAAAAGAGAAGGAAACGGGGTAACCTGTTAATGAGGACCTCGTTGAAAGCGTACAACTTTAGTAAGCAGCAAACAGCCCCTGAAAACTGACAGGGGCCGTTTGAGAATCAATCAACCTATTCTTGTTTACCAGCAGGGGCACCCAGTCTTTCACCTGATTCTGGATCCTCATATAAGCTTGGTGGTTTATTATAGGGCTTAGGCTCGCCGCATCCGGATAATAGGGCTGTACCAGTTAAAACAAACAGGATAGTAACTAAGAACGTGTATTTCATGAAAATCTCCTTTCTTTGTTAATAAAATAAGGTGTTGATCAAAAATTTAATGTCACGTTGAAACTTCATTAGCCACAAGTCACACCTGAAAATCTTAGTCCGGAATGTGTGATTTGGTCAAGTGCGGTGCTGGTTTGAGGCCGCGAACTTGTTGTGGTAACTCAGAAAAACAAGAAACGGAAGCAATGCCGAAAGCGCGCAGCTATTGAACCCATTATCGGCCATTTGAAATCGGACTATCGAATGACGAGAAATTATCTGAAAGGCGCGGTGGGTGATCGCATCAACTTGCTGATGGCTGCTTGCGCCTAGAATCTGAAAAAATGGCTGGTGGCCATTTTTTGGATCCTTTTTTCCTGCGAAAAAAATAGCGATGTGTGCCAACATTTCAGACTGAAAAAAAGACAGGAATTAAATCCAGTTCCAGTTGCTGACTGCATCGAAGTGCTGAAAATTTTCAACAGAAACTTTTTCAGGTTTGACTGATTTGACTTGTCAAGCGTCTTGTTTCTTGTGTACTTCTATTCTACGACGTTTCCAGTAACGCGGTCAAACAGACCGCAAAAACCCTTCTTAAGATTATTGCGCCATTCCTGCTGTTTGTGTTGCCAGTGCAAATGCTGTGCCTCACGTAGTTTTTGGCGCTCGGCCTTGTGCTGGCGCGTCAGGGCGTGTTTCTTTTCTTTCGACGGTGCCATCCGTGTTTCAAATGCATTTTCTTGTTCTTGGAACAGCGCATCCAGCCGCACGGTCATATCTTGGTCAATCTGGATTCTGGCCTCATCGACCAACGGGCAGGTTTTGTTCATCAGTTAACTGGGTATGGACTTCTTTGGTTTTGATTCCGACCCATTTGGATACGGATACGGCAAACACTTCGCCCCGGTGATCCAGCGGGACAAAGCCGCGCGGATCACCTCGGGCGAGGACATGGCCATGTTCTTTCAATGCAGATGCAAATGCACTTGAAAACGGCGGGGTATGACATCGTTTCGATTATTTTCGGGGGTGGCAGCGCTGAATGAAAATGCATCAAGAGCCGCTCATGGTGTCGGCTCCTGTGTTTGACTTTGAAAGTATGGAGCATGATCTTCAAGATACGTGTTCCATTGCGCCATCGTTTCTAAGAGTTCTCCGCAAGCTTCTGCACTGAATGCTGAATTTAGTTGATGCAGATGCCTTATCATTCTGATTGCACTGTGTTGGATTCCGGTTTTCGGAGTTCGATATTGTTCTCGTATCGGGCGCCATGGGCTATTTTAGATTTCAACGAAATCAGCCGGTTAATGAATTGAACCGGTTATACCAATCAGGCCGTATTCGGGCGATCGTTTTAGCTTTTAAATGATAATGCCTTTCTGTCCATTTTGCGGCTTAATTCTCTGTAACTCGGTTTTTCAATGCCCATTCCGGGCGGACCCAGTGACAGGTGTATCCCCAAGGGTGTTTTTCCAGATAATCCTGGTGTTCTTCTTCTGCCTCGTGAAATTGTGAAGCTTTAACCACCTCGGTTTGAATGCTGCCGGGCAGAACGCCGCTTGCTTCGATTTCAGCGATCAGATCCCGGGCCGTTTTTTCCTGCGCTTCGTCAATAAAAAAAATCGCCGAGCGATAGCTGTCGCCGATATCGTTTCCCTGGCGGTTTTTTGTCGTCGGATCATGCATGGTGAAGAAAAACTCCAGCAGTTTTCGGTACGATGTCAGACGGGGGTCGAATACCACTTCAATGGCTTCCGCGTGACCGGTGTCGCCTTTTTTGATATCCCGGTATGTAACGTGCGGCGTGTGACCGCCGGTATAACCAGCGCGCGTACGCAGGACGCCCGGTTGCTTGCGGAACAAATCCTGCATACCCCAGAAACATCCGCCGGCAAGGATGGCGGTTTCTTCCTGGCTGTCAGATTGAACACACTTTCCAGTGTTCTTTCCGCTGTTTTCAAACAGATCAAGATATTCGCCGTAGCCTTCTTCTTCAAGCCTGTTTTTGGGGACAAACCGCAGTGATGCCGAATTGATGCAATAGCGCAAACCGCCCTTGTCGCGGGGGCCGTCAGGAAAAACATGGCCGAGATGCGATCCGCCGTGGCGCGATTTTACTTCCGTACGGATCATGCCGTGGCTGCTATCCGAATGCTCAGTCACATATTCGTCACGTACTGGTCTGGTAAAACTCGGCCAGCCGGAGTGGGAGTCATATTTGTCTGTCGAGGAAAACAGGGGCTCCCCGGAAACGACATCCACATACAGTCCTTCTTCTTTATGGTCCCAGAAAGTATTGCGAAAGGGCGGTTCGGTATCGCCGTGCTGAGTGACCTGGAACTGTAATTCATCCAATTCTTCAACTGCTTGCTGTGTTTTTTCATATTTTCCTGTCATTGCGGCCTCCTTCAGTTTTTTGCAGACAAATTCATTGATATTGTATGGGTCAATTTAAAACCGATAAAGTGGCAACTGTGTAAAACTTGTTCAAAACCACACTGAAAAACACATCGTGGCACTTAAATCGAACTCAGGATGCCTCATATACCTCGTGTATGCTTCCTTTTTTCGTACGCTTCAATCTGTTGCCTAAGCGGATATAATCAGGTTTTAATGCAGTAATCCGAAATAGTATATTGAGTTAATTGAACTGATTGAAATGTACGCTGAAAAAAAATTAATGGATGGCAATGACCGATAAATACCGGAATCCTGAACAAAAGGCCCGGGACAACATTGATAAAATGTTGCGCCAGGCTGGCTGGCGGGTTCAGGACAAGGACAAGATTAATTTCACGGCAGGACCGGGTATTGCCGTCCGTGAGTATCAATCCGATGTTGGCCCAGCTGACTATGTGTTGTTCGTAGACAAGCGAGCCGTTGGCATTATCGAAGCCAAACGAGAAGAAGAGGCGCAAAATATTACGGTCGTCGAAGAGCAATCCGGCATTTACGCCGTGTCCAGACTGAAATGGATCAAGAACAGCGAACCGCTGCCGTTTGTTTATGAAAGCACCGGGGTCATCACCCGCTTTACCAACAGCAAAGACCCGAAACCGCGATCACGGGAAATTTTTTCCTTCCACAGACCGGAAACGCTTAAAGAATGGTTTGAACAGCTCAAATCGTTGCGAAGACGATTGCAGCATATGCCTCCACTTAACCGTGATGGGCTACGGGATTGCCAGATCACAGCCATTGAAAACCTCGAGCAATCGTTCAAGGAAGACCGCCCCCGCGCCTTGGTGCAGATGGCTACAGGTTCAGGCAAAACCTTTACCGCTATTACGTCAGCTTACCGTCTTTTAAAACATGCCGATGCCAAGCGTATCCTGTTTCTGGTTGATACCAAGAACCTCGGAGAGCAGGCCGAGCAGGAATTCATGAAGTTCGTACCAAACGACGATAACCGCAAATTTACGGAATTGTACAATGCACGGCGATTATCCTCGCGCCACGTACCGAATGTTCAGGTCTGTATCAGTACCATCCAGCGCATGTACTCGATCCTGAAGGATGAAGAGCTGGACGAGGCGGCAGAAGAAATTCCACTGGCCGAGCAGTTAACCAAGCCGAAAGAGCCTGTGCCTGTCGGCTATAACGAGAAAGTCCCGCCTGAGTTTTTCGATTTCATCATCATCGACGAATGCCACCGTTCAATTTATAACCTGTGGCGGCAGGTACTGGAATATTTTGATGCTTACCTGATCGGTCTGACCGCCACGCCGGACAACCGCACCTACGGTTTTTTTGATAAGAACGTGGTCAGTGAATACGATCACGAAAAAGCCGTAGCCGACGGTGTGAATGTTGGCAACGAAATTTATGTGATCGAAACCGAGAAAACCAATAGTGGCGGTACCATCAAGGCCAACCAGCAAGTCGAACGCCGGGAAAAGCTCACACGCAAAAAACGCTGGGAAACACAAGACGAAGATGAAGTTTATGCAGCGACCCAGCTTGATAAGGATATCGTTCTTCCGGATCAAATCCGCACCGTCATTCGTACCTTCAAGGAACAACTACCGAATATATTCCCCGGACGGAACGAAGTACCGAAGACCCTGATATTCGCCAAAACCGACAGTCACGCCGACGACATCATCCAGACGGTACGCAAGGAATTCGGCGAAGGAAACGAGTTTTGCAAGAAAGTCACTTACCAGTCGAAGGAAGACCCAAAATCCGTACTGGCACAGTTTCGCAATGATTATTATCCGCGCATTGCTGTGACGGTTGACATGATTGCCACCGGCACGGACGTAAAACCGCTGGAGTGTTTGCTTTTCATGCGCGATGTCAAAAGCCGCAATTACTTTGAGCAAATGAAAGGACGCGGCACAAGAACGCTGGGTTATGACGATCTTAGGAAAGTCACACCCTCGGCGACCAGCGCCAAGACCCATTATGTGATCGTGGATGCTATCGGCGTCACCAAATCCCTGAAAACGGCCAGCCAGCCGCTAATCACGAAACCTTCTGTGTCACTCAAGTGCCTGGCCATGGGCGTGATGATGGGCGCGACGGATGAAGATACCGTCAGTTCCCTTGCGGGCCGCCTGTCGCGCCTGAATAAACAGCTCAACGATAAAGACCTCGAACGTATCAAAGAAAAATCCGGCGGACTGGAACTAACCGATATTGTTGGCAACCTGCTCGCCGCCATTGACCCGGACAATATCGAGAAAAAAGCGCGAGAAATTGATAAAACACCGGCAGATCAGGAGCCGCAACCCGAAACCCGTACAAAAGCGCAAAGCGAACTGGTCAGTAACGCCGCAAATGTTTTTACCGGGGAGCTGATCGAGTTGCTCGATAGCATCCGGCGGGACAAAGAACAGATTATTGATCACGGCGTGATTGATAAACCGACAAATGTGGGTTGGGCTGGGGACGCAGTAGAAAATGCGAGATCGATGGTGCAGGATTTTGAAGCCTACCTGGAAGAAAATCGGGATGAAATCGAAGCGTTGACCATATTTTATAAAATCCCGCATCGGCGTCAGGATATAACGCTAGCCATGATTAAAATGGTCAAGGCAAGACTTCACGAAGATAAGCCGATGCTGGCTCCGCTTCGTGTATGGAAAGCCTATGCCAACCTTGACGGCTATCGGGGTGAGAATCCGGTCAATGAACTAACTGCACTCATTTCCCTCATCCGCCGGGCCTGCGGCATTGATAAAACTGTGTCCCGGCACAGTGAGACGGTACGGAAAAATTTTCAAGACTGGATCATGAAACATCACAGTGGCGGCAGTACGAAATTTAACGAAGAACAGATGGAATGGCTGCATATGATCCGTGATCATGTCATCAACTCGTTTCATATTGAGCGTGATGATCTGGAATCAAACCCCTTCGATGCCAAGGGCGGCTTGGGAAAAATGTATAAGCTGTTCGGGGATGATATGGACAGGCTCATTAACGAATTGAATGAGGCGCTGGTGGCGTGAGTGAATTACCTGAAAATTGGGAGAAATGTGATTTTGGTGATGTCGCTTATCTAAAAAATGGCTATGCCTTTAAAAGCAACGCTTATCTTCATGAGGGTACGCCAGTAATAAGAATATCAGATATTTCAGATGGTGAAGTGTCTTCTAAAAACTCTGTAAGAGTTGATTACACAAATGATTTTGATGGTTTCCATGTTAGCAAAGGAGATATTCTGATAGCAATGTCCGGCGCAACAACTGGAAAATTTGGTGTTTATAATTCTTCCAAAATTGCACTCCAAAATCAACGAGTAGGAAATATCAGACCTTATTCTGAGGAGATTATAAACAAAAAGTTTATTTTCTATTTTTTGTTTTCGGCTAAGCGGGAAATAGAAAAAAGAGCTTACGGTGGAGCGCAGCCTAATATCTCCGCAAATAAAATTGAAACAATACCTTTTTTGTTGCCTCCGCTCAACGAACAAAAGCGGATTGTAGCCAAGATTGAAGCGCTGTTTTCCGAACTGGATAAGGGGATAGAAAGCCTCAAAACCGCCCGTGAACAGCTCAGAGTCTACCGCCAAGCCGTCCTCAAGCATGCCTTTGAAGGAAAACTCACCGCCGACTGGCGTGAGGAAAACAAAGACAAACTCGAAACCGCCGATGAGTTGCTAGAGCGTATCCAACAAGAACGCGAAGCTCATTACCAACAACAGCTCGAAAATTGGGAACAAAAAGGAAAAATAAGTAAGAAACCGACTAAACCCAAGACACCAGCCAATACAAAGGCTATGGGCGACACGCAATACAAAGTTATTCCGCATGAATGGGCCACGCTACCGCTTGAATATTTAGCGGTAGAAGCAGTATTGGGAAAAATGCTGGATAAAAAAAAGAACAAAGGTGTTGCTCGTCCTTATTTAGGGAACATCAATCTACGCTGGGGAAATTTTGATCTAAGCAACCTCAAAACAATGAAAATAGAAGATGGGGAAACAGAACGATACAGCCTAAAAAAAGGAGATTTGGTGATTTGTGAAGGCGGAGAGCCTGGGCGTTGCGCTATTTGGGATGGTGACGACGATAGCATTTTTATACAAAAGGCACTTCACAGGGTAAGGTTTACCATAAGTTACGATTCCAATTTTGCCTATCATTTTATGGTTTATGCAACGAGTTCTGGTTTACTTAAACGTTTATTTACTGGAACTACGATCAAGCATTTAACGGGCAAGGGATTAAACCAAGTAATATTTCCTATTCCGTCAAAAGCGGAACAATTAGCTATATGTGAAGAATTGGATCAAAAATTCACCTCAATAGAAAAATTAGAAGCTGAGATTAATAGTAATCTCAAGAGGACAGAAATTCTGCGCCAATCCATTCTAAAACAAGCCTTCTCGGGCAAATTGGTTACTCAAGACCCGAATGATGAACCCGCCTCTGTTCTGCTCGAACGTATTAAGACCGAGAAAGAAGGTAATAAAAAGAAAAGGAATGCGGCATGATGCCTAATAAAAAAGGACGCTCTATTGAGTTGTTTTTTGTAAATGGTAATCCCGATGGCATGCTGACGGCAACCATTCCGTTTCAATGGACGGGTCATGTGCTTGTGACCAGCCGCACGCAGCTTAAAGACGCCCTTAAACGTGAAGAAGCCAGCAGACCGGGTGTGTATCTTCTGCTCGGTGAAAATGATGATGGGCCATTATTGTATATTGGTGAAAGTGACGATATTGGCAAACGCATCAAAAATCATGATGCACTTAAGGATTGGTGGTCTACGGCAATTTTTATCACATCAAGCGGCGAACAACTCAACAAAGCCCACATACGATACCTTGAAAGCCGGTTGGTTGAGAAAGCAAGACAGGCGAATAAAATATCGCTGGATAATGGAAACAGCCCTTCTATATCTGCGCTGAGTGAAGCTGCCGAGGCGCATATGGCAGATTTTCTGGATAATATTTACCTTGTCTTACCTGCGCTGAAATTTGATTTCTTTATCCAGAACACGAGAGCCACAGAACGGCTGGAAGCAGCCAACACCAACAGTGACAAACCGATTTTTGTATTGAACACACCCAAGCACGGACTGACAGCACGCGCCACAATTGAAGACAGTCACTTCATTGTCGAAGCCGGATCAAAAGCAAAAATGGAATGGACGAGCGCTACGGCTAAAAACAGCAGCTATGGCAAGCTTTTTGATGAACTGGTCGATCAGGGTGTTTTGGCCGTAGATGGAAAGAACCGTGTTTTTACTCAAAATTATGCATTCAACAGTCCCAGTGCGGCAGCGGCAGTCGTCTATGGAAGACCTGCATCCGGGCCTATGGAGTGGAAAGTGGAAGGCACCCGTAAAAATTATAAGGAATGGGAAGCTGAAGAAATCATGAAAGAAGGTCACGTATAGCATGAATACAGCATCAATCGTATCTAAAGTCTGGAGTTTCTGTACCACCCTGCGGGATGATGGCGTGGGCTATGGCGATTATCTGGAGCAGCTGACTTATCTGATCTTTCTGAAGATGGCCGATGAATATACCAAGCCGCCCTATAACCGCGATGTGGGTATTCCTGCCGAATATAACTGGCAAAGCCTTAAATCAAAGAAAGGCGCGGAGCTGGAAGGCCATTACATTACCTTGCTGCGTGAACTCAGCACCAAAAAAGGCATGCTTGGCCAGATATTCACCAAATCACAAAACAAAATCCAGGACCCGGCAAAACTGTTCCGCCTCATTGACATGATTGACGGTACAGAATGGGTAACAATGGGCGCAGACACTAAAGGAGATATTTACGAAGGATTGTTGGAAAAGAACGCTGAGGATACCAAGTCCGGCGCTGGCCAGTACTTCACACCGCGCTCGCTTATCAAGGCTATGGTGGAGTGTGTGCGGCCCGAACCGGGCAAGACGATTGCCGACCCCGCTTGCGGTACCGGTGGTTTTTTTCTGACGGCTTATGATTTCATCACGAACCCGGATAACTCTGCACTCGACAAAGATCAGAAAGCCTTCTTAAAACATGAAACCTTTTCTGGAAATGAGATTGTAGCCAACACACGCCGCCTGTGTCTTATGAATATGTTTCTGCACAATATCGGTGAAATTGACGGTGAAAGCGTGGTTTCCCCCAATGACGCGCTGGTAGCGGATGAAGGGAAACGGTTTGATTACGTGCTGGCGAATCCGCCTTTTGGAAAGAAAAGCTCAATGAGTTTTACCAATGAGGAAGGCGAACAGGACAGGGAAGACCTCACCTATAACCGGCAGGACTTCTGGGCAACGACCTCAAACAAACAGCTTAATTTTGTTCAGCATATCCGTACCATGCTTAAGACCACAGGCCGTGCTGCTGTGGTTGTACCTGACAATGTGCTGTTTGAAGGCGGTGCAGGTGAAACAATCCGGCGTAAATTGTTAGAGAACACTGATCTGCATACGATCTTGAGATTGCCTACCGGGATTTTCTATGCGAACGGCGTAAAAGCGAACGTAATCTTTTTCGATAACCGCGAAGCCAGTCCGAACCCGTGGACAAAAGAAGTCTGGTACTACGATTACCGCACGAACATTCACCATACGTTGAAAAAGAAACCCTTACGGTTTGAAGATTTGGCGGAATTCATTGATTGTTATAACCCCCACAACCGTCACGAACGCAAGGCGACATGGGATGAGGAAAAGAATCCAGAAGGACGCTGGCGAAAATTTACCTATGAAGCGCTTATGGCACGGGACAAAACCAGTCTTGATCTGTTCTGGCTGAAGGACAAGAGTCTCACAGACCTGGAAAATCTGCCCGAACCGGATGAGTTGGCGGAAGAAATCATCGAAAACCTGGAGGCGGGCCTAAACAGCTTTCGCGAAGTATTGTCTGGTTTGGGAAATGCATCTTAAGTCTTGCGCTTGCAGGGTGATTTAACATTACGTGGAACTGAATGATTGTCGTGCGTCGGCTGAAATATCTTCCGGCATTTGATATCATCTGAACGGTTTATTTTTATCGATTCTAAATGTGGCACCAGTGTCTGTAAATTTCTCAACGATGCCAGAGTCAACCCGACTTTATTATGTCTACGATCCAATGTGCAGTTGGTGCTATGCGTTCGTCAATAGCTGGACAGCGCTGCAACGGGTGTTGCCTGAGGATGTCGAAGTGGTTTATGTGCTGGGTGGTCTTGCGCCGGATACAACGGAACCCATGCCGGAAGCCATGCGCAATATGATTCGGCAAACATGGCGGAAAATTGAAGAAACGGTGCCGGGCGTGCATTTCAATTTTGATTTCTGGACGCTTAACACGCCGGTACGATCGACTTATCCGGCGTGCAGAGCAGTTCTGGCGGCCGGAAAACAGAATCCTGCTGCCGGCGTGGAAATGCTGCGGGCGATTCAGCATGCCTATTATCAGTTCGCCAGGAATCCGTCGCTGTTAGAGACGCTGCAGGAATGTGCCGAAGCGATCGGCCTGAATGGCGCCGCATTCAGATCGGATCTGACCAGTGATAATACCGATGCGGTACTGCATCAGGAGCTTCAACTGGCGGCCGAACTGAACGCATTTTCATTTCCTTCGCTGCGGCTGATGCATCAGGGCGCGGTTTATTCGATCGCGGTCGATTACCGTGATCATCTTGCCATGCTGAAGGAAATCGATGCAGTGATCAATGGCAAATAATGGTTTTTAAAAACGTTTATATCAACAGGGAATTTTCATGAGCAGTATCTGGTTTAAGGATTATACAGTTGAATATCTGGAAGGTTTGCGCAATGCCAACATGGGTGAACATATTGGTATACATTTTACCGAAGTCGGCCCTGATTTTCTGAAAGCACGCATGCCGGTAGACAAACGTACAACACAGCCATTTGGCATTATGCACGGCGGTGCCAGCTGTGTGTTGTCTGAATCGCTGGGTAGCGTTTCAGGATGGATGACGATTGATCCGGACAAATACCGTGCGGTTGGTCTCGAGCTCAACATCAATCATATCCGCGCAGTGACCAAGGGGCATGTCATCGGAACCTGCACGCCGTTGCATACGGGGAGACGCACGCAGGTCTGGCAGACCGATATTACCGAAGAAGCCACGGGCAAGCGCGTGGCGATTTCCAGGCTGACACTGGCGATCATTGACCACGGTACGCTGAGTGCGCAAAAAGAGCATGTGGTCGTGGATAGAAAAGACTGAACAGATTCCGGTTCAGCGCCGGTATTACAGGAAAAGCGGCCAAAGAGCCCATAAACAAAAAACCCCTCGTAGCGAGGGGCTCAGCATATCAAATCACATGAACTTAATTATTTTTGCATTGACTTTTTGAACATACGATCGATTTTTTCTGCTGTATCCATTGAACGTCTATTCGCTTCATTAGCAATATTGACGGCATCATTGGCTTTTGCATTGGCTGCCGCAGCATCTGATTTTGCTGCAGCTACATCGGCTGACAGTCTGTCGATTTGAGTTTGCAAATCGGCTCTTGTTGAATCCAAATCGCCTGTGGTTGCGCAGCCGGTTACACCAATAAATGCGCCTGTTGTTACGACTAATGCCAGTGTGCGTTTAATATCTCTAGTCATGCTAATTTAACTCCTCTTTCATTTTAACGATTTTTTCAATAATGAATCCAACCTTGTTACGAGGCACTTCTGATTTTTTAATATCAGCAGTGATTAGGAATATTAGCTGATTTATTCAGTAAAATAAATGGCTTCCACGGTGAATATATAAATCTTTTTTTTACGGTGTGAATTTTTATAATCCGTTAACGGATTTTGACCATAACCCCGGGTTTAAGCCATTTTCCAAGCAGATCAATTTGCTCATTGGTTAATGCAATACAGCCATTGGTCCAGTGAAACTGGTCATGGACTTCCGGATCGCCACGACCAATGCCATGAATTCCGATATAGCCACCTAAAACGGTATTTTGCGGCGGTGTCCTTTCCTGATTGGTTGCTTTCAGGATTGTCAGCCAGGTATCCTGGTCAATCCGGTTTTCTTCGAGAGCGCGCCGCGCTGTTTCACGGTCAGGATAGTCCAGGCCGAAAAACCGATAGTACTGGCTTTTCTCATTGATCCATCCGATTCTGAAATCGCCCAGGGGTGTTTTATCGTCTTTCGTTACCTTGTGCCAGGTTGTGCCAAAGCGACCGATGGCGATGTTTTCGAAAACATCCTGAATTTTATCGCCTTGCATGACTGTAAGGGTATGATCGATCGTGTTTACGTCTATCCATACATCATTGGCTTTTGCGCCGCAAGCCAGGAAAGAGAAAAAAAACAGGCCAAGAACCTTACTCAAAAACCCAGGTGTATGCATAAGTACTATCCAACCGTATTGACTTGACGATAAACACATGTATCAATGTACTCAGCGATTATGTCATAATTTACGCGTTGAGGATTTATTTGTTGAAATTTTTTATGTGCCTGGCTATCCCTGCAAAGGTTGAGCAATTCACTGCTGATGATAACGCGATTGTCGAGTTATCCGGAATACGCAAGGAAATTTCTTTGGCACTGGTTGACGAGGTCAGTCCGGGTGATTACGTGATCGTGCACGCCGGATATGCAATACAGAAACTTGATGTCGAGGAAGCGGAGCGAACGCTCGCGCTGTTTGAAGAACTGTACGCGCAAACAGGCAACTTTCCGGATTTTCCGCAAACCGGTACCACATGAAGTATATTGAAGCCTTCCGAGACGGCAGACTGGCGCGTAAAATCGCCGGGCAGACTGCCAAAGAAGCCGATCCGCGCCGCCATTACTATCTGATGGAATTCTGCGGCGGTCATACCCATGCAATTTCCAGATACGGCATAGCCGATCTGCTCCCGGCACATATTCACATGATCCATGGACCGGGTTGTCCGGTCTGTGTGCTGCCGATGGGGCGACTGGAGAACGCAATTCAACTTGCGCAAACACCCGGTGTCATTTTATGCAGCTACGGTGATATGCTGCGCATACCGACGGCAAAAGGCAACAGCCTGCTGAAAGTAAAGAGCCGGGGTGCTGATATACGCATGATCTATTCCAGTTCGGAAGCACTGGATATAGCCCGGCAGAACCCGGACAAGTGTATCGTTTTTCTGGCCATCGGCTTTGAAACCACTACGCCGCCAACAGCCGTTGTGATCAAACAGGCCCAGAAGCTTGGCCTGTCTAATTTTACCGTATTCTGCAATCATGTGCTCACGCCTTCAGCAATCTCGCATATTCTTTTGTCGCCGGAAATACGGCAGCTTGGCCTGGTGCGACTGGATGGTTTCATTGGTCCAGCGCATGTGTCCACCGTAATCGGCTCCCGGCCGTACGAATATTTTGTAGAAGAATTTCAAAAGCCTGTCGTGATAGCCGGATTTGAGCCGCTCGACGTGATACAGGCGATCCTGATGCTGGTCCGGCAGATAAACGAAGGTCGCGCTGAAGTGGAAAACGAATTTACCCGCGCGGTATTGCCGCACGGAAATATCAAGGCGCAGAAGCTGGTCGCCGACGTATTTGAATTGCGCCGCTCTTTCGAATGGCGTGGTCTGGGGCATGTGCCGTACAGCGCGCTGCGTATCAAATCCTGTTTTGCAGATTTCGATGCAGAGCAGCGTTTCGAGATTCCTGCTTTGTCGCTTCCAGATCACAAGGCATGCGAATGTGGCGCGATTCTGCGCGGGGTTAAACACCCGCGTGACTGTAAGATTTTCGGCACTGTCTGTACACCGGACAATCCGATCGGATCCTGCATGGTATCGTCGGAGGGTGCCTGCGCCGCCTATTTCCGATACGGCCGGTTTCGAGACAATCAAAGCCAGCACGAAATGGCAGGGCATTAATGCAGTCATCGGCAAATAAAAAGCATGCGTATACACGCACGCTTGATTTTAAAACCGGCTGTGTTGAGATGATGCATGGCAGCGGCGGACGCGCCATGGCGCAGCTGATCGATCAGCTTTTCATGACGGCGTTTGATAATGACTTTCTGCGTCAGATGAACGACCAGGCGAGCTTTACAAGCTCCGGCGGGCGGATGGTGATGGCGACCGACAGTCATGTAATTACGCCGCTTTTTTTTCCAGGCGGTGATATTGGCTGCCTGTCCGTGCATGGCACGATTAATGACGTCGTCATGGCCGGTGCAAAGCCTTTGTATTTGTCAGCCGGATTTATACTGGAGGAAGGTCTTCCTCTGGGCGATCTTAAACGTATCGTTGAATCGATGGCTGCAGCAGCGCGGGTAATACCGGTTCCGATCATTACCGGCGACACCAAAGTCGTGGAGCGGGGCAGTGGCGACGGTGTCTTTATCACAACCACGGGTATCGGCATGATACCTGAGAATGTTTTTATTTCTAGCGAGCGTGCAAAACCCGGCGACAATATATTGATTTCCGGAACGATCGGCGACCATGGCATTGCCGTCATGCTGGCACGCGAGGACTTTGCGTTTCAAAGTTCGCTCGAATCCGACACGGCTTCACTGCACGATCTGGTCTCCGTCATGGTGGAAGCAGTGCCTGGTATTCACGTGTTGCGAGATCCGACACGAGGCGGGGTTGCTGCGGCTTTGAATGAAATTGCTCAGCAGTCCGGCACAGGGATGATGCTGTTTGAAGAGCGGATACCGGTGAAACCGGCAGTGAGCGCGGCATGCGAATTTCTGGGTTTCGACCCGATGTATGTGGCCAATGAGGGCAAGCTGATTGCCGTTTGTGCACCCGAAGATACGGACAAATTGCTTGATACGATGCGTGCGCATCCTTTGGGATGCAATGCTGCTGTTATTGGTGAAATCATAGCCGACAGTCATTCCTTTGTGCAGATGAAAACCCGCTTTGGCGGCACACATGTAGTGGACTGGCTGAGTGGGGACCAGTTGCCGCGCATCTGCTGAAGAAGCGTCGTTTTTCACCAGCCCAAATCAAATACTTTTTTGTGCGACTTTGACGCGTATGTGTTAGCCATATGCCTGCTTTGCGGATCAACCTGATTCTGAATGATATTAGAAACAGTCCGGTTACAATTTTATGAAAATCCTGTTTTTGACGCACAGTTTCAACAGTCTGGCGCAGCGGTTGTACGTTGAACTGACGCAGCTCCGCCATGCAGTGTCGATTGAGTTCGATATCAATGATACCGTGAGTGAACAGGCGGTAGCACTGTTTCAGCCCGAGCTCATTGTCGCGCCATTTCTGAAACGTGCGATTCCCGAATCGATCTGGCGTAATGTGCCTTGCCTGATCGTCCATCCCGGCATAGTCGGCGATCGGGGACCATCTGCCCTCGACTGGGCCATGATGCAGGAACAGGCAGAATGGGGTGTAACCGTGTTGCAGGCAAATGGTGAGATGGATGCCGGCGATATATGGGCGTTTGAAAATTTTCAAATGCCGCCTGTACATTTAACCAAAAAAAGCAGTTTGTATCGCGATCAGGTCGTTGAATCTGCGGTCCGGGCAGTATTGACCGCAATCGAGCGTTATTCCACAGGCGGCTATCGACCGGAACCGCAGGACTATTCCCGGCCAGAGATGCGCGGACGCAAGCACACGCCCATTTACCAGAGTGATCGTGCAATCGACTGGCAACAGGACAATACCCATACAGTTCTGAAAAAAATCAATGCGGCAGATGGCTTTCCGGGCGTACTTGACAAAATATCGGACGTGGACTGGTATGTGTATGATGCACATTCTGAAGCACGATTGACGGGGGCGCCCGGAAAAATCATCGCGAAACGCCATAACGCCATTTGTCGCGCGACTATCGACGGTGCGGTGTGGATCGGTCATCTGAAACGCAAACCAGACAATGCGACAGCGCCGTTAACGCTCAAGCTGGCGGCGACAACAGCGTTGGAGTCTTACTGTGCTGATCGATTGGATGGTGTGCCTGAAGTGGACTATGATCCGTTCGTGCCGGTGCGTTATGACACATACCGCGATATCTGGTTCGAGCAAAAAAATGACGTGGGTTATCTGCATTTCGCATTTTATAACGGCGCCATGGACACCGGGCAGTGCCAACGACTGCGGCAGGCGTATTTGAAGGCGACGCAACAAAATATTAAAGTGATCGTGTTGATGGGCGGTGCGGATTTCTGGTCGAACGGTATACATTTGAATCATATCGAATTTGCTGGCAGTCCTGCGGATGAATCCTGGCGCAATATCAACGCAATGAACGACCTGGTGCTGGCGATTATCACCAACGAGCAGCAATTCACCATCGCTGCGTTACAGGGCAATGCAGGGGCGGGCGGTGTTTTCCTGTCGCTGGCGGCTGATTTCGTTTTTGCGCGGAAAAGCGTGGTTCTAAATCCGCATTACAAGAGCATGGGCAATCTGTACGGTTCGGAGTACTGGACATATCTGTTGCCTAAACGTGTTGACCCGGACAAAGCTGTGTCGCTCACACAAAACCGCTTGCCAATCGGTGCCAGTGAGGCCCGTGATCTGGGACTGATAGACGATTGCATTGCAATGGACCGGCAAGGATTTGTTCGTGAAATCGAACGGCGAGCGGAACAGCTGGCGCATGCAGCAGACTATACAGCACGATTACAGCAAAAAGTGCAGCAGCGCTGCCAGGATGAGCGGCTAAAACCGTTGCAGCAGTACCGCGATGAAGAGCTGCAGCAAATGCAGCTTAATTTTTACGGCTTCGATCCGAGTTACCATGTCGCGCGTTATCATTTCGTATACAAAATCCCGCATGCCTGGACGCCGCTGTATCTTGCGCGACACCGGTGGATTAAGCACTAATTATAGGCCGAGATCACCGGACAACTTTGCCAGGTTTTATCCCTTTGAGTATATTCCAGATGTTGAAACAGTTTCTTGGAAAAGCTTTGAAACAATGGTGATTTAAGGTTTGTATCTGTCTGTCCTACGATTGTTGCTGCTGTTCCCCTGAGTCTGTTTCGTAATCACTCGAAAACCGGTATCCCGTGCCTCGCACGGTCTGCACCAGATAATCCTTGCCGATTTTTTCCAGCACCTTGCGCAGACGGCGAATATGAACGTCGACGGTTCGGTCTTCGATAAATACATGGTCGCCCCAGATGCGGTCGAGCAGTTGCGTGCGCGTATAGACGCGCTCCTTGTGCGCCATGAGAAAATGTAGCAGACGAAATTCGGTGGGGCCGAGTTTAACCTCGGTGGGTTCAGCAGCTGCATTATCGTCGTGATAGGCGAAAACACGGTGCGTTGTCGGGTCGATTCTCAGGCCGCCGGCTTCGATGATTTCTTCCGATATCTCTGGCACGCGCCGGCGTAACACAGCTTTGATGCGCGCTATCAATTCGCGGGGTGAAAACGGTTTGGTGATATAGTCATCTGCACCGGCTTCGAGTCCGGTCACTTTGTCATCCAGATCGATTCTTGCAGTTAGCATGATGATCGGGATTGACTGCGTCCGCGTATTGCGTCTTAACTGGCGGGCGAACTCGATTCCGCTGGATTTGGGTAACATCCAGTCAAGCAATACCAGGTCGGGTAATACGTTATTGACCATTACAGTCGCCTGTTCGGCATCCATCGCGCAGACAGGCGTCAGTCCCGATTTTTTCAGATTATAGGAAATCAATTCCTGTATTGCCGGTTCATCTTCCACGACCAGTACGGTTATAGACATTAGAGAAGCTCCATCTAATATATGACGTTTATTCAAAAATATTCACTGCTGAACACTATGTCTGTAAATGCCGGTAGAACAGCCTATTTTACGGATGTATTGCTGTTTTCATTACAGCCGTTGCATAAACATACATAAAAATACATACAAAATAACTATCGACAACGGGGTGTAGGCTTTGTATTCAGCCTCTTTCCTGTTATCCGGCTATGTGTTTAGACCGTGCAATACGCCAATCGTATCTATTCAACGCATGACAAGTTGCAAAAATATTACAAAGATTAGATGACAGTTTTGTGACATTACACGAAATACTGCGGCTGCATTTATAAAGATAGTGGGGTTATTGAATAAATTCACCAAAGTGTCATGAAAATGAAACATTCGCTTAGTAGCATGCGCTCGTAAAATAATTTTAATAATGTTGCATAAGGAATGGTCTCGGAATTTTTCTGAAAGCAACATATATCAAAGGTTTGAGAAAAATGAATGCAGGTTGGTGGAAAGCCCCTTTGCTTCTGTTCATGATGTTCTGGGTGTTCTGGCTGGCGCCAGTATCGATGGCAAAAGCAAATAATATTGAAAATCTGGCACGTTCGCTGGCAAAACTTCGTGGAGAAGTTGAAGCGCTCCAAACAGAGCTTGATCTGGAAAAAGACAAACACAAAAGTAAAATCACTTCCTTGTCTTCTCAGCTGGCTGATCTTAGCGTAGAGGAGAGACGACAAAACACTGCGATTGAAAAACTCGAGCATTCGCTGGAGAAGCTGACTGAGGCCTCCGCGCAGGCTGAACAGTCAGGTGAGCAGCTAAAACCGGTTTTGCTCAAGGTACTGGCACGTTACAGGCAGTATGTGCTGACAGGATTTCCATTCAAAATTGACGACCGTGTCAAGGCCATTGAGACGCTGGAAGACAATATCATCAATGATCTCGTCGATCCGAATAAGGCAGTCAACCAGGCATGGGCTTTGATTGAAGATGAAATCCGCCTGAGCAAGGAAAACGGAATTTACCAACAGGCCATTCTGCTTGATGGTGAAAAAGTGCTTGCGGATATCGCAAAACTGGGAACGGTATTTCTTTTCTTTCAAACAAGGGACAACAGGGCCGGAATGGCAAAGCAGGCCGAAAACGGCGAGTGGCGGTTTGAAGCGGTAAGCAGTACCGGCGATATTAGTCGTATTGCGACATTGTTTGATTCCCTGAAGAAACAGATTCGCCAGGGCTATTTTGAATTACCCAATCCCTTAAGAAAATGAAAAAAAATTACTTGATTTTGGCCCTGGCATTATGTGTCAATCTGATCATTACGGCCGGTTTGGCCAGTGCTCAGGAGAAAAAAACCAACGAGACAACAGTAGAGGCAGCTGATCAGGGTGACAGTGCAGCAGCGAAACCCAGTGCCAAGCAGAATCAGCCAGCGCCAGAACGGGAAAAAATCAGTCTCGAAACAGCATACAAGCGTGAGCATGCATTTCTGGAAGCACAAAAAAGAGAACTGACCGAACGGCTGAGGAATTATCAGGCCAGCGCTTCAAAGGAAGCACAGGCGCTGAGCCAGAAAATTAATGGACTGGAGCAGAAGTCAATCGAACGTTCTGCCAGAATCGATCAGTTGAATGCGTTACTGGCAGATGCAGAACGAAAAGAGGCTGCGATATTCGAGCGCAACGATGCATTGGAGGCAACATACGCACAGGCCGACTCAACGCTGAAAAATCACGAGATACAGTTACCGGCATCGCTGATGGATTCCAAGGGAAATGACCCGACCAAAGTGGGTTTCATTTTTGATCAGGCGCTTTCATTGATTCGTGATCTCGGATTGGTCAAAACAGAGTCCGGTAAATTTTTTCTGGAGACCGGCAAACAGATACAAGGCGATATCATTCGCTTGGGCAATATTGCCGCATATGGCATCAGCGAGGAAGGCAGCGGCAGTCTGGTACCGGCCGGTGGTGGCGATCTTAAAATGTGGAAAGAGCCCAGCGCTGAAGATTCAGCACTTGCGTTAAACAACAATCAGCAACCCGAAATTTTAAGACTCTTTCTGTTTGAATCGCGAACAGCATCCATTGATGAAGCAGCTGAGAAAACACTGCTCAGTATTATCAATTCAGGCGGTATTATCGGCTGGATCATAGTCGCGCTCGGCTTATTGGCTGTGTTGCTGGCAATATTCCGGGTTTATCTGCTGCGAACCAACAGCGCCAACACGCAGCAAATTTCCGAAGAAGTCATACAGCAGGTGTCAAGCGGAGATTTTGATGCCGCAAAACAGCGTTGTGAGAATGGGTCGACAGCCATGACTCGTGTTCTGGCCAATACGCTGACTCATTTGAAAGATGACAGGGATCACATGGAAAGCGTTGTGCACGAAGCCATTCTGCGGGAGTCCGGTACGCTGGAGCGCTTCGGTTCGGCAATTATTGTCATTGCCTCCGTTTCACCGTTGCTTGGACTGCTGGGTACGGTGACGGGGATGATAGCCACTTTCGATGTCATAACGGAATTCGGAACCGGCGATCCAAAACTGCTCTCGGGCGGCATTTCAATTGCCCTGGTTACGACTGAACTGGGTCTGTCAGTCGCCATACCAACCTTGCTGATCGGTTCCCTGCTGGCAGCCTGGGCAAGAAATATCAAACGTGATATGGAACATGCTGCACTCAGAGTCACAAACGCTTTCCTTAGCAATGTGCAAATGGAACGTGTTGACGCTGGATCCGGCGATAGTTCCATCAGGGTATCGAGTAATCCGGCGGGCTAGGAAAAGAATGTCCATGAATATGCATGAGTACATCCTGATGTCCAAGGACTTATTCAATGCCGGCGGTTATGTCATGTTGCCGTTGATTTTTTGCGCGCTGCTGTTGTGGTATGGGCTGGGCTATCGCTGCTGGGCATTGAGAACACCGAGAAAAAAAACGATTCATGACATGCTGGTTCTATACAGCAAGCAACCGGATCAATTGGCAAAAAGTATTGTGGAGCAGGCAGCGCAAAGGGCTGTTTCGTTGAATGCACCTGACCGGAAGCATTTACGTCGAATTCTTGACGAAGCTTTTTATGACTATTTCAAAGAAGCCCGAAAATTTTCGGTGCTGGTCAAAACAACCGTTGTTATCGCGCCTTTGCTGGGATTGCTGGGAACTGTAATGGGCATGATCGAAACATTCGATTCACTGGGCTCCATGTCCCTGTTTACCCAGTCGGGCGGTATCGCGGGTGGAATATCTCAGGCACTGATTACCACGCAGATGGGCTTGTCCGTAGCTATTCCAGGATTGTTCCTGCATGGATTTCTCCACAAGAAGCAACAGAAGATTGAGCGGGAGTTAACGCAACTCAAGGAATTGATGTGTACACAGGCTGCAACAGGCCAGACAACAGGATAATTCAAAATGAACATCGACAATTCAGATGAGACGGAAGCATCAATCGATATCGCGCCACTGATTGATATCGTATTTATATTACTGATTTTTTTTATGGTCACCACTACGTTTGTTAAAGACATGCAACTGGAACTGGAGCGACCCAAGGCGAGCAGTTCTGTCGCTGTATCGAGTAAAGCCATTCGTTTGTTTGTGGATCAGCATGGCGATACCTATCTTGATGGCGAGCCAATCCGGGTCTGGTTAATACAAAGCAAATTGCGCGATCTGCTGAGTACATCCACCAATAAAGTAGTTCTGGTAGTCACTGACGAAGGCGTTCCAGCAGGAAAACTGGTTGAAGTCGTCGATCAGGCACGTTTGTCCGGTGCGGAAAGTGTCGGCGTGGCGACCAAAAAAGAAGCGGGATAAATCATGGGGGTAAACGATGATGTCAACATCACAAAAAACAATTTTCAGTAATAAACACAGAATTGCAGCACTTACAATGCTGTTTGGACCGATCTTGATTTTCAATATGATACTGGCCATGAACCACTTTCTGGGACAGATCGAACAAACACCACCGCAGGAAGTTACCGAGATCGCGATGGTCAAACAGATCAAGGAGGAGCCCAAACAGGAAGTGAAAAAAACACCGCCGCCGCGGCGTACGACACCCAATCAGGCGCCAGCACCGTTTACTGGGCTTGACACGGCATTGTCCGGCATCGATTTGGGAATGCTCGGTTTCAATGCCGGTCAGTTAGGTGAGCTGGATGAATCTTTGATAGGCGATACGAGCAATGCCGTGATGACTGCCGAACTGGTCGATGAGCCGCCTCGCGCTGTTTCGACAGGTTCGTTCAGGTATCCGCCTTCGGCAAAGAAAAACGGTATCAAGGGCTATGTTGTGCTATCGATACTGGTTACAGAAGATGGGTCTGTAAGCCAGGTCCAGGTACTGGAATCTCAGCCAAACGGTGTTTTTGATGCCGCGGCACTGCAGGGTATCCGTGCCTGGCAATTCGAACCGGCAAAATACAAGGGTGAAGTAGTCAGGGTATGGGCAAAGCAGCGAATTCGATTTGATTTGTCGTGATCAGGTTTCATTGAATGCGCACACATATCACTGCATTTATCAGGCGAATCGGGATTCTCTGTGTCGCTCTGTTACTGGGTTTTACCGCTACCTACGCCTGCTCCGAAGATAAATCGCAACCGGTTGATTTTCTTGAACTGGCTGCGGTCATGCTCAGGGACGGACACAGCGATCGCGCACTATTGGCCCTGCAAAGCGTCGATCTTGAGGATGAAGATACCGATCTGGCGCGCTTTTATACGTTGCAGGGACTCGCATATATCAATCTGAACGATTTTGTCGCAGCAAAAGACAGTCTGCTGGATGCGATCGCGAACGGCCAGACGGACGCGGTGATCTATACCTATCTCGCGCAGACGCACTATGCACTCAAGGAGTATAAAAACGCTGTTCAGGCGATCGATCAATCAGGCGAACATGCGCAGAAAGCCAATTTAATCACTTTGAAAGCGCAGTCTTACTGGCATATGGAAGAACCAGAGGCGGCGATTCTCGCTCTGAACAAGGGTCAGCAGTTATATCCACAGGACTACAGTTTTCTCAGACGCAAGGTGTTTTATTTTGTCGAGCTGGAGCTGTTTCATGAAGCGGTGAAGCTTGGCAGGGAATATCTTGACCAGTCACAAGCCGCCGCTGAGGATTATATCGCTATCGGTAATGCACTGCGCCTCAGTAAGCAATACCAGGAGGCGCTGGATATTCTGGAAATTGCCCGCTTGCAGTTTCCTGATCATGAAACCGTAGCAAAGCTGCTTGCTCATACCTATCTGGATCTGGGACAGCTGAACGCAGCGGCTTTTATTCTGGAGCAGGCAGCATTGCTGAATCCGGAGTTGTTGTCGGAAGCCGCAGAGGTTTATCGGCGTGCAAACCGTTTTCATAAAGCACTGACACTGAACGAGGGTATACAGGACCAGCAAGTCAAACTCAAACAGCGTTTGTCAATTCTGCTGGCACTCAAGCAATTTGAACGTGCTGCCAATATGGAATCCGGTCTGTACCGTGTTGGTCTTTTGACAGACCAGCATGTTCGATACGCATTGGCGTATGCCTATTTTTCCAGTGGCCGGTTTGAGCAGGCCAGTCAACACCTGGATCATTTATCCGAGAGCGAACTGTTCAGGAAGGGCGTCGAGTTACGCAGGTTGATGCAGGTGTGCAAAGAAGAACCCTGGAAATGCATGTAGCGCTATGAAAACACAATATCCGGCTTGACGGATACCAGAAAAATGACTGAAAACAATATAATAAAAAGTCTGTTTCAACTGTTTGCGCTGCTTGCGGCCTGTTTATTCCCTGTTTCCGCCTGGAGTGAAGCGGAAAATCCTGAACTGGCCGAGTTTTCAATTCATCTGTTTCAGGAAGGAATGCCTGTTGCAGGGGCGGAGTTGATCATTCTCAGCCTGGATTATGAAGTAACCGAGGGTCAATCGATCAACGAAATGCCTGTGTACAGCTGGGGAGGGGATGATCAGGCGGCGCTTAAAACTAATACCAGCGGCAGTATTGCAGCAAAACTGCCGCCGGGCAAATATCATATGACGCTGTCATCGGGCGATCAGTCGTATGCCTTTGATCTGCCGTTGCATCCCGGCGAGAATGCACAGATTCTGCTTACTTTTTTTCCCGACGGGCGCGAGCCTTTACTGAATATTGAAAGTTCTGCGACTGGAACGATGGCAGGTGCCGATGCGATAGTCGAAAAACAGCAGGCAGAAGGCGACGGCATGATCAGCGTACAAGTCCTTTCCGCAGAAACCAGCCGGCCGGTCAAGGATGTACAGGTGTTTATCAGTGGATTGCGGCAACAGTTTCGAACCGATGAAAAGGGAAATATGGAAGCTACAATACCGGCCGGGAATTACAGCGTTTCTTTACTGCATCCGGCGTATAGCAGCCAGACACAGGACGAAGTTGAGATTTCCCTGGATCAGACGACCGATCTGTCTTTTACACTCACACCTGCTGGTGTGGAACTTGCAGAGTACGTCGTGCTGGAGCCGCATCTTGCAGGCACCCTGGCATCGGTAATTGAGGAACAAAAAGCTTCTTCAGAAGTGACGACAGTGCTCGGCGCCGAGCAGTTCAGCCGTAGCGGCGACTCCGATGTGGCCAGCGCACTGCGGCGAGCTTCCGGGTTGACGCTGGTGGGTGGCCAGTTTATTTTCATTCGCGGTCTGGGCGAACGGTTTTCTTCGACGCTGATCAACGGCGCGGCAATCCCGAGCCCGGATGCTACCCGCCGTGTCGTTCCGCTGGATCTGTTTCCCACTAATTTTCTGGACAGCGTACTGGTGCAAAAAACCTATTCGTCGGACAGGCCTGGCGAGTTTGCTGGGGGTACGCTGGAAATGCGTACACGCGGAATACCGGATGAGTTCTTCTTCAATTTCAGCACGAGTACCGGGATTAACGACAATGCGTCTTTTTCTGATAATCTGTCCTATAAAGGCGGAGGAACTGATTTTTTGAGTTTTGATGATGGCGCGCGCAGCCTGCCGAATTCAATTGCGAATGCTATCAGCGGTGGCGGTACGCTGCAGCCGAAGACTCTTTTTAACCCGGATGGGTTTACACCTGAAGAGTTTGAAACGTTTGGCGAAGATCTGTCCGATGTGTGGGACGTATCGACCAAAACGCCCGGACCGGACAGAGGTTTTGATGTCGCGATGGGCAACGTATTTGATATCGGGAACTTCAGAACAGGGTTTATTGCTGCTGGCGGGTGGAGTCAGCAGTTCAGGAATCAGAACGAGATCAATCGTGAATTTACCCCTACGACCGGCAGCGATACCCTGCGGCTGATCCAGGATTTCGATACCAAACGGTCACTGCGAACAATGGAGCTCAACGGATATCTGGGGGCGGATATCGAATATAAAGATAAACACCGCATTTTTTCACGCACCATGTTTTTGCGCCAGGCAGTCGACGAAGCGCGTATCAGCCAGGGATTCACTGACGCAGAAGTGACCGATGTGCGCCGTACCAAGCTGAGGTTCTTTTCCAATCAGTTATTCATGCAGCAGGTCGGCGGCGATCATCAGTTTGACTGGGCCAAGGATCTGTCGATCCACTGGCTGTATACCAATGCAACTGCCAAACGAGATGAGCCCAAAACACGTGATTATCGGTATGATGAAATGACGGACGGCAGCTTTGCATTTTCAAGGCGTGCTGACAGCAATCAGATCCTATATGCCGATCTTGTCGATAAAGATGAAAGTTGGCGCATGGATGCCAAACTGCCGCTGGAAATAACGCCGGATTACAAGTTGAATCTGCATGGCGGATTTATTGATCAGAGTAAAACCCGTGATTCCGGAATAAACCGGTTTGCTTTTTTTCCTGTAGGATCCATCGGGACAAACCCCGCAATTCTTGGGTTGTCATCGCTGGAGTCGATTTTACAGCCTTCCAATATCGGCGCAAACGGGTTTCAGCTGCGCGATACCACGCGTCCGACGGACAGTTATAACGCATCCCAGAAACTGTTTTCCTATTACGGAAAAATGGACCTTGCACTCTATGAACGGTTTAATATCACCGGTGGCGCACGCTGGGAGAAGAATGACCAGTTTGTGGAGACATTCCAGTCTGTCGCCAATTCAAACCAGTCGGTAACGAGCGAAATCAACCGCACGGATATGCTGCCATCCGCAACAGCCACCTGGTTCATATCGGAAAAGCAACAGTTACGCGCCGGTTTCAGTCAAACAATTTCACGGCCGGATTTCCGGGAACTGTCGCCAGCACCGTTTACTGATCTTAATACCAACCAGGAAACGACCGGTAACCCGAATTTGCAGCAGACGGATATCACCAATTTCGATGTTCGGTGGGAGTATTTTCTGTCCACAAGCGAATTGATTATGGCAAGCTTTTTCTGGAAAGATCTGACACAACCGATTGAACTCGTTACACTACCGGGAACGGCCGGCCTCCAGACATATCAGAATGCCGATAAAGCAAGGGTTTTCGGATTTGAGGTGGAATTACTGAAAGGACTGGGTTTTTTGCATCCGTTACTGGAGAATTTCTTTGCCGGTGGCAACTATACCTGGTCGGATTCCAATGTGAAATTGAATGAAGAAAATCTGGGTGCACAGACCACGAATAACCGCGCGCTGCAGGGGCATTCTTCACAAATTTTCAATTTCCAGATCGGTTACGAAAACCCCGCATGGAAAACGCAGGCCACACTGCTCTATAATATAGCCAGCAAACGTATTGTGTCAGCAGGCCTGCTCGGTGCACCCGACAAATTTGAACAGCCGTTTCACCAGCTCGATTTCGTCTTTAACCAGACCGTAAATAAATGGTTGTCTGTACGGCTGAATATGCAGAATCTACTGGATGATGATGTGCTGATTTTGCAAGGCGGCGAATTGACACGGCAATTCCGCAGGGGGCGTCAGTTTAATCTGGGCGTACGTATCAATTTCTGATTGAAGCGGATGATAAATCATCAGTCATAGCCGTTTCCCCGGTACCACTTGACGGCATCCTCAAGCGCCATTCTGGCCGGGCGGAACCGATAGCCCAGTTCACGAGCTGCCTTGTCGCTGGTGAAAAACATCAGCTTTCTGGCCATGCGGAGACTGTCCAGTGTTGCGCGTGGCTCCTTGTGTGTGATTAATGCAATTTTTTCCATGATCCAGGCGACGGGAAACATGAGACCGATAGGCAGGGCGGCACGTTTCCTGCGCTTTCCCAGGATATCGTCAAGAGTTTCCAGAATTTCCAGCAGCGTCATATTATCACCGCCCAGAATATAGCGTTCTCCCGTTTTGCCATGTTCGCAGGCGAGCCAATGGCCGTAGGCGATATCATCGACATGTGCGATATTCAGACCGGTATTGACATAGGCCGGCATTCTGTTGTGCATTACATCAAGGACAATACGTCCAGTGGGCGTCGGGCGTATGTCCCGTGGGCCGATCGGTGCAGAAGGATTGACGATGACGAGTGGCAGCCGATGCTGGTCCGTCAGTTCTTTGACTGCCTGCTCGGCGATGTATTTTGATCGTTTGTAGTGCCCGGTGATGCAGTCCAGGCTCGATGGTGTTGTTTCATTGGCGGGCGTACCGTCTGCAGTTAATCCCAAAGCGGCAACGCTGCTGGTATAAATAATTCGTTTCAAGCCTGCATTGGCGGCAGCGATGATCAGTGCCTTGGTGCCCTGGACATTGATCGCATACATCGTTTGCGGGTCGGGTACCCATAACCGGTAATCAGCGGCAACGTGAAAGAGATAGTCACAACCTTTAACTGCTGCTTCAAGCGACTGGTGGTCGCGCAAATCGCCTTCAGTGACTTCGACGGGCAAATTTTCAATATTGCGCCGGTCGCTGTTGGCTCTGACCAGCAGGCGCACATCGTGGCCAGCTTTAAGTAAGCAGTGCATGACTGCGGAGCCAAGAAAACCTGTGGCACCTGTAACCAATGATTTCATATCAATGCTGCTTTGCTATGGATTGTGGTAAGACTTAAAAAGCTATCGCCTGTAGAATAACTCATCTGAAATTGCTGTATCCGGAAGTTGTTGTGAAATAATTTTGAAGAGCTGGTTCAGTACCCAGTCGTTTCCTGCAAAAATACTCGTAGTCAGGACGGTTGTCTTTACGGTACGGCGGGTAATCTTAACTTGTTGGCCGTCGTGGAAATCGCGATGTCGGTTAATTTTTCTCAGTGTCAGAATCGCCATACCCAGTGCCCACAGGCAAAACCTGCGTATGCCTTTTTCCTGTGGTGGAATCAGACAGGTGTAGATGAGGGCATTGCATAAATGTTTCTTGGCTACGCCGATTAATTCGGCCAACCCCTCCTGGAAACCGGGCTTCGAATGACCAGATTGTAATTCTCGTAGGACAATGCCCTTTTTCAGGAAAATATCCTGCGGCAACCAGCAGGCACCTCGTTTTCTGTCGTCCCAGATATCTTTAAGAATATTAGTCATCTGCAGGCCCTGGCCAAACGAGACTGACAGTTTCATCAGCTCGGATTTGTTACGATTGATTTCGGGTGAATAATCGCAAAACAGCTCTGTCAGCATTTCGCCCACCACGCCCGCAACGTAATAGCAATACAGGTTCATGGCAGGCAAATCCTTCAGGCCGTCTAGTGTTTCAGTTTCCTGATAATCGGCCATGCCGCGGCTCATGATCCGCACACATCGTTCGAGGGCCTTGCGCTGTACCGGATTGAAACTGTGCGTGACCCGGATGACAGCCGGTGTATGTTTGATCAGATCATGCTCGGCCGGGATGGTGTGATCTGACAGCAGGGGATACAGTTCATCGACAAACCGCTCTGCAGCGACATGACCGCAAACGACTTCAGAAAACATGTCAGACAAGTAGCGTGTCTGCTTTGTTGTCAACGCGTTGTCATCTTCGATGGTGTCCGTAATCCGGCAGAGCAGATAGGCATTGCCGATCACATGCCGCAGCATTTCAGGAAGTTGGGGAATCGTCAATGCAAAGGTGCGTGAAACGCCTTTTAATATTTCATCCTGATATTGCGCGTCGTCTAAAGTCGGCGGTTGGCTGATCATAGTGGATTAGTTGAGCGGAAAAACCACATATTACTACATAGCAGCCGTTGTTTACGACGGCAGAATTGCCTCTGGAGCAATCATTTGATCAATAGTTTCACGTGCCCTGATCAGGTGTACGGTTTGCCCGTCAACCATGACCTCGGCTGCGCGTGGACGACTGTTATAGTTGGAGCTCATGCTCATACCGTAAGCACCTGCGGACATGACAGCGAGTAAATCGCCGGCTTCAAGGTTGAGTTTGCGATCATGTCCTAGAAAATCGCCGGTTTCGCAGACCGGACCGACAATCTGATAGTTGCATGATCCCCCGGATCTTTTATTGATCGGCAGAATCTGATGATAAGCCTTGTACAGGGATGGTCGCATCAGGTCATTCATGGCAGCATCCACGATCGCGAAATGACGTTCCGGAGTGTGCTTGATATAAGCCGTACGGGTTAATAGCAGGCCCGCATTGCCAATCAAGGAGCGGCCCGGTTCGATGACCAGGCGTAGTTTCATGGGCCCAAGTGTTTTACGCAACGCCGTAACATAATCCTGAATTGATGGCAGCGCTTCGTTTGTGTAACGTATACCCAGGCCACCGCCGAGATCCAGATGGTTGATTTTCAGGTTATGCGATTGCAGTCGATGCAGCAGGCTCATTAGCCTCTCGCCGGCCTGTACGAATGGATCAAGCTCGGTCAGCTGTGATCCGATATGACAATCCAGACCGATGAAACGGATATTTGAAAAAATATCGGTCGATAAATAAATATGCTCAGCTTCTTCAATCGGTATGCCGAATTTGTTTTCTTTCAGCCCGGTCGAGATGTAGGGGTGCGTTCTGGCATCTACATCGGGATTCACTCTCAGGCTGACTGGAGCAGTCATGTTCATTGCCGCTGCAATCTGATTGAGTAGTTGCAGTTCGCCGATGGATTCGACGTTAAAACAAAGAATATTTGCGGCCAGAGCCATGCGCATTTCGTCCGCAAGCTTTCCTACGCCAGAAAACACAATTTTTTGCGGATCACCGCCGGCTTTCAAAGCACGCTGGAGTTCGCCGCCGGAAACGATATCAAATCCGCAGCCAAGCTTTGCGAGCAGATTGAGAATGGCAAGATTGGAGTTGGCTTTTACTGCATAACAGACTAAATAGTCATCGTCTGCAAAAGCCTGCTGAAATTCATGATAGGTTGCTGATATGGCTGCGCGCGAATAGACATAGCAAGGGGTGCCGAATTTCTGGGCAATGGTTTCCAGAGGCACCTGTTCAGCGTGCAGGATATCCTGCTTATATTCAAAATGGGGAAAATTACTCATTCTTCAGTGTCATCTTTGATAGTAGCGGCTGCAGGCGGCGTGGTCGGCGACATGTTTATTGGCTGCGCTTCGCTCTCCGGCAGGTAGAGCGGCCCTTTGTTGCCACATGCGGTAAAAACGAACAGTGTCACGATGGAACAGGTCAGGATAAATATAAAATATTTCAATTTGTGCACAATCGTTCTCCATTAAAATTTCGAGTACGGGATACTACCATAAAGGTGGAATAATATCGGTGCGATCATGGTTTTCGATTGGTACTGAGTATCTGTGCCACGCTGCTGTTCAGTCCGTACGTATTTCTGACTGCAACCATTCAACCAATCCATCGGCCAGTTTGTTGCTGGCAATGGAAAACGCCTCAACTGCCCCAGCTGCATCGGCTGTTGGCGCAATTTGCTTGATACTGAATATTTTCTGGGCGATCAGCCGGTGTGTATTGTTGACCAGGCTTGCACGAAATCGAATAATGACATGACTGTCATTCAAGGTGTCAAAAACCTGGGAGAACTCTTCAAGTTCTACATGCAGTTCATTTTCAGCAATCGCCATGCTTGAGTCTTTGATGACCAGGTGACGTGTGGCTGTTGTAATTTTGCGTTTGATCTGCTGCGCTAACAGGAAAGCGGGGGGTGATGACCAGCGGCTGTTCGCGTAGGTGTATGACTGGGCTCGGTTATGATATTTGAGGCGATAGTTGATACCACGGTTATCGAGCCATAATGGCGCGGTTATTGGAGCAACAAGTATTTTCCGGCCATCTTTGCCGGAATGCTGACTGTCGGACCCGGACTCGTCCGTATCGTCAGCTGCAAAATTGTAGGTAGCTATGTCTTTGGAAGTCTCGGGCAGGATTGTGCAGCCCGAAACAAACAGCATACTCAAAAATAATATCAAGTTTCTCATTGGATTGTATCGTTATGGCGTTGTAAAGCCGTCTTCGCCGGGGCCAGGCTGCGACGATGGTCGTCCGAAAATAAGCATTTGTGGATTTTCTTCCAGTTGCTGCAAAACACGGTCCAGATTCTGAGAGTTGCGTACCAGACCGTTACTGACCTTGCGTAGCTCTGGAATCGTGGTTGCCATTTCCTGTGCGCTGGTAGACAGGCTGTCTATAATTCCACCCTGTTGGTTTACGTTGCGAATCGATTGATTGATTTCGGTAAGCAATTCATCAAGGTGCCGGACGAGAACACCGGATTCCGTGGTCAAATGCGTCATTGAATCAAGAATAGGCTGCAAATGTCCGGTTACATTGTTGAAATTGTTCATGGCCTTGTCAATATTTTTCAATATATTGGCTATGCGCTCCTGATTTTCATCGTTAAGCAGCTGGTGTACCTGAATAATCAATTCATTGACATTGTTGAGAATGTTCTGACCGTATCCAGTAACTTCATCAAGTAGAGACGGGCGCATCGTTATGCGTGCATCTTCGGGCAGGATTTCTGGAGAAATGACTGATTCATTTCTGAGCTGGACATAAGCCAGGCCAGTTATGCCCTGATACCCCAATTGAGCATAAATATTTTTGGGTAATTGAATATTTCCGTCGATGGCGATATCGATAAGAATCTGTTGCATGTTTTCCGGGTCGAAATAAATCCGGTTAACTTTGCCGATGTTAACGCCGCGATAATACACTGACGCCTGCACGCTTAAACCGGTCACGGATTCCCGCGAAACAACCTGATAATGGTCATGCTCAATAGAATCGCCTTTGAACCATTCCGCTACGATAATCAGCGCGATCCCAAGGCCGATAACAAATAAACCCGCTATGAGGGCATGGGCCCGGTTTTCCATGATAATTCCCTATTGTCGGTATGTTGAAGATTTTTTCGTATGCTTTTAAAAAAACTTTCTACAAATGGATGAGGATGGGTGCATACTTGATCAAGCGTTCCTGTTGCGATGACCTTTTTATCGGCTAAAACCGCGATACGGTCAGACAGACTGACGAGTGTGTCGACGTCATGCGTGACCATGACAATTGTTAAATCCAGTTCTTTACGCATGTTCAGAATCAAACGCACAAAACTTTCACTCAGCTCGGGATCCAGGCCCGCTGTAGGTTCATCCAAAAACAGCAATTCCGGATCGAGTGCCAGCGCGCGTGCCAGAGAGACGCGCTTGATCATGCCTCCAGACAGATTAGCCGGCATCTTATACGCATGTTCCGGTTCGATAGCAACCATATTTAGTTTGATCATAACCAGATCATGAATGATTTGTTCGTTTAACGTGCGCAGTTCACGCAATGGCAACGCAATATTGTCAAAGACGGTCAACGCACTGAATAATGCACCCTGTTGAAATAAAACGCCAGTACGGTTTCGAATGTTTCTTAGCAGCGCGAAATTACAATTATAACGTGATCTGCCAAAAATTCTGACTTCCCCTTTTGCGGGCTGCTCAAGACCCAGCATCTGGCGAAGCAGCGTTGTTTTCCCACTCCCTGAGCCGCCGACCAGCGTCAGGATCTCGCCTTTTTTAACACTCAGATTCAGGTCCTGATGAACGACGTGGCGACCGAACCGGGTATCCAGTCCGTGGATTTCGATTATATCCGGCACGTGTTCCATATGGCAGTTTATATAATTCCGACATCTGAAAAGACAACCGCGAAAATCGCATCGATAATGATAACTACTGTAATTGCCGTCACTACCGATGTTGTCGTGCCTTCTCCGAGACTCTCTGTGTTTGGTTTAACCCTGAGACCGAAATGACAAGCGATGACAGCAATCACCATGCCGCAAACTATGCCTTTTCCGAGGCCAAGCCACAAATTGGCGATCGGTACTGCATCCGGTAAGGAATAAATAAAATAGTAATAATTCAGGCCAAGCTGGATTTCAGCGGCAATAATACCTCCCAGCAGTGCGATGGCGCTGGTCCACAGTACCAGCAGGGGCATCGCGAGGCCCAGACCGATAATTTTAGGAAAGATTAACCGCTGACTGTGGGAAATACCCATGACGGTGAGTGCGTCCAGTTCTTGAGTGACACGCATTACCCCTAATTGAGCAGTCATCGACGAGCCGGAACGGCCAGCAACCAGAATGGCGGCCAGCAGGGGCCCAAGTTCGCGGATAATACTGATACCAAGAATATTGACAATGAAAATATCGGCGCCAAACATCTGTAATTGCTCAGAAGACAGGTAACTCAAAACGATTCCGATCAAAAATCCGACCAATGCTGTAATTCCGAGCGCCTGCGCACCGGTGCGAAAGAGGTTTGCAGAGATCTCACGCCAGGGGATGTAGGCTGGATTACGCAGAAAAAATACAGTATCGAGCAGTAACTGACCGATCATTCTGATTATGCCGGTCAGGTTGTCCCACATCAGCATGGCCAGTCTGCCGGCCGCATAAACCGGCCATAAAAATTTTTTTTGATCGGGTTCAGGTGTCTCTGCCGGCAGGTGCTCGATGCGCTGGAGCATCTTGTCGTGTTCGTCACGCAGGATAAGCTGGGCTGGGCGTTGTGTATCCCAGGCTTTCCACAGCATGACGATGCCTGCATTGTCCATGTATTTGATATTGCTTAAATCCCAGCATAGATCGGGATTCTTCGCATGTTTGGCAAGTTCGGCAGACAATGCCCTGGACCTTTTATTTAAAGCGGCAAGGGTGAAATTACCAGTTAAAGCGATACGGCGCGACTTTCCATCGTCGATAAGCTGATACCACTCCGCGGTGAAACTTGGATTTTGTGTGTTGGTTGGCTTCAAATCGAATGTCTGCTTCGAGTTAGATATCGGCTCAGGATAAAAATTAAAACCGGTTGACTGACTGTATATTACGTCAAACAACTGGTTTTTGCATTATGGCGGGATCGGAAAAAAAAGTAAATTTCTGCTGTAATTATTTCAGGACGTGGATGGAGAATACTCGAGCAACTCAGGGTGCCCGCGCAACATCGGTGCGCGCAGCAAGGGCTGGATTGGTGTCGAAGTATTTTTTGATGCCGCCAAAGATTGCATGCGCCATTTTTTTCTGATAGGTCTTGTTTCTGAGTTTCTTTTCTTCGCTAGGATTGGTAATGAAGGCTGTTTCAACCAGAATAGAGGGAATATCCGGTGATTTGAGTACAACGAATCCGGCCTGTTCAACCGTTTTTTTATGTAACCGGTTGATCTGTCCAAGTTCGTTTAGAACGAATTCGGCGACTTTGACGCTGTCGTTAATTGTGGCACTCATCGACAAATCCAGTATGATCTCGCGCATATTGCCCGTTTTGTCGGTAATATCCACACCGCCAACCAGTTTGCTGTCAACGCTGTTTTCTTTTTGCGCCAGCCAGCTTGCTGCGGTCGAAGTCGCTCCATGTTCCGACAGGGTATACACCGATGAACCGTGTGCATGTGGTCTGGGGCTGCCGTCAGCATGGATGGAAACAAACAAATCAGCATTATGCTTGCGCGCAATTGCCTGTCTGCGTTTGAGCGGAAGATCGAAATCATCGTTACGCGTTAATATAGCGCGCATATACGGTTCTCTGTCTATCAGCGCTTTGAGTTTGCGCGAGATTGCCAGTGTAATATCCTTTTCCCGAGTGCCGCCGTCGCCCACTGCACCTGGATCTCTGCCGCCATGACCAGGATCAATGGCAACGATGATGGTTCTTGGTGGTGACGGTTTGTGGTATTGCGCAACATGAAAACTGCGAGGCGGTTGCGCTGTACTCAGATTATCCGGACCCGTGGGCTTCTTCTTCACCAATGAGGCAACAAGTTCGCCGAGACTGTCATCAGTATCATCCTGTAATCCGAATGTCGGATTTGTGCCACCCATACTGGTTTCTGCAAGAGCCGCCTTGTCCGGGTAATAAATGTCCAGCACCAGCCGGTAACCGTGTTGACCTTCCGGCTTCAGAATAAAAGTACGTGGGACGACATTTATTTTAAGATCAAACACAAGGCGGACGACATGCGGCTTGAACTGTCCAAAGCGGATTCTTTCAACAAAAGGGTCAGCTGGATCGAGCTTGCCCGGCAGGTCCTTGATGACCCGGTTCAGGGTGGCGTTTTCCAGGTCGACGACAACCCGTCCGGGATGTTCCAGCATGCTTAATTCATACTGGATAGGCTGGTCGGATTCCAGCGTAATGCGCGAATAATAATCTGACAGGGCCAGCCGGGCTGAGTTAATTATGATATCCGCCGCCTGGGCGGGCTTGCTGAACAAAAAAACAGTCAGGCAGATTAAAAGCGTTGCCAGAATCATCGAATACGACCATTGACGCTTCGTATGTTCAATTGTGCGAATAGACGAAGAATGTATGAAAACCGCCGTCAATGAGGGGGTTCTGTATCTGGCCAATGCTTCAAACATTGTTCTCCTGCTTCCGTATCAGCGTGAATGACGATATCTCGGCCGGTATCAAGTATTTGAAAATCAACCCGCAAGTCGGCGGCGGGTAATAATCCAACAGCGTTTTCCGGCCATTCGATCAGGCAGATTGAGTCGGAATTGAAGTAGTCCCGGAAACCTGCCTCCTCCCATTCATAAGGATCGTTGAATCGATATAAATCAAAGTGATACAAGTATAACCTAGAAAAATTATAGATTTCAACTAAATTATATGTCGGACTTTTGACCGCGTGCTGGTGGCCGAGTCCATGTAGAATACCCCGTACCAGTGTTGTTTTACCGGCACCCAGGTTCCCGTTCAGGAAAATAACCAGACCCGGCTTGATCACCGTGGCTATTTTTTTTCCGAGAGACAGGGTTGCGGCCTCGTCGGCAAGGTAAAATGAAACATTTGATTTTAGATTTGAATCATGGATACGGCGCAACAGAAAACCTCCTATAACAATTCCTCTGATTGTAAACCTGATTATGTCCGCCTGGCGTCAGAGATCAAGACATGGGGCAGAGAGCTCGGTTTTCAGGACGTGCGTATTGGCAATGCCAATACCGATATGTCCGAAGCGGAAGCAGGTATGTTTGCATGGCTTGAAGATGAAAATCACGGCGAGATGGATTATATGGCAAAACATGGCACTAAACGCTCCCGTCCTGCTGAACTGGTGCCAGGTACACAACGGGTTATATCCGTGCGCATGAATTATTATCCGCCGAATGCGGCGGAAAGCTGGGCTGTGATCAATCAGGGTGATAAAGCATTTATATCACGCTATGCGCTCGGGCGCGATTATCATAAGGTACTGCGTTCGCGCATGCAAAAACTGGCTGACAAAATTCAGCAAGCCATCGGTTCGTTTAACTATCGCGTTTTTTCCGACAGCGCACCTGTCATGGAAGTCGAATGGGCACAGAAATCAGGTCTTGGCTGGCGCGGTAAGCATACGCTATTGCTATCGCGGCAGGCAGGTTCGTACTTCTTTCTGGGTGAAATCTATACCGATCTGTTGCTGCCCGTTGATGAACCTGTTGGTACCAAAGGGAGTTTTTGCGGCAGTTGCACCAAGTGTATCGATATCTGTCCGACACAGGCTATTGTTGCGCCGTTCAAAGTTGACGCGCGACGCTGTATTTCTTATCTGACGATTGAGTTGAAAAGCAGTATTCCCGAATCGTTGCGGCCATTGATAGGCAATCGTATTTACGGTTGCGATGATTGCCAGCTGGTATGCCCCTGGAACAAATTTTCACACCTGACCGGTGAATCGGATTTTCATGTGCGCCATGGACTCGATGATGTTACGCTGGTGGATCTGTTCCGCTGGAATCAGCAGGAATTCGAAACCAGACTGGCGGGTAGTCCGATTCGTCGAATCGGGTATCAGCAGTGGTTGCGCAATATTGCTGTCGGACTTGGTAACGCTCCTTTCTCGGATACTGTCATCGCGGCCTTGCAATCCCGGCTGAACGACCCGTCTGAAATGGTGCGCGAACATGTGCAGTGGGCACTTGAACAACAACATACAAAAAAGGAAACGGAGTAATTTTAATGAATCAGCCACGGATACTGGGTACGCCGCTAAGTCCGAATGCAATTCGGGTTATGTTGCTTGGCAGCGGTGAGCTGGGCAAAGAAGTGATTATTGCTTTGCAGCGACTTGGCGTTGAAACCATTGCGGTAGACCGTTATGCGAATGCGCCGGGGCATCAGGTCGCGCATCGGGCGCATGTCATCAATATGGCTGACGGTCATGCGTTGCGTACACTGGTTGAACAGGAACGGCCGCATATTATCGTTCCTGAAATAGAAGCCATTGCAACCGGCATGCTTGCAGAGATCGAAAAGGAAGGGCTGGCAACCGTCATCCCGACGGCCCGCGCTGCTCAGCTGACCATGAACCGCGAAGGTATCCGCCGTCTGGCGGCGGAGACGCTGCTGTTGCCCACATCGCCGTATGTATTTGCCGACAGCCTGGAAGAGCTCAAGACAGCGATTGACGAAACCATCGGTTATCCCTGTATTGTCAAGCCCGTTATGTCGTCTTCGGGCAAAGGTCAATCCAAAGTGGAATCCGCTGCAAAGGTAGAGGCGGCCTGGAATTATGCTGCAAGCGGTGGAAGAGTTGACCAGGGCCGGGTTATTGTCGAAGGCGTTATTCAATTCGACTACGAAATCACGCAATTAACGGTGCGCGCAAGAAATGCAGCGGGTGAGACAGAGACATATTTTTGCGAACCGATTGGTCATGTGCAGATGCATGGCGACTATGTCGAAAGCTGGCAACCACAGGCAATGTCGCGAACTGCGCTACAACAAGCGCGCGAATTTGCTAAAAAAATTACCGATAATCTCGGTGGGCTTGGAATTTTTGGAGTGGAGTTATTTATCAAAGGCGATGAAGCCTGGTTCAGCGAAGTCAGTCCGCGACCACATGATACCGGCCTGGTCACGTTGTGCAGCCAGGTTCAGAGTGAATTCGAACTGCATGCACGTGCGATTCTTGGACTGTCAGCCGATGTCACGCTGCGAACACCCGGAGCCAGCGCTGTAATATATGGCGGTATGGACGCAAAGAACATCGCGTATAAAGGTGTTCAGGATGCATTGAACGTACCTCAGAGCGATCTGAGGCTGTTCGGCAAGCCCGAGGCATTCAAACGCCGCCGCATGGGCGTAGCGCTTGCATGCGGCAGCAACACCGACGAAGCCCGTGAGCGTGCTAAACTGGCCGCCAGTAAAATCATACCCGTAAAGAATCCGTAAACCAAAAACAAATCAACAGGAAACAGATAATGAATATTGCACAACTCAACGCCGCACACGGCATAGCACAATCAGTTGAATTTATTGAAGGCAGTGGCGGACTGACTATGATCAGGGTCGACACGCCCAAAGCCAGAGCGCTGATTTCAACCCATGCCGGACAGGTGTTATCGTTTCAACCGACGGGTGAAGAGGACCTGCTGTTTCTAAGCGAAAAGGCCTATTATCAGGACGGCAAGGCGATCAAAGGCGGCACGCCTATCTGCTGGCCGTGGTTCGGGCCTGATCCGGAAGGCAAGGGACGGCCAGGTCATGGCTTCGTCCGTAACCGTGCGTGGAATGTGAACAATACGCAAGTCATTGCCAATGGCGCCGTCAAGATTACGCTCGGACTGTCGGAGACACCGGATACCATGGAAATCTGGCCACATGCGTTCGAGTTGACTCAGGAAATCGTCATCGGTGATTCACTCAACCTTGCCCTGTGCACGCGCAACACCGGTACCGATTTATTCACCATCACTCAGGGTTTTCATACTTATTTCAAAGTCGGCGATATCCATCAGACCAGCATACTCGGACTTCAGGATTGTAGCTATATTGATAAAACCGATGACAGTGCAGAAAAACATCAGACTGGTGAAGTCACTGTAGCCAGCGAGGTCGATCGCATCTATCGGCGTGTCAGCAATACACAGATCATCGACGACAAGGCGCTTGACCGCTGCATCCAGATTCTCTCACAAGGCAACAAGACCGCTGTTGTATGGAATCCATGGGAAAAAATCTCCAAAGAAATGGCCGATCTCGAAGACGCCGATTATCAGCGCTTTATCTGTGTGGAAACAACGAATGCTGCAGAAGATGTGATCGGAATCGCACCAGGTGAGGAATTCAGGCTGGTGGCGGATTATCGAGTCATGCGGTAACTTAACAATATTGAAAGTTTTACCAGCCTGCTACGAATGTAATTTACCTGTAAATTTTGATACTGGTGTGTTTGAAAATTTTTTTCTTAAATTAAAGCCAGGGGAATTGACGCTATCGATATGATCAATGATGGAGTGTAAAAGTGGATTGATCGGATTGTGAGTGTGAAACGAACATTTGCTAAATTCACAAAAAGTGTTGATTTGGCGTAACCAGTCTTTGCAGTAGGCATTGCTGCAGCTGTAAGCTGCTATTTGGTGTATTAAATGCGATCGCAATATTAATGGAGGTATTTAATGCTCGTGACTTTCAAAACAGATGTAGGCAACATAACCATGTTTGGTAATGACGCGCTTCAAATGATCAAGATGATGGGGCACAGCGAAACCGTACCCGGCGCTATTCTGGCTGATGACGTACCGCAGGCGCTAAGCCGCTTGAAAGTAGCGTTGAGTAAGGAAAAAAATGTCCCGCCATCCGATGAAGACGACGATGAGAATGAGCCTATAGTCAGTACCGCGCACAGAGGGTTGCCACTGGTAAATCTGTTGACTGACGCGGTAGCTGCTGGGTGTGACGTGATGTGGGAATAACTGTTACCCGGCATCTGGAATTTATCCAAAATCAGCGATGGTATATTCCTGTGCGCTCAGGCTGGTAGGTAATTTCACTCAAGTTAACGCGCAGAATGCCGCCCCCCGGTTTGGGCCAATCGATGGTGTCTCCCTGGGAGAGACCGAGCAGTGCGCTACCGACCGGCGCAAGCACGGAAATTTTATCGCCGCTGCTATCAATATCACCGGGATAAACCAGTGTCATACAAAATTCTTCTGATGAGGATTCCACTGTGAACCTGACAGTGGAATTCATGGTCACCACAGTGGGTGGAATAGCATTCGGCTCGACAATATCCGCCCGTGATAGCTCGGCTTCCAAGGCGTTGCTGCCGGGAAAAGTATTGCCGGAATATGTTTCAAGCAGTGCGTACAGCCGCTCTGCGTCCAGCGATGAAATGATGATTTTGGGTTTGTTACTCAATGTGATTACCTTTCTAACAACAATAAATCAATTGGCTGGTTTCCAGTTGGTTCGGGGCCGTCGTAAAACGGATATGCGTTTTGATCTTAAGCAACTTTCAGGCAGCATTCCTGGCTTAATGACCGGTTCGCGCGGGTCTGTTACCATCAATCTATAACGTTAAAATCCCGTCAACAACCATAACGGGTATGGTATGTACGGGATCTCTTCAACCAACCGGATTATTGGAAAATATTATTTTTTACATTAGATCTGGAGTGGCTATGTAAAAAGTTTCTGGGTGTTGCCAGAAGCTGGTGGTCTATAAATCAACAGGCTATCCAGTCAGATCCAACTCATGCAATCCGGGCAACCCAAATCCTCATTACCAAGAGTGCTAGAGCTGGATCAGATCGAACAGTGTCGCGGTTTCCCGGGTTAATGGTGACCGGTTTGCTCTGCTTCTGCCGTATGGTCGGACACTAAATCCTGTGATGCCATTGTCTGGTGATAAGCAGCCTTATCCAGATAAGCCGTTGCTGCTGATTCGCAGCCACGAATTTTATTTGCAACATAGTTCTTCAGATTGCGTCCGTTTGCTTCAAAGAAACTGAAATGCGGCTTGCGGTTTAGCACCTCCAGTATCTCCATTTGTTCCTGTATTCGGTCCTGCATGTCCCTGGCCATATTTTCATACTGACGGGCCAGAATATCGTGACCGAGGCAATCCTCATCATTGTGAGCAGATGCAAAAGAATTCACTGAAATATCTAAAATCAGAATCGCAAAAAAAGACATTAACACAACTAATTTACCAGTTTTCATACTATCTACTCCATGTAAATTGGCGAGCTTGTATCGTATGCAAGTCGATACTGGAATTAAATTGGGGAAACCATTGTTTTTTTCTCAGTGAAACTATTATTGACCGTATTGCGAGGTTGCTGACCGACCGGACCGGACAGTACCGGATGCCGCTCGTTAAAACATGACAAGGAAGCAAAAGAATTTTAATAACGTAGCACGAACATGAAACACATCCAGCTATTTCATGTCAGATATGCAAGAGTGGTGCGTTCAAGGCTTAAACCAAAGCACTTATATTGGTTTTACCTGGATGAATTGTCCGCGTTATAATTAAAGCCATTCATAATTTGAAGTGATACCGTTTTTTCTCAGCAATTCCAATTCATCAAACCACAGGAGCTTCTTTTGAAATTACATCTCGCCAATTTTGATCAGCAGAATGTGTTTTCCGGTTATGGTGATGGCTATGTCATGATCAATCGAGTTCGCCACGAGCAGAATCTGATCGTTTTTCCCGATGAGATTATCGACCATTGGCCTGTGGATTCTGTTGGTGGACTTAGTTTAGAACATTTCGACAGTGTCTTGCCACGCAAACCGGAGATTATTCTGCTGGGTACCGGTACGGAGCTCAAATTTCCCGATTATGCCTTGATGGCCAGAATCATTCAGACTGGTATCGGATTTGAAGTCATGGATACGCAGGCTGCCTGCCGTACATACAATATTCTCGTCGAAGAAGATCGCCAGGTAGCAGCGGCGATTATACTGTAATCCGTCTCGGATTTATTACTGCACGCCGTGAAAACAAAATTCAACCTGAACGCAACGCGCTGGAAATAGAACTACTGGCGCAAGCAAAACTTCAGGCTGCAAATGCCAGCCACAGCCTTTTTCTCAGCGTTGGTAAAACTAACGCAATAGTGGTTTATCCAAAACCGGGCCAGTAGTGGCTATCCGGCAGGGGCCGCTTACCAAATATTGCCTGACCTACACGCACGACGGTAGCACCTTCTTCTATCGCCAGTTCGAAATCACCGGACATGCCCATCGAAAGTTCATCGAACGACAAACCTGCTGGCGCAATCTGGCGCAGCCGTTCCTGCAACTCACGCATACGGACGAAACAGGTGCGTACACGGTCATGATCGGTCGAAAAGATTGCCAGTGTCATCAGTCCCTTGATCTGCAGTGATGAATAATTTGGAAGCTGCCGGATGAAATCCTCTACATCTTCCGGTGGCAGGCCAAATTTACTGGCTTCTCCAGAACTGTTGACCTGAACATAGACGTCCATGCCGCGGCCTGCAGACTGCAGGCGCTTGTCAAGCTCGGCGGCGACTTTCAGACTGTCAAGTGCCTGGAACTCATTTGCGAAGCGTGTAATGTATTTGACTTTATTAGTCTGCAGATGGCCGATGACACTCCATTTGATATCAAGATCGCTAAGCACTTCAGATTTTTCACGTGCTTCCTGCACCTTATTTTCACCCATTTCATGGCACCCGGCTGCATATGCGATGCGCAGCCGCTCGGCTGGAACGGTTTTGGTAACAGGCAGCAGGCGCACGGACGATGGCTCACGACCGGCTTTGACGCATGCGTCGGCTATTTTTTGTCGAATGACTGCAAGATTGGTTTTGATTTCGTTTAATTGCTGTTCCGCCGTTGGTGTTGCTGCTTCCAATTTGTTCTCCTAAATACTGCGTGTTGCCTGATGAAAAACCATTTTCCATTGATTGCCGTATCGTTGCCAGATCGAGCTTCGAATAGATCCAGGATTTACTGGATTCAATGTTTTTATTGCCTGTTCGTGTTTTACCGCGCGGTAAATTGCTATGACCGTATTATTTGATAATCGTTTAATACGAAAATCCTGCAGCGACCATTGCTGCGCGTTGTCCTTGCTCAGCAGCCATGATACCACCTGTTGTCTAGTATTGATCTGCCCGTTATTGTCAATTTCTTCAAATGTGCTGTCGAGCAGTTCATCAATGACCGTCGGATTGGCCTGCATGTCTGTATGCAGCAGTTTCAACTCGAGTTGCTTGATTTGTGCCGCAATCGTCTCCATACGAAGGATAGCTTTTGTTGGCCGGTTTATTTGATGCGCATGCCTGGTTGCGCGCCCGAATCGGGGCCCAGAATAAACAGCTCGCTACCGCCACTGCCGGCAGCAAGCACCATGCCTTCGGACATGCCGAACTTCATCTTGCGTGGAGCAAGATTCGCGACCATCACGGTCATTCTGCCTTTTAACTGGTCTGGACTGTATGCCGATTTGATTCCGGCAAATACCGTGCGCTGTTCGCCGCCAATATCGAGCGTCAATTTCAATAGCTTGTCTGCGCCTTCGACATGTTCCGCATTCATAATCTTAGCCACGCGCAAGTCGATTTTACTGAAATCGTCGATTGAAACCGTGTCTGCAATCGGTGCAACCGTTGCCTGCTTTGTTGCAGCAGCGGTTTTGGTTGAACCTGCCGGATCTGCCGTCAGGCTTTCCCGATTCGCTGCCACCAATGCATCAACCTGTTTGCTGTCAATACGTATCATCAAATGCTGGTATGCGTTAATGGTGTGTCCAGGCGGAAGCAGCAACTGTGAAACCGGCTCGCTGTCAGCCAGTCGCGGCCATGTGAGTGGCTGGCAGTTGAGGAATGTTTCAACCTGGCGAATGGTTTCCGGCAGGATCGGCTTCAGATAACGTGACAGCAGGTAAAAAAGTTGAATGCCCAGGCTGCAAATACGTTGCAATTCGGCATTCCTGCTTGCATCTTTGGCAATTTCCCAGGGCGCCATCTCGTGAATAAATTCATTGGCTTCGTCAGCAAATTTCATCATCTGCCGAACGGCTTGCGAATAATCGCGCTCCTCATACGCTTTTTCGATTGTGTCCGGACGCCAGCTTGTAAATCGTGCATCGATCAGTTGCTGCATGCTGATATAGTTGTCTGCATCGACCAATCTGCCGTCAAACCGCTTGGTGATAAAGCCGGCGCAGCGACTGGCAATATTGATGAACTTGCCAACCAGGTCGGAATTGACGCGTACAATAAAATCGTCCAGATTAAGATCGATATCTTCCATCGTACCGTTAAGTTTCGCAGCGTAGTAATAACGCAGCCATTCCGGATTCAGCCCTTGTTTCAGATAGCTGGCTGCTGTAATGAACGTTCCACGCGATTTGCTCATTTTTTCGCCGTTAACTGTCAAAAAACCGTGTGCAAAAATGCGTGTTGGTGTGCGGTAACCGGAGTGTTCGAGCATTGCGGGCCAGAACAATGCATGGAAATACAGGATATCCTTACCAATAAAATGGTACAGCTCGGTATCCGAGTCCTTGTGCCAGTAAGCATCAAAATCAAGATTTTCACGCGTGCACAAGTGCTTAAAGCTGCCCATGTAACCGATCGGCGCATCAAGCCAGACATAAAAATATTTTCCGGGTGCATCCGGGATTTCAAACCCGAAGTAGGGTGCGTCGCGCGAAATATCCCAATCCGAGAGTTTGATTTCACCGGCATCACCAAGCCATTCATGCATTTTATTGGCCGCTTCCGGCTGCAGATGCCCTGCGCGCGTCCAGCGGCGCAAAAAATCCACGCATCGCTGATCCGAAAGGCTGAAAAAATAATGTTCGGATGATTTTTTGATAGGAATTGCGCCGGAAACAGCGGAATACGGGTTTTTTAGTTCAGTCGGGGCGTAGGCGGCGCCGCAGACTTCACAGGAATCGCCGTACTGGTCCCTGGCAGAGCACTTGGGGCATTCTCCTTTGACAAAACGATCTGGCAGAAACATGTGTTTCTGCGGATCGTACAATTGCTCAATACCGCGCACCTGTATCAATCCGGCTGCTTTCAGTTTGTGGTAAATGTCCTCGGAGTAGTGACGCGTTTCGTCGGAATGCGTGCTGTAATAGCTGTCAAAATGAATATGAAAGCCGGTGAAATCTTCGAAATGCTCGTCGTGTACGCGGGCAATCAGCGCTTCAGGGGTGATACCCTCTTTTTCGGCACGCAGCATAATTGGGGTGCCGTGTGTGTCATCGGCGCAGACATAATAAATCTCATGGCCGCGCATTTTCTGAAAACGCACCCAGATATCCGTCTGGATATATTCCACCAGATGGCCCAGATGGATGCTGCCATTCGCATAGGGCAGTGCAGAAGTCACCAGAATTCTTCGTGTAGTCATTCGTTTGTAGAGTTATCGATAAATGTTCGTTAAATAGTTGGGCAGAAAGCTGAAAGCCGATTTTTTGTGGCATCCGACGTAAAACGAAAACAGAGATAAAACAGTATTTATGGGTAATAAATAATCATCTGGTATCTGTGTCTGACGCGGCATCAATAACATTCCATGTTATTCAACGGACTGCCAAAGGGGTATTCTAACAAATTGTGTCAATGACCTGATATTTGTTACCATGCCAATTTCAACTGATTGCATTTCTGCGCCATGATCAACCAGTGGCTGCAGTATTGAGGAGTTTTTGAGTGACCATATCTGAACAACACATTCAATCCGCGCTTGATAATGTCATAGACTCGACGACTGGAAAATCTTATATCGCCACCGGCTCCATACAAAATATTCGCATTGACGGCGCTAATGTGACACTGGATGTTGAGCTGGGCTATCCGGGCAACAGCGTCAAGGCAGCTGTGCAGCAGCAGATAATTTCCGCGTTGCAGGCAATTCCAGGCATTGACAAAATCAGTGTGACTGTTTCCAGCAAAATAGCACCGCATGGCGTGCAGGGTGGGGTCAAGTTGATACCCGGTATCAAGAATATTATCGCAGTGGCATCTGGCAAAGGTGGCGTTGGTAAATCAGCCACTGCGGTCAATATAGCGCTGGCACTGGCAGCAGAAGGCGCCAGTGTCGGCATACTCGATGCCGATATTTACGGCCCATCTCAACCGCAAATGCTTGGTATTACCCAGCAGCCGGAGTCCCTTGATGGCAAATCGATGGAACCTGTCATCGCGCATGGGTTGCAGGCGATGTCGATAGGATTACTGATCGATATTGAAACGCCGATGGTATGGCGTGGTCCGATGGTAACCCAGGCATTGCAGCAGCTGCTGAATGATACCAACTGGAAGGATGTGGATTATCTGATTGTGGACATGCCACCTGGTACCGGTGACATACAGCTGACACTGGCGCAGAAAATTCCGGTTACCGGTGCAGTGATTGTTACTACTCCGCAGGACATTGCCTTGCTTGACGCACGCAAGGGACTCAAAATGTTTGAGAAAGTCGGTATACCGATATTCGGGATTGTCGAGAATATGAGTACGCACATTTGCTCAAATTGCGGACATGCCGAATCGATATTCGGTACCGGTGGTGGTGAAAAAATGTGCAGGGATTATGAAGTGGATTTTCTCGGTGCACTGCCGCTGGACATTCAGATACGCGAACATACAGATAGCGGCAAACCCAGCGTCATTGCGGACCCTTCGGGTAAAATAGCGGAAACCTATCGCACGATTGCACGTAAAATTGCTGTGAAAATAGCAGAATCCGCTGAGGACCACTCGGAATTGTTTGCCAAAATCATCATGGAAAATGACTGATTCTATCCGACGGCACTAAACAGAAATGACAATAAAATCAGATAAATGGATTCGGCGTATGGCGCTGGAGCATGGCATGATCGAGCCTTTCGAACCCGGACAGATCCGGCAGAAAGACAACCACTCGATTGTCTCCTATGGTACGTCAAGCTACGGCTACGATATTCGCTGCTCAGATGAATTCAAGCTCTTTACCAATATAAATACCACAATTGTCGATCCAAAGAATTTCGATTCCAACTCGTTTGTTGACGTAAAAAACGATATCTGCATCATCCCGCCCAATTCATTCGCGCTGGCGCGAACAGTTGAATATTTCCGCATACCGCGCAATGTGCTTACCATTTGTCTTGGAAAATCCACCTATGCCCGCTGTGGTATTATCGTGAACGTGACCCCGTTTGAGCCAGAATGGGAGGGGTATGTGACGTTGGAGTTTTCCAATACAACGCCGCTGCCGGCAAAAATCTATGCCAACGAAGGTGTCGCCCAGGTCATTTTTTTCGAATCTGACGAAGCATGCGAGACATCCTACAAAGATCGTGGCGGCAAATATCAACGGCAGAACGGTGTAACACTCCCGAAAATGTGACTAAACTCAAATGATAGAGGTACCCGGCAGATGAATTCTCGAAATCAAACTGATAGCAATCATGCTATCAATCCGCTAGTTGGTTTGCTGTTGATGCTCTCCAGTATGTCGGCTGTAACAGGCGAAAACCGAACCAGCCAAAATGACGAACTATTGAATGCTGTCGAAATCTCTGGAATCTCTATTTCGACACCGATGGAAGAAATTGCGGATATACTTGATGGGCAAGGTTATACACAGGTCAACAGTTCGCTGTTTACCAAACAGGAGCAACTGGACAATAGACGTAAGACGATTTTCAGGATCGAAGTTGAAAACACGGCAGCATATCGCCAGATTACTTATCACAGAAGCCTGAGCGGTGGACGTGTCAAATCGTCTGTCGAGGAAAAGCCAATACCTGCATTTGAGATTGATACCGCACAACAACTCTATCAGATCATCTGTGCAAATGTAACCGAAGCTGTTAAAACCGAGCGATCTTGTGAAGCGACTGAACAGACGCGTATATACGCCGGACAGGGGCGTTTTATCGATATTGACGATCAATGGGCGGTGCAATTGAGCGCTACCGACTCGAGTTCAGCATTCGGGATAAGGTACACATACGAGTAGCGGTATTGCAGATCACTGCGGCGTATCAGTTGCTCTTAGACTTGAACTGGTTTATCCTGTGCCACCTTTTTAAAGCAACCGGTCAGAATAACTGACGCGGAATTATTTACGGAGAAGTGACCGAGCGGTCGAAGGTGCACGCCTGGAAAGCGTGTGTACGGTTTGTACCGTACCGCGGGTTCGAATCCCGCCTTCTCCGCCACAGATATTCCAATTATTTCCCAGTATTGACAAAACTATTCAATAAAAACAACGAAATTGCTTTAAAATTGCCAACAATTGGCAATCATTGCAAACGTGAGTAACAATCAAAGTTTGTGAGTAATAACGTGAGTAACTATAATGATGGCCTAATAGTTACTCACATTATTGATATAAACCGATTATAAAATGGTTTTGAAGGTTTATATCTTTTTACTAATTTACTCACATGAAACTGACAGACTCAATCCTCAAAGCAGCAAAACCCAAAGATAAAGCCTATTCACTGCCTGATGGGAAAGGGCTTGTGTTATATATACAGCCCTCGGGGGCCAAATGGTGGCGTTTCCGCTATCGTCATAACGGAAAGGCCAAAATGCTCTCCTTAGGTACATATCCCACTGTATCGCTGGCCAAAGCAAGAAAAGAACATGTTGAACTCAGGGCAATGCTAGCTCAAGGCGCTGATCCATCTTTTCACAGGCAAGAACAAAAACAACAGGCAGTAATCTCAGCAGAAAATAACTTTGAGTCCGTAGCCCGCCTTTGGTGGAATAACTGGAAAGATATTCGTACAGAAAGACACGCCAAATATGTTTTACGCAGATTGGAGTCGGATGTTTTTCCGGTAATAGGAAATAAAGCTGTTAAAGATTTAACTGCACCCACCCTCGTAATGGTTATAAAGCGAATTGAATCGCGCGGCGCGTTTGATATAGCTAAACGCGCATTAAATACCATTAGTCAAGTAATGCGCTACGCTGTAGCGCACGGATTGGCTGAACGTAATCCGGCAGCTGATATAAAGCCTTCTGATGTATTAAAACCAACAAAAAAAAGCAATTATGCCCGATTAGATGAAAAAGATGTGCCTGAATTATTACGCAAGATTGATGGTTATGACGGACAACCTTTGACTAAATTAGCTTTGCAGTTAATGACATTAACTTTTGTTCGTACCAGTGAGTTGATCGGTGCTAGATGGGATGAATTTGATTTTAGTAAACGTCAATGGCGCATTCCAGAAGAGCGCATGAAAATGAGAACGCCGCATATAGTGCCTTTATCCAACCAGACTATTAATGTACTGGAACAGATAAAAGTGCTTTCTGGTGATAATGCCTTGCTATTTCCAAGCGAGCGCAGGAACGGTAAAACAATGTCAAACAATACTATTCTGTTCGCGCTTTATAGGCTTGGCTATCACTCACGCATGACAGGTCATGGTTTCAGAGGAGTAGCATCTACGATTCTACATGAACTTGATTACAATCATGATCATATCGAACTTCAATTGGCTCATATTAATTCTACTTTGTCAGATTAGAAGGCCTTCTCTGCGGCAATGATTTATTGTATAGTAACACTTTGTTTAATAACTATTAATCACGATCATGTCGTGAAAATACTAAACGGTCACTCCAATTTGCCCTTCAGGGGCTTCCAGAAGCGCTTAGCGCGCATTTATCGTCATTTTCATCATTTTTCGTGTCCTCGACACGCGATGCGACAGCGACGTTCTGCGGCTATTTGCGCGGATTGTTTCAGTCTGAGCGGGCGAATATGCTGCGCATGGGAGAGGTCAACGAAGTTGATCATCAGGCGATGCAGCACATGCTGACATCGG
>NZ_FOIA01000047.1 GCF_900111605.1 Nitrosomonas marina | reverse complement strand
ATCAAGTCACCAAAAAAATGTGCGACCTCTTCCTGCCACCTTCCTCTCAAGTTTCTTTCATGATCAGGGGTGGCGTCTACCGAAATGATCGTTAGGATAATTCAAGGACAATAAAAGTCAATTTTTTAACATCTGTATAGACACCACTAAAAATATTCAGAGTTTTTAACAAGACGAGGTGGGAACAAAAATACTAACACAGCATATAATTGATATGTAAGGAAATATTTTTTGTGAACAACGACGCATTGTGATGAAATATGGATTTTTAGAGATACCTCATATTTTGCCAAATTACAAAATACTTCAAAACAAAGCTTATTAAAAATATCATGAATTACAAAAATACAAAAAAAATTGAATTTTTAAAAATCAGCTCGCTGACATTAATGGCTGTTATTTCAGCAGGATGGATCGGAGACGCGATAAAAGGCGAATGTCTTTTTACTCATTTCTGGGAGCTGTTCTGGGGTATTAGTGGATGCGGACTGCTTGAATATTGTATATCCTTGATTTTAGTCACGCTTTCCTTCATCTATAGCGCGAAAGTTTTGTATGAAAAAAGCCAGAATTTATTTTACAAAAATTTACAGCACACAGATAAACCGACTGCTCATCGCGTACTGATTATGGCCGTTTCAAAACTATTTCCACCGCCCGTCGCAGAAAGCGATGGCATCTATATTTATTTAAGCAAAAATCAACGTGTTAAATTAACCGGTGAAATCAAAACTGATATTGAAGAATTTAACAATCAAGAATTCAATGTCAACACACAACAGTTTTTACGCGCTATAGAACCTCATATTGACGATTCGCTTGAAAAAGTATTTCTTATCGGCTCAAAAGATTTTATAAAAGAAAAGAGCGATATTGATGAAGGCTCATTTAATTTGCTTGATACTGTCAGTAAAATTTTACGGCTATATAAAGAAGATTTGGAAATCTCAATCCATGGCGAAGAAACTAAAGGCGTGCCATTCGAAGATGTCGATTTATTACGCAGAGCATACGAAAAAATGATTCAACAAGCGCTCGAAACCGAAGGAAAAGATTACACCGAACACGATATTATCATCGATGTAACCGGTGGAAAGAAAACAGTAAGTATCGCTGCCGCAATGGCAACATTTGGTCACAAGAATCTAAAATTCCAATATGTAGAAACCGGCGGAGACAACCCAATATTAACATTTAACATAGAAGCTGGATCTATACCCAAGATCGTCTAACCCTATGCTCTACCTCATCAACTCTCCCATTCTCACCAGTTATGGCGATTGGCAGTTTAGCGGCCCATTGACTGTAGCTGAAGCAAAATCCCGTTTAAGTAATGATTTCATTTCAGCTATCGGTCATCAATCCGGTGCGGCGTTTCTTTCTGCATTGCTGGACATTGAAATCCCTGTCAACCGCATTGAAATCAACATGAAGCCGGGAGACTCGGCATTGGTACTGCGCTTAAAATCACGCCTGCCGGAAGGGAAAGTGCTCACGCATGATGAAATGCAGCAGATTCCTTATGAGCTGGGCTGGCTGGTCAGGGTACAGTAACTTAACTTCCGTTCCGGCTTAAAAATTATCCGCCATGGTATTGCTTGAATTACATCTAACGCTGCACAGTAATCAGCCTGAATCAGCCGTATCAGCATCGCCGTTTCTGGGTGGAATTTTCCATGGTACTTTTGAACGCCTGACACTAACCCATGCGCCGGTTATCTGTCATGAACTGGGCATCACATCTGAAAATCAACCGAAGCGTTACGCCATCCTGCCGCAGCCATTTGACGGGAAAGCATCCAGAATCGGATCGCCTTGTAAAATGAAGTGCGGCATCATGCTGTATGGTCAAGCCGAAAAATATATCCAGGTTATTATCGCATTGTTAAAGGAATGGCGTGAAATCCGCTATGACGGCCGCACAGACACAGTCCAATGCGATCAAATTCGCTGTTATATTCCAAGCAACGATGGGCGAACACAAATTGAACCCGATAACAATAACTTTTCTCAACAAATTGACTGTAGCTCTATTCACTCGTCCGCAAACTCTATTACCTTGCATTTCTCGACGCCACTAAAACTGGGCGATGCGTATACGCCGAGCTTACTGCGTATCGTTCGTTCGATAGCTAACCGTATTCGCAAACTGGAACCATCATTAGCCAACACACTGGGTATAGGATCATTAGCCTGGATTGAAGCGGAAGAAAATATTCGTCAACTACCCATAACCGATCAGCAACTCGAATTTGTCAACTGGAGATACTATTCTACCAACCGGCCGTATGGCATTCCCTGTAATGGATTAATAGGCAAGCTACATTACACTGGACACATCCCGGCCTGCATAACAAATTTGCTGTACTGGGGGCAGTGGTTTGGAGGGGGACAAAGCACCGCAATGGGCCAAGGAATGTATTATATAAACACGCCACTTATTAAATTTAATGCTGCTGAATAAAAATGCGGCGCACTGTGAAAACAATAAAAAATTTTGTGTCAACCTGCCTGTTTTTTAAGCAACTGTTTTGCAAACCATGTTTACAATCAATATGAAAGAAACCACAATTCACCCTGTTTCGAGGCAAAACCGCGCCGCACTTGTATCCATGCGGGTTTCAGGCTAGAATGGCCTCGCTTTCCAACTTTTGGGACAGGATCATGCCGAGACCGCCGTTTTTGCCTCTGTATGCCGCATGGATAAAAGGCTGTGGAGGGATCGGTTGGGAAGTTGGGCCGAAGTCAGGCCCGTTAAGACGTCGGTACCGGCTTGCTCGCTTTTGCGGTTATGTTGGGAAGTTGGGCCGAAGTCAGGCCCGTTAAGACTTGCTGTCTATCGTATAGCAAACCTTCTTTGCGTTGGGAAGTTGGGCCGAAGTCAGGCCCGTTAAGACTCCATTTCCATTATTAACCTCCTTGTGTTAAGTTGGGAAGTTGGGCCGAAGTCAGGCCCGTTAAGACTTTAGAATTGCTTGAACCTCAGTGCTGCTTGGGTTGGGAAGTTGGGCCGAAGTCAGGCCCGTTAAGACCAACACAACCATCTGTGCAGTTGCATTCTGCGTTGGGAAGTTGGACCCATCTATTTGCTGCAGGGCGGATTGGTGAAACGCCATCCGTCCTATTGCATATTAGAATAAGACCGATTCACGGAGGATAACGAGCGCTTGTCCATCGCGCCTTGAAGCTGTTATGCTGCGGACTTGGAAAAACAGGGCGTCACTATGCAAACCTTACCTACAAACATCCAGGAACTGCCAGTCGACGAACGAATAAAACTGGTAGAGGATATCTGGGACAGTATCGCGGCAGATCAATCCGTTTTACCGCTGACAGTCGATCAGAAAAAGGCGCTTGACCAACGGCTGGACGCTTATGAAGTAGATCAGCTGAAAGGCCGAGAAGCTACCGAATTGATTGCTGAAATCAAAAAACAGTTGTGAAACAAAATATCTATTTTCGCACTGAAGCGGAAAAAGATATTAAAACGGCTGCCGCATGGTATGAGAAACAAAACCCAGGTCTTGGCGGACAGTTTCTGGACGAAATCCAGATGATGTGTACCCGGATTGCAGCCAATCCATCTATGTTCCCCATCATGCACAGAAAAACCCACCGTGCGATCATTCGCCGTTTTCCGTTTGGCATTTTTTATCGCATTGAAAAAACATCAATCGTTGTTGTTGCTGTCATGCATGCGAGCCGCCATCCGGAAAAATGGCAAACGAGATGATGTTACTATCAGGTCAATTAACTGCAGGGCAAACCTGCCGTTCAGTCCAGTATTCTGTTACAGTTGAATTTTTCCTTTCTGACTGATGTAACTAGCATGCACTATCTCGTTATCACCGATATCGCCGACCCACGCCGTCTGCGGCGTGCTGCGAAGATTTGTGAGCGCTGGGGCGAGCGGGTGCAGAAAAGTGTTTATCTGATGGAGCTGGATGCCGAGAATCTGCAGCGACTGCAGTCGGCAATGATCAAAATCCTGCACGGCAGCGAAGATTCCGCACGGTATTACGCGCTGTGCGGTCTCGATATCGGACGGTCCAGCGGCGAAGGACTTGGCAGAGGTCTGAAACCGATGGCCGATCACTGGATCGTCTGACATGCTGGCGATTGGTGCGCTGCTGCGCAAGGCACTCACCTTCAGCAAACTGAAACAGGCATGGGAGAAAGTCGCCGACAATAAAGGCATGGCCGGCGTAGATGGCGAAACAATCGACGCCCTGTCACCACAGATTGATGCCGTGTTGCGCCAGCTGGCAAAGGATGTTATTCATGGCATTTATCGTCCCCGGCCACTCCTGCGCATCTGGGTCGAACGGCCGGGAAAATCGCCGCGTGGACTCGCCATCCCAACGGTACGTGACCGTATACTCCAGACCAGTCTTACACTGGTGCTGACACCGAAAGTGGAAGCAGAACTCGAAGATTGCTCGTATGCCTACCGCCGGGGCCGCAGCGTGCGCATGGCTGTAGAACGCATCGGCTTTTATCAGCGTCAAGGTTACCACTGGATCGTTGATGCAGATATCGAAGCATTTTTTGACACAATTCCGCATGCTGAACTGCTCGCACGCCTGCAAACCGTAGCACCGGAACAGGCATTGATCGACCTGGTTGAACAATGGCTCACCACCCCCATACAGGACGGCGACCAACAGACCCTACCGCATCAGGGAATACCACAAGGCAGTCCAATATCACCGATGCTGGCGAATCTGTATCTCGACACCCTTGATGAAGTACTGCTCGATGCCGATCATGTACTCATCCGTTATGCCGATGATTTTATCGTTCTTGCCAAATCCAGAAAACGAGCGGAAATTGCATTGGATCTGACCCGGGAGGTACTTGAGCGGCTGACTTTACGTCTTAATCCCATAAAAACCCGGATTGTTAACTTCGACGATGGTCTGGAATTTCTAGGCTGGTATTTTGTACGTAGCCTGGCAATCCCGAGAACATGGCACGATACGATGCCGAGGAATATTAAGGCTGCTGCCCCGCCGTCACCGTCATCCGAAACGTCGACAAATACCCAGTCCGCCAACGTTACGCCAGATAACCCGACATTGCCTGAGCAAGCTGCATCCACCATATCAACCGGTGCAGAAACGGAATCAAACAACCCGTCACCTGAAATTAAACAAACTATCACATCTGAAGAACCTGAACTCGACCAATCGCTGCCACCGCTCGCACCCCTACAGCGCACGCTGTATCTTGTGGATAAACGGGCGCGATTAAATGTCGACAACCAGCGCTATCAGGTTGAACGTGATGGTAAAACCATTTTGAATCTTCCCGCACATCAGGTTGACCATATCATGCTCTTCGGCCCCGTGCAGGTTACAACGCAGGTGCTGCAGCTGGCAGCCCGTCATGACTGTAGCCTGTCCTATCTATCATATCTCGGGCGCTATTATGGGCGGTTCGACCCGGAAACGGGACAGCAGATTACGCTGTTGCAGGCGCAATTCACCTGCCATGCCGATCCTGCGTTTCAGCTGGATATTGCACGCCGGATTGTCGCTGCCAAATTGCATAATTCCCGTCTTGTACTGGCACGGAACCAACGACATCTCAAATCATCGCCACTTGACCTGTCTGCCAATCAGCGCCTGAAACAAATCGAGCAGTCGCTTAAAACCACCACCAGCATGGAAAGTCTGCGTGGCAGTGAAGGGGCAGCCGCCGCACTCTATTGGCGCGCTTTCGCTGAACTAATACCACCACCATGGCAATTCAGCAAACGGCTGGCACGCCCTGCACCCGACCCGATCAACGCCATGCTTTCTCTCGGATATACCCTGCTTTATCAGGCCATCGCCGGGTTATTGCAGGCACGCAGCCTGAACGCACATCTGGGCATGTTGCATTTACCAGGCGGCAGTCATCTGGCACTTGCATCGGACCTGATGGAAGTATTCCGCGCCTATGTGGTCGACGCCACTGTACTCAGACTGCTTCGCACCCGGCAACTTGATCCGGAAGCACACAGTATCCAATCCGAAGTTTGCAGCCTCGGCAACGACACCATCCGCATATTCATACGCGCGCTGGAAGACCGTTTCAACGGCATTCAACAACACCCGCAAACTGAAGCCGAAATGGATTTGCGCCGCATCATTGACCACGACATATTGACACTTGCCAGAGCATTTCGCTCAAATAATGTCAATGAATTTCAGGCAACCCGCTGGCGATGAGCACACTCTATCTGGTCGTCATTTCATACGACATCGCACATCCAAAGCGCCTGAATCGGGTCGCCAAAGTTCTGGAAGCTGCAGGTGTTCGCGTACAAAAAAGCGTTTTTGAATGCGGCCTGTCACCTGATGCGCTCATCGCGTTGCGCCTACGGCTACGCCGCCTGATCAATCCGCAGGAAGACCATATACTCATCACACCTGTCTGTGGCCGCTGTCGTTATCATATACAATGGCAGGGAAAAATACCCGATGCGTCGAATGCACCCTACTGGATCGTATAGTAAATATACCAATGCCAATCATCAAAATGCGGCGCACTGTAAAAACTGAAAAAAACTGACAACCGGATTGCCTAATGTTTGAGCGGAATTTTTCAAAACCAGCCACATATTCAGTATGATAACGAACATACTTAATCTGTTTTCCACAGAAAAACGCGCCGCACTAGTATTCATGCGGGTTCTGGGCTAAAATGAGCATGCTTTCCAGCTTGTGGGCAAAGAAAATGCCGAGACCGCCGATTTTGCCTCTGTATACCGCATGGATAAAGGGCTGTGAAAGGATCGGTTGGGAAGTTGGGCCGAAGTCAGGCCCGTTAAGACATAGAATACTTCCTGCTGCAGTACCATGCAAATAGTTGGGAAGTTGGGCCGAAGTCAGGCCCGTTAAGACCTGAAAACACGAGATCCGGGCGTTGCTTTTGGTTGGGAAGTTGGGCCGAAGTCAGGCCCGTTAAGACGTCCAGGGTAGCCACAATACGCACTTTCTTTGTTGGGAAGTTGGGCCGAAGTCAGGCCCGTTAAGACGAAAAACTTATCCATTAAGACATTAAATTCCTGTTGGGAAGTTGGGCCGAAGTCAGGCCCGTTAAGACAATTGAATGTAAATTCATTCATCACTTTGATGTTGGGAAGTTGGGCCGAAGTCAGGCACCAAAAACAAACGGGCGTCTTTTTGACGCCCGCTTTTATATTTCGAGAAACCGAAACCCTAACACCTGTCTGATTGCAGTTTATTAATTCTGGATAAACGAACTATCGAATTTTTCATTAAATCGGTCATGAGTAGAACCGGATTAATAATAAACAACATTGATTAACAAGGGGCAACTATTGGGGCAATTGTAACTATATTAATATAAATAATATTTTATAAATATATAGTTATATAACTTATTCGGTAGTCGCCGTCGTCGCGTGTTTGCGGGGATTTCTGCGGATTCTTGCGGACTTCGCAGTTTCAAGATAAACCACGAATTCGCTCATTTTTTCTCTCTTCGCGCCATTATTCTGTAACCGTCCAACCCCACCATCTACAAATTAGAATCTGATCTGTTTATCCTCGGGCCGTTACAACACAACGCAAGTCCTGTCGTTCGGAACTCAATTGGCAATCTACCTCACTAAGTGATATGGTTTACCAATGAGAAGAGTATTTCTGATTCGCACGTTCATGCGCTGGATGTGAAAGGCTGGCTTGCCCGATGACGCCGTTTGCCAAGCAGTCTCTGAAATGGTTCAAGGTCTCATCGATGCCGATCTCGGCGGCAACGTAGTGAAGAAACGGATCGGACTACCGGGGCAAGGCAAGCGCGGCGGTGCGAGGACGATTGTCGCCACCAAGATGGCCAATCGCTGGTTCTTTCTGTACGGTTTTGGCAAGAGCGAGCGCGCCAATATCGACAAGGATGAATTGAAAGTGTTACAAGAAGTGGCAAAAGAACTACTGGAGTTGAGCGACCGACAGTTGGCGGTCGCTCTATCTGCTGGTGAGATAATGGAGGTATGCAATGACAACGACAAAGCGTAAGAGTCGTATCCTGGACGAGATGCGTGAGACGGCACGCGGACTACACGATGTTGGCTTGATCAGCAAGCGCCGCATGCATGAGTTCGACGCATTGTGTCATCTCGGCGTGGAAGAGATGTCCCCGCAAAAGATCAAATCTCTGCGTGAGAAGGCGCACCTCAGCCAAGCCGTGTTTGCCGCCGTGCTGAACACCAGCCTCTCCACAGTGCAGAAGTGGGAGATCGGCGACAAGAAGCCCAGTGGTCCTTCCTTGAAGCTACTGAACCTCATCGAACGCAAAGGACTGGAAGCCGTCCTCTGAAACCTTCCTGTTGTAGCAGGCAATATTAGCAATTTTTAGCATGATTGAGGAGGGGTGCGGAATGCTGCGGAGAATCGCGAATTCACGGGCTTTGAGAGCTGTCGCATTTTTATAAAACCCAAGTAAAATCTGCTTCATCGTAGAAATGAGAACGGAAAAACACTGATAGATCAAACCATTCTGCTGAACCCCAACCAATAGTTGCTGCTGCAAACTTGTGCCAAAATCTGATGGGTCCTTCCTGCCCAGGATGGCATGCGGGGGGCGCGCACCCGACATCGCGCTAGCGACAGATCAAAAAATTAGGCTACCACGAGTTAAGGGATATCGCTGCACCGATCTATTCGACGCAATTTATGCGGAGATTTGACGGAATATTCTCCGCAGTGTAACTGCACTCGAGACAGCCCAAGGAGAGCGGTGGCGTAGTTCTGCTAACCACACCAAATTGGGTGTAAATGGGCGTTTTAATGGATGCAGCTCGATAATGGGTGTAAATGGGTGTACTATTGGTTCATGCTGCGAACCGACACTATCCAGATCACCCCGGAGATCCTGAGTCTCATCGCCCGGATCGACGAGTTCAAAGGCGCTTGGCGCGCCTTAGGTGCGCTCGCGCCAGACCGGCTGTCGGCCCTACGCCGCGTAGCCACCATCGAGAGCATCGGCTCCTCAACCCGTATCGAAGGCAGCAAGCTGTCCGACCGGGAGGTTGAGCAGTTGCTGTCGAATCTTGAGATCAAATCCCTCGCTACTCGCGACGAGCAGGAAGCGGTCGGCTATGCCGAGGTGATGGATCTGGTGTTCTCGTCGTGGCAGGACATCCCGTTTACCGAGAATCATATCAAGCAGTTGCACCAGATCCTGCTGCGCTACAGCGAGAAGGATACCTGGCATCGTGGCAACTACAAGATCAACTCGAACAGCGTCGCCGCCTTTGACGAAACCGGCGCACAGATTGGCATCGAATTTCAGACAGCGTCACCCTTCGACACGCCCCGCCTGATGACGGAGCTGGTGGCCTGGGTGAACCAGGAACGCGACACAGCCCGACTGCATCCGCTGTTGATCATCGCTCTGTGCGTCGTCGTGTTCCTGGAGATCCATCCCTTCCAAGATGGCAACGGGCGGCTCTCCCGGGTGCTGACTACGCTCCTGCTCCTTCAGGCTGGGTACGTCTATGTGCCATACAGCTCGCTGGAGAGCGTGATCGAACAGAGCAAGGAAGCTTATTACCAAACACTACGGCAGACGCAGGGCACGATCCGCACGGAATCGCCGGACTGGCAGCCGTGGCTGGTGTTCTTCCTGCGCTCACTGGCTAAGCAGGTGCGGCGCCTGGAGAAGAAGGTCGAGCGCGAGAAGATCGTACTGGCGGCCATGCCTGAACTGCAGCTACAGATCGTCGAGTTCGCCCGCGAGCACGGACGCGTCACCATCGGTGAGGCCATCAAGCTGACTAGGGCTAGCCGTAACACGCTCAAGCAACATTTCCGTGCACTGGTCGAACGGGGCACGCTGAACCAGCATGGCAGTGGCCGAGGGGTTTGGTATGACCTGCGCTAAGGATCAGCGGGAGGCGCGGGTTCAACCCGCATTTGGGAGCTGAACTGGCCTTGAACAGCAGACTGATGCTGTCGGGTAAAACATTTAAGTGGATTCCTCAATCAAAATAGTTGCAAATAGTTGCCATAGTCCCATAACGGGACTATCATTCCATTAATGAGAGTCATTGCGCTATCGACATTGAAAGCATTCTGGGAAAATGATCCAACTTACACCGATGCAATTCAGCCCACGCTAGCGTGGTACAGGCATGTATTGAAGGCTGACTGGAAATCACCCGCAGAAGTTAAAGCAGATTTCAGAAGTGCCAGTATTCTCAAAGATGGCAGAGTTGTTTTCAATATTGCAGGCAATAAATACCGGATTATCGTATGGATCAACTATGCTTATGGTGTTGTGTATATCCGTTTTATAGGCACACATGCCCAGTATGACCAGATTGACGCACAAACTATTTAAAAAGTACTAATCATGGAAATAAAACCGATCAAAACTGACGCCGACTACCGCGCGGCACTTCAAGAAGTGGAATCACTGATGTCAGCCGAACCGAATACGCCCGAAGGTGAAAAACTGGATATTCTGGTAACGCTGATCGAAGCCTATGAGCACAAACATTTTCCGCTTGATCTACCCGACCCCGTCGAAGCCATTAAATTTGAAATGGAACAGAAAGGTTTAACCGTCAAAGACTTGGAACCGATGATCGGAAAAAGTAACCGCGTTTATGAAGTATTAAACCGTAAACGAACATTGACACTCAAAATGATCAGGAAACTGCACCAGGAATTGGATATTCCAGCTGAGTCTTTGATAAAGGAATCTGTTAAGACGTACTCGGCATAAACAACTTATATTTAGTTTTACATTATCCAAGATTGCAAGACGTGCATCCGTTATGCCTCAATGCAATTTAATTTTTCTTGTAGGAAAAACAAAATATGCAGTTTCACAGATACATAATAGGAATTCTTCTAAATATATAGGTGTCATATATAGGTGTCAGATTTGTGCATTAATATTAATGTATTTTCTTTACCTCCTATACATTATGGAAGTATCTCAGATTCAATCGCTAAGTTTGATCTGCAGGTTCCAGATAATAAACATTCAACAGAATTAATACATGAAGCAAATAAAATAATTAATAAACAAAATGCAAGACACTATAATTGTAATTGCACCCTCTCAATCCATGCAATCTGACGATTAAGTCTAAATCAGTACAGATTAAGTCGGCAAAATTTTTTGCATGCACAGGTGTTGAATTACACCAAACAACGTTGGTGCCTCACCGCAAATTTTATAATCATGCTTTAAGTAAAATGCCGTGGCTGAATTCCTGGCATTCAACACTATTCGCGTGGCTCCTTGTGTTCTGGCATGGCGTTCCAATTCCAAAAGAAGCATTTTACCAATACCTTGGTCGCGAAAGTTTTTTTCAACTGCCATATAACGTATCTGCCATTTTTCCACCGAAGCAGGATGAATACGCCCTACTCCAATGGTTCTATCGGTTGTAGTTTTGACCATCACATGATATGCAATTTGCTCTAGCGCATCACGTTCGCTACCTTTTGGCTGCCGCCAAGGTGCCCGCAACACGCGCCATCGCAAGTCGTAATATGCACTCCAGTCTTGTTCAGATTGTGGCAAAGTAATATACATGATTCGCCAAGCATACATGATCATCATCAACAGCATATAAATTGACTTGCACGCCCGGCGAAAGCTTGCGATCCTAAATTACCGATTACTACATTATTCAAAATAACCATCGCCAATCTAAACTAAAATAATGGTTAATTTTATAAAATTATTACGGTAGCAATCATTTTAATTTTTGGAATATCTATATTTTATTCGGCAAAACAAATTGTTGTCTTCATTCTGGCACAGTAATTGCGCATAAAAACAGCAACAGGGTGTTCCTGATTAACTGGAACAGATAGTCCGGCATTCAGTCAGCCACAGGAAATGGAATCTGCTATTCGAATCAAAGTTTAGAAGGAAACAGGATGAATACAGCATACGAAGTCATAACCGAACAAAATCGCGCAGTGGTCAAATCATGGACACGTGGCGTAACATTTGATGACAGCGCCCGCGAGCAGGTGCGAAATCTCGCAAGCATGCCTTTCATCCATAAACATATCGCGATTATGCCTGACGTACATTTGGGTAAAGGCGCGACCATAGGCAGCGTCATCCCGACAATAGGCGCAGTTATTCCTGCGGCTGTCGGAGTGGACCTGGGCTGCGGAATGATGGCTGTCAAAACAAGTCTTGATGCAAACGACTTGCCGGATTCATTGACACATCTGCGCCATGAAATAGAAAAAAATGTACCACACGGACGATCAGCAAATATAAAGCGTGGACGGGACAAAGGCAGCTGGGGCAACCTGCCTGACGATGTTGTGCAGGCCTGGTTGCCGTTGAGCAACGATTTTGACCGTTTGTGCGAGAAGCACCCCATGCTGATGGACACCAATAACATACAGCACCTGGGGACGCTCGGGACCGGAAATCATTTTATCGAATTATGTCTGGATGAATCAGACAGTGTCTGGGTGATGCTGCATAGCGGATCGCGCGGTGTCGGCAATCGTATCGGTTCCGAGTTTATTGCCAAAGCCAAAAAAGACATGGAACGGTGGTTTGTTCATTTACCGGACAAAGACCTGGCCTATATTCCTGAAGGGAGCGAGCATTTTGACGACTATATCGCTGCTGTTTCCTGGGCGCAGCGTTTCGCCCGCGTAAACCGCCATGTGATGATGAACCGTACACTGACTGCTTTACAAAAAATCATAGATAAACCCTTCTCTGCAGAACAGGAAGCGGTTAATTGTCACCATAACTATATTAACCGCGAACAACATTTCGGAAGCGATGTATGGGTAACGCGCAAGGGCGCGGTTTCTGCCAGACTGGGCGAGATGGGAATCATTCCCGGCAGCATGGGCGCAAGATCATTTATCGTGCGTGGTCTCGGTAATGCCGAGAGTTTTTGCAGCTGCAGTCACGGCGCCGGCCGGGTGATGTCGCGCGAAGAAGCCAAGCGCCGCGTATCTATGGAGGAGCATCTGACCGCTACTGAGGGTGTTGAATGCCGCAAGGACAAAAGTGTAATTGATGAAACACCGGCTGCATACAAAGACATCGACAAAGTAATGGCGGCACAATCTGATCTGGTAGAAATTGTGCATACCTTAAAACAGGTTGTTTGTGTAAAAGGATAAACAGACATTAACGTGCCGGATAGTAACTCAAACGGCAAAAAGTATTTGGCCGGTTTTTACCATTAGCGGCACTGGTTCAAAAAGCCAGCCTGACACAGTTTACGTTAGATGTGTGATCGGTGTTAAAAACCACCAGATAACGCGACTATAGCTCCGTCAGGTAGAGCAGTTAAATAATAATCAACTTGTCGACGGTTTGAATCCGTCCGTGAAACCACCTTGTAAAGGTGTTTAAAGTGAAAAAGCTAGCGATTCAGTCGGTGAAGATCTAAAATAGTTCGTAAATTTAACCTCTTTAGCGTCCAACTTACCGATTCCACTTCATCACCCTATCCGTAAACAAAATTATCTGTGATTTTTATCACATAAAATTTTATATTGATTTGTAATTATAAGAGCAGAATAATTTTTACGCGGACTTACACGGCTACCAGAATACTGAATAGTGTCTATAAGCCAATATATTCAAAAGGATACCGTAATGTCAATCAATCAATCTATATTCATCGAAAAATCTGTAGGTAAAAATGGAATCAATCAACCATTTGATGTTGAAATTATCAAAAAGCAGCTTAATGCACAAATGCCTGTATCATATAGCAGACTCATGATCAATGGCACTTGTGACTCGAATACTATTGATACAATAATTGACTTCCAGAAAAAAGTTCTTGGTTTTCGCCAACCTGATGGACGCGTTGACCCCAATGGCAAAACGCTGCTTGCGTTGAACGACCCAGTTTCTTCGGTCAAATGGAACAAAAACTCAAATCAGGTTATTAATGGCCAGTGGACAGGAGATAGCTCACGATGGTCACAAACAAAAAAACTCCAAAGTCTTAATCCTGTATTCAGAGTTAAGGTGCAAAACGTTCTCGATGCTTTAACGCAACGTGGATTTCAACCCAAAATATTCTTTGGCTGGCGCTCAGTTTCTGTTCAACAAGAATTATTTAACAAAGGACGCAGCAAAGTTCGTTTCAGTTTTCACAATGCTCAGAATACTGATGGCACACCCAATGCATATGCCGCCGACATTATCGATAAACGCTGGGGCTGGGAAAAAAAAGCTGAAGACAACGGTTTTTGGTCTGCGCTTGGCGAAGAAGCAAAAAAACAAGGACTGGTGTGGGGTGGTGACTGGACTAGCTTTAAAGATGTTGCGCACATACAAGGACGCCAGAACAGTGAGCTGGCCAAGACAAAACAGGAAAGTGGTTTATGAATCTACAACTCAGAGCTACTGTCCGATTGACTGCAGCATTGTTTTTAATCGCACTGAATCCGATACCGGTTGTTGTCGCGCAAACTGTTTGGTTGTCAATCATAGCAACTGAAAACAATATTAATAAAGCGATATCCACTGCACACGCACTTCACAACACAGAAAATTCACTTGAGATTATTGATACAAATGACTGTCAGAATCTACGAAAGAATCTTTATGTTATTGCATCAATTGATACACAACGCCACTTAGCTCAAAAAACGATAGAAAAATGGCGTAAGCGGAAACATGAAGATGCATACCTTCGGCATTGCATCATAATACAAGAAAGCCGTTTGGCATTGCGTATTCCACCTGTTGACAATTCGTTTATTCAAAACATCATTCAACCCATAAACTGGGATTCTGATGAAGTAATAACACAACTAAAATTTTTAAATCCTGAAATGGCTGCGATTATAAAACCACACTACCAACCTGATCCCGAGGACATTCGTGAAGGACTCAAAATCAGGATTGATCTTCTATGGTTAAAAAGTAATCAACACAAGGAATTATTTAGCGATTGCATAGACCCTGAATTATTGAATAACGACCAGTTTTTGGCTGTTTCCTGTGTCACAGAGATCGCTGCCGATAATCTTTTGCACAGCACCAGTGTTTTCTCGCTAAATGATGGCGCGATGATTTTTAGACAAAATCGTTGCCGCGAACCAAAATTCACTGACAATCAATTGATTTGTCAAAAAGAAACTGTGGACGCCGATGGGAAATTGCACCATATGCCCACACTTCATGTATTACCGAAGAGCAAATCCATCAACTAATTCTACTTTGTCAGATTACTCAAAAGCCACTTTTTGCCTGGCAGAAGACTTTTTAGCGCTGAGCCGTCGCCGGTGCCGCTTATGAATGATATCAGCCAGATCCTCGGTGGTAAGTTGTCTTTGCGGCAGCATGTGCGCTAATGCGGTCACCAGGTCATTGAAGGATAACATCGGCCATTGCTTGCGCCCAAGCATCTTTTGCTTGACCAAGAATAGCGTTGCCAGCATGACCAGCGCCATGTGATGATGCCATGCATCCCACCGGCGTACTTGATAATCGGCCATGCCGCATTCGCTTTTCGCTTCATG
>NZ_FOIA01000048.1 GCF_900111605.1 Nitrosomonas marina | reverse complement strand
CCGTCAGCGTCGTCTTACCATGATCCACATGTCCTATCGTGCCCACATTTACATGTGGTTTCGAACGCTCAAACTTGCTCTTTGCCATGACCTGTCCTTTATGCTTTTACCTTATTTCTTGTTAATGACCGCTTCGGCTACATTTTTGGGCGCCTCAGCATAATGCTTAAATTCCATTGAATAAGTTGCCCTGCCTTGAGTTGCCGATCTCAACGCAGTTGAATAACCAAACATTTCCGCCAACGGCACTTCGGCACGAATCACTTTCATGCCAGGCACATCATCCATACCCTGAATCATTCCTCGTCTCGAAGATAAATCACCAACCACATTACCCATGAACTCTTCCGGCGATTCCACTTCGACTGCCATCATTGGCTCTAGCAGAACAGGATTTGCCTTTCTCATCCCATCTTTAAATGCCATTGATGCTGCCATTTTGAAAGCATTTTCATTTGAATCCACGTCGTGATACGAACCATCAAACAACGTTACTTTTACGTCAACGACCGGAAAACCTGCTAATATACCATTTGGCAGGGTGTCAATCAAACCTTTTTCAACCGCTGGTATATATTCGCGCGGAACCACGCCACCTTTAATTTCATCTACAAACTCAAAACCCTTACCGGCTTCATTTGGTTCCATTTTCAGCCAAACGTGGCCATATTGCCCGCGACCACCTGATTGCTTAACGAACTTGCCTTCAACTTCTATCAATTTTTTGATTGCTTCCCTGTATGCTACCTGAGGAGCACCCACATTAGCTTCGACTCCAAACTCACGCTTCATTCGATCAACAATGATTTCCAGATGCAGTTCACCCATGCCAGAAATGATTGTTTGTCCAGATTCTTCGTCGGTTCTGACCCTAAATGATGGATCTTCCTGAGCAAGTCTATTCAATGCAATACCCATTTTTTCCTGGTCCAGCTTGGTCTTTGGCTCAACCGCTACGTGTATAACCGGATCCGGAAAATCCATTTTTTCTAATGTGATAACTGAATCGGGAGTACATAAAGTATCACCAGTTGTCACATCCTTCAGACCTACTGCAGCGGCAATATCCCCCGCCCTGACTTCCTTAATTTCCTCACGCTGATTTGCATGCATTTGAAGAATACGGCCTATTCTTTCTTTTCTCGCTTTGACTGGGTTATATACCGAGTCACCAGAATTAACAACACCCGAATAAACCCTGAAGAAAATTAGTTGCCCAACGTACGGGTCTGTAGCAACCTTGAAGGCCAGCGCGGCGAATGGAGCATTATCATCGGATTTTCTTTGCTCAGCATCCCCATTTTCTTTCGTACCTTGTATGGCAAGCACATCTGTAGGTGATGGCATATAATCCAATACCGCATCCAGCATGGCTTGAACGCCCTTATTTTTAAAGGCCGTGCCGCATAACATGGGTACTATCTCATTATTGATGGTTCTTAGACGGATTCCTTTCTTGATATCTGAAATATCCAGATCACCACTTTCAAGATACTTATTCATCAGATCTTCATCAGCTTCTGCCGCTGTCTCGAGCATCTTTTCCCGCCATTCCTGAGCATCTTTCTTCAGATTATCCGGAATATCCCGCTCTTCAAACTTAAGCCCTTTGGTTTCGTCATCCCAATAAATGGCTTTCATTTTGACCAGATCAACAATGCCCTCGAACTTATCTTCAGCACCTATCGGCAATTGTATTGGTACAGGCGTCGCTTTTAACCGCGTCTGTATCTGCTCATGAACGCGCATAAAATCTGCACCTGATCTGTCCATCTTATTCACAAACGCCAGGCGCGGAACATGATATTTATTTGCTTGCCGCCACACCGTTTCAGTTTGCGGCTGAACTCCACCAACAGCACAAAACACAGTACACGCACCATCAAGTACGCGCAGCGACCGCTCAACCTCAATGGTAAAATCAACGTGACCCGGAGTATCGATGATATTGATTCGATGCTCAGGATAACTGCCATCCATACCCTTCCAGAAACATGTTGTAGCTGCCGAAGTTATAGTAATTCCTCTTTCCTGCTCCTGCTCCATCCAGTCCATGGTAGCAGCACCATCATGCACTTCACCAATTTTATGCGATACGCCAGTATAGAAGAGCACTCGCTCAGTAGTGGTTGTTTTACCAGCGTCGATATGCGCCATAATTCCGATATTTCTATATCGCTCTATTGGTGTCTTTCTTGCCACAGTCAATTGCCCTACCAAAAAATTATTGTATTAAAAGAACTAGTCTACAAAACCTTCAAAATCTGAAATGAGAAAATGCCTTGTTGGATTCCGCCATTCTGTGCACTTCTTCCTTTTTCTTGACAGCACCCCCCCTGCCTTCAGCTGCTTCTGCCAATTCACCCGCCAATCGCATATCCATCGATTTTTCACTTCTCTTTCTTGCCGCATCCCGCAACCAACGCATCGCCAATGCATTCCGACGTACTGAGCGTACCTCCACAGGCACCTGGTAATTAGCACCTCCAACGCGGCGACTTTTGACCTCAACTAACGGACGTACATTTGTCAGGGCCTGAGTAAACACTTCCATGGGATCTCCGCCAGTTTTCTTTTCAATATGTTCCAACGCTCCGTATATTATTCTTTCAGCTACAGATTTTTTTCCGCGCGTCATTAACACATTGACGAATTTAGCAAGCTCGATATTATGAAATTTAGGATCTGGCAATATTTCACGCTTTGGCACTTCTCTACGTCTTGGCATTATTCTCTATCCTTTGGGGTAATAAATCATTAAGCAGTTTTAGGCTTTTTCGAGCCATATTTGGATCGCGCCTGTTTGCGGTCCTTCACACCCGCAGTATCTAAACTACCCCTTACTGTGTGATAGCGTACACCAGGCAGATCTTTCACCCTGCCGCCACGGATCAGAACTACTGAATGCTCCTGCAGATTATGCCCTTCACCGCCAATATAACTTGATACCTCGTAACCATTTGTCAGCCTGACCCTGGCCACTTTTCGCAGCGCTGAGTTTGGTTTCTTTGGCGTTGTGGTGTAAACCCTTGTACAAACGCCTCTTTTCTGCGGGCAACTTTCTAGCGCAGGCACATTACTTTTTACGCGCTTTGCTTCGCGCGGCTTGCGTACTAATTGACTAATAGTCGGCATATTACTATGTCCTAAAAAAACTGGGACGGCAAAAGCCGTCCAACCTTATTTACTTAGATTTTTTTGCTACCACTTTCAGCGGATAGGTATTACCGCACCAGTTCTTTTGATTTCGATTCTAAGTGCTTGTGCGATAGAAAAGACTGCGGATTTTATGGGGTTTTCCAGTTTGTGTCAAGGTTTAGTTCGATCGCCCAGAAAGAATAAATTATTCGATTCACAACTGTAAAGGAGGGTATACACCATTCTTGCCTTTCAGCGTAAACACTCCAGTTTGTCGTTGATAATAATTCGTATTGATTCTCAGCCCAGCATCAATCTCTGAAGTTCTGATATTGTAAAGGAAAATCAGTGATCGAACTCTTCACTATTTGTATTGCTTCTTGCAATATATCCTTTTTTGCTCCCGAAACACGAACACTATCACCCTGTATACTTGCCTGTACTTTCAATTTATTTTCTTTAAGGATCTTAACAATTTTTTTAGCCAAGTCTGAGTTCAATCCTGTTCTGACACAAACTTCCTGCTTTACTTTGTTACCACTAATTTTCTCTATCTGTTTTTTTTCCAGGCAACGAACATCTATTTTTCGTTTAGTAAGTTTTGAGCGCAGAATATCCAGAACCTGCTCAAGCTTGAACTCATCATCTGCATATACAGTAAGCAATAATTCAGACTGCTCGATTCGCGCATCTGTTCCCTTGAAGTCAAATCTCGAGCTTACTTCTTTATTAGCCTGATCAACAGCATTTCTTACTTCATGACCATCAACTTCTGAAACGATGTCAAATGTTGGCATCCACGCCACCTCACAAAAATGATGTATCAATTATGGACAATGCTGTTTATTTTATTTTAGCTGCTATACGCAAGCGAAGCGCATTGAGCCTGATAAATCCCGCAGCATCGGCCTGATTGTATGCACCCGCATCATCCTCGAATGTAGCCACATTCTCATCGAACAATGAATGTGTTCTTGAACCCCTTCCAACAACGATAACATTACCTTTATATAATTTCAGTTTTACCCACCCATTAACATCTTGTTGTGTTCCATCAATCAGAGCTTGCAATGTTTTACGCTCCGGGCTCCACCAGTATCCATTATAAATTAACGCAGCGTATCGCGGCATCAGTTCATCTTTTAGATGTGCGACTTCCCTATCCATAGTAATAGATTCCACAGCCCTGTGGGCGCGTAATAAAATCGTTCCTCCCGGCGTTTCATAACAGCCACGCGATTTCATACCTACATATCTATTTTCCACCAGATCCAGTCTTCCAATACCATGTTTTCCGCCGAGCTGATTAAGTGTCGTTAATACTTGCGCTGGTGTCATTAAGTTTCCATTGAGCGCAACCGCATCCCCGCACTTAAACTCAATTTCCACATACTCAGCTGTATCCGGTGCATTTTCAGGAGAAACACTCCAGCGCCACATGGACTCTTCTGGCTCAACAGCTGGATTCTCTAGACCACGACCCTCATAGGATATGTGCAGTAAATTAGCATCCATACTGTATGGCGATCCTTCCTTTTTTTTCATTTCGACAGGAATACGATGCGATTCTGCATATTTCAAAAGTTTTTCCCGTGAAGTCAAATCCCACTCGCGCCATGGCGCAATGATTTGGATCTCAGGTTGCAGCGCATAATATCCCAATTCAAAGCGTACCTGATCATTACCCTTTCCTGTAGCACCATGAGACACAGCATCCGCACCTGTCTCCTGTGCAATCTCTATCTGTCTTTTGGCAATAAGCGGACGCGCTATGCTGGTTCCCAACAAATACTCGCCTTCATATATGGCATTAGCTCTGAACATGGGAAAAACAAAATCACGAACAAACTCTTCCCGCAGATCTTCTATATAGATTTCATTGACGCCCAGTTGTTGAGCCTTTGCGCGCGCAGGCTCAACCTCTTCACCCTGACCGATATCTGCAGTAAACGTTACCACCTCGCACTGATAGGTATCCTGCAACCATTTGAGAATAACCGATGTATCCAGTCCGCCTGAAAAGGCAAGAACTACTTTATTTATTTTTTTCATGTTGTAATTATCCGTGAATTACCAAACTGCACTTTCAGCGCATACAATCAACTATGCCGTATCTTCCCCAGCAGCAAATACTCCATCAACGCCTTTTGTGTGTGCAGGCGATTTTCGGCCTCTTCCCACACAACGGATTGAGAACCATCAATAACCTCTGCAGCTACTTCCTCGCCTCGATGGGCTGGCAGGCAATGCATAAAAACAGCATCTTTGTCTGCCAGGGCCATCATTTCCGCATCCACGCAAAAATCAGCAAAATCTGCTTTTCTCTGTTCAGCCTCGGCTTCAAAACCCATACTGATCCAGACATCTGTCGTAACCAGATCCACATTCTTGACCGCATCGTGCGGACTAGAAAACAATTCAAAATTTTTTGTACTGACTAAGCCTATCCTTTCTGCATTGACTTCATAACCAGGGGGCGCGGAAACATGAACTTTAAAGTCGAATATCTCCGCAGCTTGCAACCACGAATTACACATATTGTTTACATCACCAATCCAAGCCACTTTCTTACCTGCGATATTTTCCCGGTGTTCTATATAGGTAAAAATATCTCCCATTATCTGGCAAGGATGATATTCATCAGTTAGGCCGTTAATAACAGGAACACGGGAATGCCGCGCAAAACGTTGCAAAATATCGTGCTCATGTGTACGGATCATAATCAGATCTACCATGCGTGATATCACACGCGCAGCATCCTCTACCGGCTCCCCACGTCCCAGTTGTGTATCACGTGTCGAAAGGTAAATTGCCGTGCCTCCAAGCTGATTCATACCAGCTTCAAACGACAATCGCGTTCTGGTTGAATTTTTGTCAAAAATCATCGCCAACGTTCTATCTACCAGTGGCCAATATTGTTGATATTGTTTAAACGCATGCTTCATCCACCGGGTACGTTCGAACAAATGTTCATATTCTTCCCGACTTAAATCAGTGACCTGCAGAAAATGCTTCAATTGCATAAAATAACAACAGTCGCGACTGAGAGATGGCACATAAGCACGCCATCTAACCAGCTACAACAAACTCCTTTATTAATTGACAGACCGTATCCACGACCAGAACAGCCTCTTCCTGCTTCATAACGAGCGCTGGTAGCAAACGAACCACCTTCTCAGAGGTCACATTGATTAGCAGTTTCTGTTCCAATGCCCTCCTCACCAGTTCAGTACAGGGCATTGCAAGCTCAATACCAATCATCAATCCCTGGCTTCTTATCTCAACAACTTTATCCAGCCCAGCTAGCTGCGATTCCAGACGATCATGAATAAACTTTCCCAGGGCGCTGGCATGATCGATAAGTCCATCTTCCTCAAGCACTGCAAGCGTTTCAATGGCGGCCGTACACGCTAATGGGTTGCCACCGAATGTTGATGCGTGATTGCCCGGTTTAAATGTATTTGCAGCTATGCCCCGGGCCAGACAGCCACCAATCGGAACACCCGAACCCAAGCCCTTGGCCAGCGTCATTACATCGGGGATAATTTCGCTATGTTGAAACGCAAACCATTTTCCACTGCGCCCGATTCCCGATTGAACTTCATCAAGCATCAACAGCCAGCCATACTCATCACATAACATGCGCAATTCATGCAAATAATGCGCCTGCGGAATATTTACCCCACCCTCTCCCTGGAACGGTTCAACCAGGACCGCAACCACATTCTTGTTGTTAACAGCAACCTGCCGCACAGCTTCCAGATTATTGTATGGTACGCGCACGAAACCAGACAACAGCGGTTCAAATCCCGCCTGCACCTTACGGTTACCAGTCGCTGTCAATGTCGCCATAGTACGACCGTGAAATGCACGCTCCATAACAACGATGGTTGGCAAAGACACACCCTTGTTATGACCGTATAGTCGCGCAAGCTTGATGGCGGCCTCATTCGCTTCAGCTCCCGAGTTGCAAAAAAAAGCCTTTTCCATACCTGACAATGAAGTCAGTCTGGCAGCAAGCTGCTCCTGCTTTTCGATAAAATAAATATTGGACGTATGTATCAGCGTGCGAGCCTGCTTACACAGCGCTTCTGCCAACCGTGGATGACAATGCCCCAATCCGCATACGGCCACCCCTGACAGCGCATCAAGATATTTCTCACCCGTGTCACTCCACAGCCAGACACCTTCACCTTTCACGAAAGTGACAGGAAGCTGCGCATAAGTATTCATCACATATGACATGTCTTTATTCTGCTCGCTCATTGTACATTTTAAAAGTTATCCAGAGAAAATTTAAGACTTTAATTCAGTGTGATACATTCACTTATCCCGCCACACCCAAATTTAAAAAAAGCTGTAATCTTCGCCTATATCATTTGTATTTTCAAGCCTTTTTTCTTTTACCGACTTGCCATGCATCGTTTTTTTCGACAACGACACGTTAAAGTTCCAGAGGAAGAATTGCAACATGGTAAAATAAAAGAATTTTGACTTGCCGGAAATCCAAGCCAGCACTTTTACTTTAACCAGCTGTTTCTTAATTAATCATAAAAAATGAATCAATTCGCCAAAGAAACTCTGCCAGTAAGCCTCGAAGAGGAAATGCGCCGATCATATCTCGATTACGCAATGAGCGTTATAGTCGGGCGCGCACTGCCCGATGTCAGAGATGGTCTTAAACCAGTCCATCGGCGCATACTTTTTGCAATGCATGAATTATCAAACGACTGGAACCGACCATATAAAAAATCAGCCCGTATCGTTGGTGATGTTATCGGTAAGTACCATCCACACGGCGACACCGCAGTTTACGATACCATTGTACGCATGGCACAGGACTTCTCTTTGCGCTATATGCTGATAGACGGCCAGGGCAACTTTGGTTCCATTGATGGTGATAATGCAGCTGCTATGCGTTATACAGAAATCCGTATGTCACGTATTGCACATGAATTGCTTGTTGATCTGGATAAGGAAACGGTTGATTTCGGACCCAATTATGATGAATCAGAGCAAGAACCTCTTATTCTGCCAACCAAAATACCCAATCTCCTGATCAACGGATCCTCTGGCATCGCGGTGGGCATGGCAACCAATATACCGCCACATAATCTGAATGAAGTGATTGAAGCAAGTCTGAAACTTCTGAAAAACCCTGAAGTCAGTGTCGAGGAGCTGATCGAATGCATCCCTGCACCCGATTTTCCAACTGCCGGTATCATATATGGCATCAACGGTGTGCATGATGGATATCGTACGGGACGTGGCCGGGTTGTGATGCGCGCACGTACGCATTTTGAAGACCTGGACAAAGGCAGTCGCCAAGCCATCATAGTTGATGAATTGCCCTATCAGGTTAATAAGGCCAACTTACTCATGCGAATTGGTGAATTGGTTCGTGATAAAAAAATAGAAGGGATTTCTGATTTGCGCGATGAATCAGATAAATCTGGCATGCGCATTGTCATTGAACTAAAACGTGGCGAACTTCCCGAAGTTATCCTCAATAAGCTGTATAAAGATACACAAATGCAGGATACGTTTGGCATGAACATGGTTGCCTTGCTGGATGGTCAGCCACGACAACTGAATTTAAAGCAAATTCTCGCTGCCTTTCTTCGCCACCGACGCGAGATAGTTACACGAAGAACCGTATTTGAACTCAAAAAGGCGCGTGAACGGGGGCACATACTCGAAGGGCTGGCCGTTTCGCTATCTAATGTTGATGAAATCATTGCGCTCATCAAATCATCTGCAACACCTTCAGATGCCAAGAAAGCACTCATGTCAAGAACATGGCGTTCTGCACTGGTCGAAGAAATGCTCGCAAGAGCCGTGGCCGACATACAAACATTGCGCCCGGAAGGACTGGCGCCTGATTTTGGACTGCAATCGCAGGGCTACCGGCTTTCCGACGTACAGGCACAGGCTATTCTGGACTTACGCCTACAGCGACTGACCGGCCTCGAACAAGACAAAATTGTTGACGAATATAAAGACGTGATGGACAAAATTGTTGACTTTCTGGACATTCTGGCCACCCCCGGAAGAATTACTAGCATTATCAGCGACGAGCTTGAAACCATACGGCAGCAGTTTGGCGACAAACGCCGTAGTGAAATTATTATCGACACGCAGGATCTGAGTATCGAAGATCTCATTGCTCCTGCAGATGTAGTCGTTACACTTTCCCACACCGGCTATATTAAATCACAAATACTTGACGAATACCGTGCACAAAAACGCGGCGGACGTGGCAAACAGGCCGCTAGTACCAAAGAAGATGATTTTATTGACAATCTATTTATTGCCAATACACATGATTATATTTTGTGTTTTTCCAGTCGCGGGCGTGTTTACTGGATAAAAGTATACTCAGTACCACTGGGCGGACGAACATCTCGCGGAAAACCAATCATAAATCTGGTTCAGCTGGAAGATGACGAAAAAATCAATGCCATTCTACCTGTCAAAACATTTGACGAGAATTGGTTTGTTTTCATGGCGACGGCATCAGGAACCGTTAAGAAAACACCCTTATCTGAATTTTCGAGACCTCGCAGCAATGGTATTATCGCCATCGGATTAAACGAAGACGATTATCTAATCGGTGTTGCATTGACAAATGGTCACTCCGACGTGATGCTGTTTTCCGATAATGGCAAGGCCATGCGCTTTAATGAAAATGACGTACGCCCAATGGGTCGTAGTGCTCGCGGCGTACGCGGTATGAAGCTGGGTCCGGGACAAAAAGTCATTTCATTGCTTGTTGCAGAGGACGAAACTCAAACCGTTCTGACTGTAACCGAAAATGGCTACGGAAAACGTACACCGATCGGCGAATACACGCGACATAGCCGTGGAACACAGGGCATGATTGCTATTAAAACAAGCAAGCGCAACGGCAAGGTCGTCACGGCAAAACTTGTCAAACCCGATGATGAAATTATGCTGATCACATCCGGAGGCGTCATGATACGAACACGCGTCAACGAAGTTCGGGAAATGAGCCGTGCTACCCAGGGTGTCACGCTGATAAATCTCGACGAAGGAGAAAAACTGGCAGGGTTAGAGAAAGTTATTGAAAGCACAGAGGAATAATAAGACAAAGAGTTTTCGTTAATTCAAACAAACCAAATAGTCTTCTAGGCACGATATATATGAATCAAACCTATAACTTTAGCGCAGGCCCTGCAGTATTACCCAGGGAAGTTTTGCAACAGGCACGCGAAGAAATGCTGGACTGGCATGGAAGCGGCATGTCGGTTATGGAAATGAGTCACCGCGGTCGAGAATTTACCTCGATCATAGAGGCTCTGGAGCAAGATTTACGCGAACTGATCAACATTCCGTCTAACTACAAACTATTATTTCTTCAGGGCGGCGCTTCCAGCCAGTTTTCAATGGTGCCCATGAATTTGCTTCGCGGTAAAACCAAAGCCGATTACATTCATACCGGGCAATGGTCTGATAAAGCCATAAAAGAAGCAAAACGTTACTGTCAGGTCAATATTGCCGCTTCTTCCGAAAACGCCCGTTTTACGTATGTTCCAGCACAAGACCAGTGGCGTCTTGATAGTAATGCGGCATACATACACCTGACATCCAATGAAACTATTGGTGGTGTTGAGTATCATTGGTCACCGGAATTTCCTGCCAATAAAAATGATGTACCGGTAGTAGCCGATATGTCTTCAAATATTCTATCGCGCCCGCTGGATGTAACCCGGTATGGACTGATTTACGCAGGAGCACAGAAAAATCTTGGACCAGCGGGTCTGGTAATAGTCATTATCCGTGAAGACCTAGCTGGCTTCGCACAACCGGGAACACCAACACTGTTTGATTACCAGGTGCACATCAACAATAACTCCATGTATAACACGCCCCCTACCTACGCAATTTACATTACGGGGCTGGTGACAAAATGGTTAAAGCGGCAAGGCGGTCTCGCGGCTATTGAACAAACCAACATTCGCAAAGCAGCGCTGCTTTATGAACTAATAGATGCCTGTGAATTTTACCAGTGCCCTGTCGCCAAGCATGATCGATCCCGAATGAACATTCCATTTACGCTGAAAGATCCCGCACTGGACAACATGTTTCTGGAACAAGCCGAAGCAAACGGCCTGATCCAGCTGAAAGGTCATCGCTCTGTAGGCGGTATGCGTGCATCGCTATATAACGCCATGCCTATCGATGGCGTTGCACAATTGGTTGAATTTATGAAAGAGTTTGCAAAAAAAAATGCCTGAGTATCAACAAACAGTCTTCAAGATTCTGACTTTGAATCATATTGCTTCCGCAGGACTGGAATGTTTCCCCAGAGACAATTACCAGATCGGTGAGAATATCGCACAACCAGACGCCATTCTGGTCCGATCGCACAATATGCTGAACATGGATGTTCCCCGAACAATACTGGCCATTGGGCGTGCTGGTGCAGGCACCAACAACATTCCGGTCAAGGCGATGAGTGAACGCGGTATCCCTGTATTCAACACCCCAGGCGCCAATGCCAATGCTGTTAAAGAACTGGTGCTTGCAGGTTTATTTCTGGCCGCACGAAATCTGTTGCCCGCACTGCGTTATGTCGAAACGTTGCAAGGTGATGACGATACCCTGCATACACTCGCAGAACGTGAAAAAAAACGCTTTTCGGGTATAGAGTTACCAGGACGCACACTCGGCATAGTCGGCCTGGGTGAAATAGGCAGGCTGGTCGCCGATGCGGCGCTTAAACTCGGCATGAAGGTCGTCGGATATGATCCTAACATCACAGTTGAATCCGCCTGGAGTTTGTCGTCAGAAGTCAAAAAAGCACAGAGTATTGAAGCATTGTTGCGTGCCAGTGATTTTATCACCGTACACGTGCCATTACTTGATGCCACCCGCCACCTTATCAATGAAAAAAGCATCAGCAATATGAAGCGAGGCGCAATTTTGCTGAATTTTTCACGTAATGCGATTGTTGATGAAGAGGCAGTACTGGCCGGGATTTCGTCGGGAAAAATAAAATCATATGTATGCGACTTTCCAAGCCGTAAATTACAGCGTCATGAGTCCGTCGTCACCTTGCCGCATCTAGGTGCTTCCACATTGGAAGCGGAACAAAACTGTGCGGTAATGGTTGTGAATCAGCTGGTCGATTTTCTGCAAAACGGCAACATCACCAATACCGTTAATTTCCCCAATACCAGTATGGAACGGGAATCGTCCTATCGGATTGCAGTATCCAATGAGAATGTGCCCAATATTGTAGGACAGATTTCTACAGATCTGGCAAAAGCCGGATTGAACATTCATAACATGGTAAACAAATCTCGAGGTGAAATGGCTTATACGCTGGTCGATGTTGACAGCCCGGTTCCACTGCAGTTAATTAACAAAATCGCTTCGATTTCAGGCGTGCTATCTGCACGCTATGTGCCTTTCCCGACTCGACAGGTTAATTGATCAATCCTATGACTCTTGAACAATTAAAACAGTTACGCAACGAGATTGATAAAATTGACAACGAAATACTGCAACTCGTCAATAAGCGCGCTGCACTCGCCCAGCAAATCGGCTTGATTAAAAAAAGCAACATAATTTACCGACCGGAACGTGAAGCACAGATACTGGCACGAGTAAAACAGGATAATCCCGGGCCGCTGGATAATGCGCGCATAGCCCAGCTATTCACAGAAATCATGTCGATTTGCCGGGCACTGGAAAAACCAATGACAGTGGCCTGTCTGGGACCACAAGGTACATTCTCGGAAGAGGCAGCGACCAGGCGCTTTGGTGGCGCCTTTACCACACTTCCATGTGATTCTATTGATGCAGTATTTCGCAATGTTGAATCCGGCAATGCAGGCTATGGCGTGGTGCCGGTAGAGAATTCTACCGAAGGCGCGGTAGGCCGGACACTGGATCTCTTGCTGCAAACTTCGCTGACAGTCTGTGGAGAAATCCAGCTACCTGTACATCAATCTCTGATGGCTTTACAAACTGATCTGACAAAAATTGAAAAAATATATTCTCACCCGCAATCTTTTGCACAATGTCATCACTGGCTGCAGACAAAGCTGCCCGGAATTTCCAACACAGCCTATATCAATACCAGTAGTAATGCTGATGCTGCCCGCTTGGCCGCACAAGACTCGCATGCTGCTGCCATCGCTGGCAAAAGAGCAGCGGATTTTTACGGACTAAAAATCTGCGCAGAAAATATCGAAGATGACTCTAAAAACACCACGCGCTTCCTAGTGCTCGGAGCCCAGAAGGTAGAGCCTTCCGGTAGAGATAAAACGTCTTTAGTCATGTCTACGGGTAATTATGCGGGTGCCATTCATAAATTATTGACGCCGTTTTCTGTCCACAATGTCAGTATGACTCGTCTCGAATCCCGCCCTTCACGTACTCATCTATGGCAGTATGTTTTTTTTGTCGATATCGAAGGCCATCAAAAAGACGCCAATGTTGCAGAAGCGCTCAAGGAACTTAATGAAAAAGCCGCATTCCTGAAAATTCTTGGATCATATCCGGCATCCTAGGATGCACCCGACAGCCTGGAATTCACCAACTATACACATTTACCAGCTTTATAATTATCGACAAAAACTGAACATTATGAATCTATGTGATTTTGCACCGGAATATATACGCGCTATACATCCCTACCAGCCTGGCAAACCCATATCAGAACTGGCTAGAGAAATGGGACTTGATGAACGCAACATTGTAAAACTGGCTTCCAATGAAAATCCACTGGGGACCAGCCCATTAGCGCTTGAAGCCATGATTCATGCATTACATGATGCCGCCCGCTATCCGGACGGCAGCGGTTTTGAGCTTAAACAAGCGTTATCCAAGCTGTATGCAGTTGATACCGAGCAAATCGTTCTCGGCAACGGTTCTAATGACGTACTCGATCTCGCAGCACGCGTGTTCCTCAAACCTGGTGCAGCTGCCGTATATTCTCAACATGCATTTGCGGTCTATCCCCTTGTGACACAAACAATTGGTGCCAACGGTATTTCCGTGTCAGCAAGGGAATACGGCCATGATTTGCCGGCCATGCTTGACGCTATCACGCAGGAAACACGTATGGTGTTCATCGCCAGCCCTAACAACCCAACCGGTACATTATCATCCGCCGATGATTTATTGCGTTTCATGGAACGCGTGTCAAAAGATGTGCTAGTCGTTCTTGACGAAGCCTACAATGAATATCTGCCTCCGGCCAACCAGTCTGACAGTATCAACTGGCTCAAGCGATTCCCCAATCTGATTATCACACGCACTTTCTCCAAGGTCTATGGGCTCGCCGGTATACGCGTTGGTTTCGGTCTCGCGCATCCGCAAGTTGCCAATCTCATGAACCGTGTACGCCAACCATTTAACGTCAACAGCATCGGACTGGTCGGCGCCCTTGCAGCACTGCAGGATAGAGAATTCATCCAGCGCTCGTATGCGCTCAATCGCGCAGGCATGCTGCAACTCACCGATGGATTCCGCAAACTCGGCATCGAATATATTCCATCGTATGGCAATTTCATTACATTCAGAGTCGAAGGTGACGCCGCAAACACAAGTCTTGTTTTTCAAAACCTGTTGCGCCAGGGCGTTATAGTTCGACCGCTGGGCATTTACGAAATGCCGCATCATCTGAGAGTTACCGTCGGGCTCGAATCGGAAAATCAAAGATTCCTCAAAGCATTAGCAAACGCACTGGGAGAACTTGTGTGATTTTTTTCATCAACGAAGAGAACACTGACAAGCAAATTTGAATTTCACTACTAGTACTCCTTCAACTTAATAAATTAGGATAAAGTCTCTTTAGCTTTATCCTTGCATCCTCAGTGCTAAAACGCCAATCAACCGGTGCGGTAT
>NZ_FOIA01000049.1 GCF_900111605.1 Nitrosomonas marina | reverse complement strand
CAACGGTCAATCCACAGTCAGCCGCTTACAAACCCGTCATTGCTGTATCGCCTTCCACTCAAACCTCCAGCAACCGGCTTTCAAATTACAAGCCAAACCACTCCAGGACTCAGCACACAGCATGACCTGTCCTTCCCCAATAATCCGCTTCCCTTCTCAAAGACTACTCAGTCAGGTTCACCCTGTCAAGAAAATTGAATTCATTTACATCTTTCAGATCAAATTGTCTGTTCGTTACTTTCACTTGCTATTGTCACATCCTGATTCAAATCAGGTAATTCGACCTGTTTTTTTCGTGTATTGTGAAACGACAAACCTGTCCCTGCAGGAATCAGTCGCCCGACTATAACATTTTCCTTCAAGCCTCTTAACTCATCCTTTTTACCCATAATAGCAGCCTCGGTTAAAACCCGCGTCGTTTCCTGGAACGATGCAGCAGATATAAATGAATCTGTCGACAACGAAGCTTTTGTAATACCAAGTAACATATATTCATACGTTGCTGGTGTTTTTTTCTCGGCTATTAACCGCTCATTCTCAATCAACAAATCTGCGCGCTCCACTTGTTCTCCTTGTATGAAGGACGAATCGCCCGTACTGATGATCTGTACCCTCCTGAGCATTTGACGTACAATAACTTCAATATGCTTATCATTAATTTTTACACCCTGTAACCGATAAACATCCTGCACTTCATCAGTAATATAACGTGCCAGCGCTTCGACACCCTGCAATCTGAGAATATCCCGCGGATCTGCAGGACCATCAACAATCACTTCACCTTTGTTCACAACCTGGCCATCATGCGCCATCACATGCTTGTCTTTGGGAATTAGATACTCATGAGCAACACCTTCCAGGTCGGTGATAACAAGGCGTTGTTTACCTTTGGTATCCTTGCCAAATGACACATTGCCTGTCACTTCGGCCAGCATACCCGCATCTTTGGGTGAACGGGCTTCAAACAATTCCGCAACTCGCGGTAGTCCGCCTGTGATATCTCTGGTTTTGGAAGTTTCTTGCGGAATACGTGCAATAACCTCACCCACGCTTACTTGCTGCCCATCGCGTACCGTGATAATACATCCAATTTGGAATGTAATGCTGACAGGTTGATTGCTTCCCGCAATCTTGATTTCCTGACCCTCATCATCAAGAAACTTGACCAGCGGACGCAGCCCTTTGGATTGAATCACACCACGTCTTTTTGGATCAATAACAACAAGTGTTGACAGACCGGTTACTTCATCTATTTGCTTTGCAACTGTCACGCCTTCTTCGACATTCTCAAAACGTACCTTTCCGGTATATTCTGTAATGATAGGACGTGTGTGCGGATCCCAGGTTGTCAGTATCTGTCCGGCTTTAACACTTTCACCGTCGCGAACAAGCAATGTTGCACCATAAGGTGCTCGGTGGCGCTCACGTTCACGGCCATTTTCATCGGTAATTACAACTTCACCACTACGTGAAATTGCGATTAACTCATTTTGTGCGTTGGTCACATATCGCATTGTCGAGGAATATTGTACAACGCCGCTCGATTTACTTTCTACTTGACTCGCAACCGCTGTCCGTGATGCAGCACCACCAATATGGAATGTGCGCATGGTTAATTGTGTACCTGGCTCACCAATGGATTGTGCTGCTATCACACCAACAGCCTCACCTACATTCACAAGTGATCCGCGACCCAGATCCCTGCCATAACATTTGGCGCATAAACCATAACGTGTTTCACATGTCAGCGGGGTACGCACTTTTACTTCATCAATTCCATATGATTCAATAAGGTCAACGGCTGTCTCATCAAGCAGGGTTCCTGCAGGATATAACACTTCCTGGTTTTCAGGATTGACTACATCGTTTACGATAACGCGTCCTAATATACGTTCACGCAGCGCCTCTATGATTTCACCGCCTTCAATGAGCGCTTTCATGTTGACACCTTCAACTGTATTACAATCTTCCTCTGTCACTACCAAATCCTGCGTGACGTCTACTAAACGGCGTGTTAAATAACCAGAGTTTGCCGTTTTCAGGGCAGTATCAGCCAGGCCCTTGCGTGCACCGTGTGTAGAAATAAAATACTGCAATACATTCAGGCCTTCGCGGAAATTTGCTGTTATAGGTGTTTCAATAATAGAACCATCAGGTTTTGCCATTAAACCACGCATACCGGACAGCTGTCGTATTTGTGCTGCTGAACCCCGAGCTCCGGAATCCGCCATCATGTAAATTGAATTAAACGATTCTTGCAGTACTTCATTGCCAGATTCATCCAGTTTCACTTGACCTGTTTCTTGCTCAAGCACGCGCTCGACCCCTAGTTGCTCCATCATGGCCTTGGCAACCTGATCACCTGCTCGCCCCCAGATATCAACGACTTTATTGTAACGTTCACCCTGAGTCACCAATCCAGAAGTATATTGCCCTTCTATTTCTTTCACTTCTTTCTCTGCAGCAGCAATCAGATCGCTTTTCTGCTTAGGTATCAACATGTCATCTGCACAGATTGAAATACCAGCCTTGGTAGCGTAGCTAAAACCGGCATACATAAGTTTATCTGCAAAAATAACAGTTTCCCTCAATCCACTGCGTCTAAAACTGGCATTGATCAGTCTTGAAATTTCCTTTTTCTTGAGGGTTTTGTTCAGTAATGAAAACGGCAGTCCAGGTGGAAAATTTTCAAACAGCAGTGTACGTCCCACTGTTGTTTCATAACGAGTTATTTTTTCGCGTTGTTCACCATCTGTATCTGTATCATATTCCTTGATACGAACATTTATTCTGGCGTTTAATTCAACCTGGCGGCTTTCATAGGCGCGCGAAACCTCACTGATATCCGAAAAAAACATGCCTTCTCCGCGGGCACCCACTTTTTCGCGTGTCGTGTAATACAAACCCAGCACAATATCTTGAGAAGGTACAATTATGGGTTCACCATTTGCAGGTGATAATACATTATTGGTTGACATCATCAAGGTTCTGCATTCCATCTGTGCTTCAAGAGACAATGGCACATGAACCGCCATTTGGTCTCCATCAAAGTCGGCATTGAATGCAGCGCAGACCAAAGGATGTAATTGAATGGCCTTGCCTTCAATCAGCACCGGCTCAAATGCCTGGATGCCTAGACGATGCAGTGTTGGTGCACGGTTGAGCATCACCGGGTGTTCTCTGATGACCTCTTCGAGAATATCCCAGACGACCGGGCTCTCATTCTCCACTTCGCGCTTCGCTGCTTTAATGGTGCTGGCGATTCCCATTACTTCAAGCCTGTTAAAAATAAAAGGCTTAAACAATTCAAGCGCCATTTTTTTAGGCAGACCACACTGATGAAGTTTGAGCTGTGGGCCAACAACAATTACCGAACGTCCGGAATAGTCCACGCGCTTGCCCAAGAGATTCTGGCGGAAGCGACCACCCTTACCTTTGATCATATCAGCCAGCGACTTTAAAGCACGCTTGTTTGCGCCAGTCATTGCTTTACCCCTTCGGCCGTTATCCAGCAAAGAATCGACTGCCTCTTGCAACATACGCTTCTCATTTCTGACAATAATCTCCGGAGCTTTTAGTTCCAGCAAACGCTTTAAGCGATTGTTCCTGTTTATCACACGCCGGTAAAGATCATTCAGATCCGATGTTGCAAATCGCCCGCCATCCAAGGGTACCAGCGGCCTCAAATCTGGGGGCAACACTGGCAGAACAGATAATATCATCCACTGAGGCTTAATACCCGATTTATTGAAGGCCTCAAGAACTTTCAGCCGTTTGGATATTTTTTTAATTTTGGTTTCTGAACCCGTGCTCTCCATTTCACGGCGCAGGTTATCTATTTCTTCATGTATATCAAGATTAGCCAATAAATCCCGTACAGCTTCAGCACCCATGGCAGCACTAAAATCATCGCCATATTCTTCGGTTTTAGCCAAATAATCATCTTCCGTCAACAACTGGCAACGGATCAGCGGTGTCATTCCAGGGTCTGTCACAACATATGCTTCAAAATAAAGAATACGTTCAATATCACGCAATGTCATGTCCAGCACCATACCCAGACGTGAAGGCAGGGATTTCAAAAACCATATATGTGCGACAGGTGATGCCAACTCAATATGTCCCATACGCTCACGGCGTACTTTGGACAATGTCACTTCAACACCACACTTCTCACAAATTACACCACGATGCTTGAGGCGCTTGTATTTACCACACAAGCATTCATAGTCTTTTACAGGACCAAAGATTTTTGCACAAAAAAGGCCATCTCTTTCGGGTTTGAATGTACGATAATTAATAGTTTCAGGTTTTTTGACTTCACCATATGACCATGAACGAATTTTTTCTGGCGATGCAAGGCCGATACGAATCGCATCGAATTCTTCTTTGTGGGTAACCTGTTTAAATAAGTCTAGCAGTGCTTTCATCTGTCACTCCTGTTTTTCAAGAGGCAATACAATTATTGAATATTTGCAGCTTTCACGTTCTATCGTAGAAAGCCTTACCTTCAAAATGGTGTCACTTTTAAGTCCTGGCAATTAATCCTGCTCCAGATCAATATCCATTCCCAGTGAGCGTATTTCTTTTACCAGTACATTAAATGATTCTGGCATACCTGCATCAATTTTATGATCTCCCTTGACTATGCTTTCATATACTTTTGTACGCCCCGTTACATCATCGGATTTGACAGTGAGCATTTCCTGCAGTGTATAGGACGCGCCATAGGCCTCCAGCGCCCAGACCTCCATTTCACCAAACCGCTGGCCTCCAAACTGGGCCTTACCACCTAGCGGTTGTTGTGTAACAAGACTGTATGGACCTGTTGAACGCGCATGCATTTTGTCGTCAACCAGATGATGAAGCTTCAAGACATGCATGTAGCCGACAGTCACCGGGCGATCAAATGCTTCCCCAGTCCGTCCATCGTAAAGTGTAATCTGGCCTGAACGTGGCAAATCAGCGAGCTCGAGCATGTTTTTAATTTCTTCCTCAGTAGCTCCGTCAAAAACGGGGGTTGCAAATGGAACACCTTGAGTTAGATTTTGGGCCAGCGATAAAATTTCTTCATCTTTTAACGAATCAATCTCTTCTTTTTTGCCGCTTTTGTTATAAATTCTGTCCAGAAAAGTTTTTAATTCAGCCGCACTCTTTTGTTCTTGCAACATCTTTTCAATTTTTCTACCCAACCCCTTTGCAGCCCAGCCTAAATGAACCTCAAGAATCTGTCCTACATTCATTCGCGACGGCACGCCTAATGGATTCAGCACAACATCCACTGGTGTTCCATCAGCCATGTAAGGCATATCTTCAAGCGGTACTATTTTTGAAATCACACCTTTATTACCATGGCGCCCAGCCATTTTATCGCCGGGTTGCAGGCGCCTTTTAACTGCAATGTAAATCTTTACCATTTTTTGAACGCCGGGCGGCAACTCATCACCCTGGGTGAGTTTCTTCTTTTTCTCTTCGAAAGCTTCATCAAAAGCTTTTCGTTTCAGCGCCATGCTTTCACGCATCTGTTCGAGTTGAATACTTGCCTCTTCATCCGACAAACGAATATCAAACCAGAAATGGGGATCCATATTGTGCAAATATTCAGCTGTAATTGTCGTCCCTCTTTTAATTTTTTGAGGACCGCCCGTAGCCGACTTACCGATCAGCAAACGCTCAATTCGCGCAAATGCATCTTCTTCCACAATCCGCATCTGATCGGCCAGGTCTTTCTTGTATCTGCTGAGCTCATCGTCAATGATTTGCTGTGCACGTTTATCGCGTTCGATTCCTTCTCGCGTAAATACCTGCACATCAATAACAGTTCCAGAGATACCGGACGGCACCCGTAAGGATGTATCCTTAACATCAGAGGCTTTTTCCCCGAATATGGCTCGTAATAGTTTTTCTTCCGGCGTTAACTGGGTTTCTCCTTTTGGCGTCACTTTACCGACAAGTACATCACCTGCCTCTACTTCTGCACCGATATAAACAATGCCGGATTCATCCAAGCGACCTAGCTGCTGTTCTGATAAATTGGGGATATCAGATGTAATCTCTTCAGTACCAAGCTTAGTATCGCGACTGACAACGGATAGCTCTTCAATATGGATTGAAGTAAAACGATCTTCCGAAACTATCCGCTCTGAAATTAGAATCGAGTCCTCAAAGTTATATCCATTCCACGGCATGAATGCCACAAGCATATTTTGTCCCAGCGCCAGTTCACCCATATCTGTTGAAGCACCGTCTGCAATCACATCACCTTTTGCAATCTGATCACCGGTTTTTACAAGTGGTCGCTGATTAATATTCGTATTCTGATTGGAACGCGTATATTTGATCAGGTTATAGATATCGACACCCACTTCCCCGGCACTTGTTTCAGCATCGTGAACACGCACAACAATTCTGCTTGCATCAACGTAATCGACAATTCCCCCCCGATCAGCTCGCACAGTCGTACCGGAATGAACAGCCACAACACGCTCGATCCCCGTACCAACCAGTGGTTTTTCCGCACGCAAGCAAGGTACAGCCTGACGCTGCATGTTCGATCCCATTAATGCACGGTTAGCATCATCATGTTCCAGGAACGGTATGAGTGAAGCTGCCACAGACACAATTTGCGCTGGCGCCACATCAACGTGCTCAATACGTTCGGGAGAAGAAAGAGTAAATTCATTTTTATGCCGGCACGATACGATCTCACTGACGAATTTTCCGTCCCCATCAAGCGCTGCGTTGGCCTGAGCTATGATAAATTTACCTTCCTCAATCGCAGACAAATAATGAATTTCATCGGTTACACGGCCGTCCATCACCTTGCGATAGGGTGTTTCGATAAAACCGTACTCATTGGTACGCGCATACAAGGCAAGTGAGTTGATCAAACCGATATTTGGCCCTTCGGGTGTCTCAATAGGACAAACGCGGCCATAATGCGTCGGATGAACATCCCGTACTTCAAAACCCGCTCGTTCACGCGTTAGTCCGCCAGGACCCAATGCCGATATTCGGCGTTTATGCGTGATCTCCGATAGCGGATTCGTCTGGTCCATAAACTGTGACAACTGGCTGGACCCAAAAAACTCACGCGCCGCAGCAGATACCGGTTTTGCATTGATCAAATCGTGTGGCATTAAATTTTCAGATTCTGCCTGACTCAACCGCTCTTTTACAGCACGTTCAACACGTACTAAACCTGACCTGAATTGATTTTCAGCCAGCTCGCCTACAGATCTGACACGACGGTTGCCCAAATGGTCTATATCATCTATTTCACCACGACCGTTTCGTAATTCCACGAGAATTTTAATAACTGCTACAATATCTTCATTTGATAAAGTTTGTGAACCGGTCAATTCTTCCCTGCCTACACGACGATTAAACTTCATTCTGCCTACCACAGATAAATCATAGCGATCAGAAGAATAAAACAGGCCTCCAAATAAAGCCTTGACGGCCTCTTCTGTTGGTGGCTCTCCAGGACGCATCATCCGATAAATAGCAACCTGAGCCGTTGTCTCATCTATTGTTTCATCGATTTTGAGTGTCTGGGAAATATATGGACCATAATTCAGATCATTGACATACAATGTATTGATTTTGCGAATATCCGCTTCTTTGAACTTGACCAGCATGTCATCGGTAATTTCATCATTGACCGATGCAATAATTTCCCCCGTCTTCTGATCAATTACATTATGAGCAAGTATCCTGCCAAGTAAAAATTCTTCAGGTACTTCAAGCTGATTCATCTTGGCTTCCTGCAATTCACGGATATGCCTTGCCGTTATTCGTTTGTCTTTTTGTACAATTACTTTACTATCACTGGTTTTAATATCAAAACTGGCTATTTCGCCTCTCAAACGCTCGGGTATAAGATCAAAAGAAATGGAATTGCCATTGAAGGAAAATCCATCAAAAATAAAAAACTCTTCCAGTATCTGCTCAACCGTATAACCTATCGCTTTAAGCAATGTTGTCACAGGCATTTTGCGGCGGCGATCAATTCTGAAAAACAGACAATCCTTTGGATCAAATTCGAAATCAAGCCATGAACCACGATAGGGAATAATTCGTGCAGAAAAAAGCAATTTACCTGACGAATGGGTTTTGCCACGATCATGCTCAAAAAACACGCCTGGCGAACGGTGTAACTGTGAAACAATGACGCGTTCAGTTCCATTTATCACGAATGACCCCGTATTGGTCATCAATGGGATTTCACCCATATAAACTTCCTGCTCTTTCACCTCCTTAACTGTCGGTTTGGATATTTCTTTGTCCATGATTGTCAATCTCACCTTAGCCCGCAAGGACGATGCATAGGTTAAACCGCGCTGCTGGCATTCTTTAACGTCAAAAACCGGCGCACCCAATTCATAGCTTATAAAATCCAGGCGCGCGTTTTTGGTATGACTTTCAATAGGAAAAATAGAATTAAAGGCAGCTTGCAAACCTTGGTCTTTTCGTTTATTAATTGGTGTATGCTCTTGCAAAAAAGAAGCGTAGGATTCGAGCTGAGTTGAAAGAAGAAAGGGAATAGGCAGGACACTATCCCGTTTAGCAAAACTTTTACGGATACGTTTTTTCTCAGTGAACGAATAACCCATTGATTTTCTCCGGGAGAAAAGAATAAAGAACTACGGAAAGTACTAAAACACAGATGAATCTGAAAACATCAGACAAATGAAACACCAAAGGCTGGCAGCAAAATTTGCAGCCAGCCTTACTACGTCTAGCAATAAAATTATTTGATTTCGCAGGTTGCGCCTGCTTCAACCAGTTGTTTTTGGATAGCTTCGGCGTCTTCTTTTGAAACACCTTCCTTGATTGGTTTCGGTGCGCCATCGACCAAATCCTTGGCTTCTTTCAATCCCAGACCCGTAACTGCTCTAACCACCTTAATTACATTTACCTTGCTTGAACCTGCCGCAGTCAACATAACGGTAAACTCAGTTTGTTCAGCGGCAGCCGGTCCACCGCCACCACCACCGCCACTCGGCGCTGCTACTGCAACAGCTGCTGCCGCTGCTGAAACGCCGAATTTTTCTTCCATTTCTTTAATAAGCTCTGACAGTTCAAGCACTGTCATATTTGCTATTGCATCTAAAATTTCATCTTTGGATACTGCCATTATTTTCTCCTGGTTATAAGCTGATAAATATAACTGATATATCTTTGTTAAGAAATTGAGTGATTATTTACTGTCACGTACCGCTGCCAGACCGCGTACAAATTTTGTAGGCACCTCATTCAGTGTTTGCACAAATTTAGCAATTGGCGCCTGCATTGTTCCCAGCAGTTTTGAAAGCAACTCGTCTCGGCTCGGAAGGGCTGCCAGCGCAGTTACATCTTCCCGCGACATTACGCTTTCACCCATCGCGCCAATTTTTATCACAAACTTTTCATTTTCTTTTGAAAATTCATGCAAAACTTTGGCGGCAGCAACAGGATCCGAGCTGATACCATACGCAAGTGGGCCAACCATATGCTCCGAAAGTTCTGCATAAGGCGTCCCCTCTACAGCGCGTCGCACCAATGAGTTTTTAATGACGCGAAAATATATACCTGCTTCACGTGCTTTTGCACGTAATTGCGTCATTTGACCAACTTCCATTCCTCGATACTCAGCCATGATAATAGCCTGCGCACTTGCAACTTGTGCACTGACTTCTTTCACGATGGCTTTTTTCTCTTCAAGATTAAGACTCAAGGTTCATTCTCCATCAGTAAAAGCAGTTTTCAGATTCAGTTGTTTATACAGCTGGTTTCCGAAGACTGCACACTGGCGACCTTAAACCAGGAAAAATTCCTGTTTGGGTACACCATCTGCGTTGGGTTCTAACAATCGACTTAACAACAACATCATGCTCATTAGAGTTTAAGCATTTACAGTGAACAGACTGCCCCAACGGTCTTTGATAACCCATCCAGTGGTTTTCGAAGGCAATAACAACCGGATGGCCCAAAGTTTATTGTTGCTGCAATATAGTTGCCTGATCTATGCGCACACCAATACCCATAGTGCTGGATACTGATACACGCCTCAGATATGCGCCCTTTGAAGTTGCCGGTTTGGCTTTATTCAACGCATCAACCAGTGCAGCAAGATTTTTTTTCAATGCTTCAATCTCAAAAGATGCCCGACCGATTGTGCAATGCACAATGCCTGTTTTATCTGCACGAAATTGAACTTGCCCTGCCTTTGCATTTTTAACGGCGGTAGCCACGTCAGTTGTCACAGTACCTACTTTTGGATTGGGCATTAAACTGCGCGGCCCAAGAATCTGGCCAAGCTGGCCTACAACACGCATTGCATCCGGACTCGCAATGGCGACATCAAAATTAATGTTTCCTGCCTTAACTTCAGCAGCCAGATCCTCAAATCCGACAATATCTGCACCCGCCTCTTCTGCCGCTTTAGCATTATCACCTTGCGCGAACACAGCTACCCTAACAGTTTTACCTGTCCCGGCAGGCAATACGACAGAACCACGCACTGCCTGGTCTGATTTTTTTGCATCAATCCCGAGATTAACAGCTACATCGATTGATTCATCAAATTTTGCATTGGCAGTATCTTTGACCAGGCTCAATGCTTCATCTAGCAAGTAAATCTTATTCCGGTCTACTTTTTCTGAAATATTCTGATATCGATTGGATTTACGTGTCATTTTATATACCCTCGACCTCGATACCCATACTTCTCGCGCTGCCGGCAATTGTTCGAACTGCCGCATCCATATCTGCTGCGGTTAGATCGGGTGTTTTAGCTTTTGCGATTTCCTCAACCTGGCTTCTGGTCAATTTTCCAACTTTATCAACATGTGGCTTGGCACTGCCTTTTCCAACACCAGCCGCTTTTTTGATAAGCACCGACGCAGGAGTTGTCTTCATCACAAATGTAAAACTTTTATCCGCATAAGCCGTGATCACAACAGGAACAGGCAAACCTGGTTCCAATTTCTGTGTCGCTGCATTAAATGCTTTACAGAATTCCATAATATTCAATTGACGCTGACCAAGTGCCGGACCAATAGGCGGACTCGGATTAGCCTTGCCGGCAGGAACCTGCAGCTTGATATATCCTATGATTTTTTTTGCCACTGATGCTCTCCTAATTGGGTGATCACGAGTAATAAACTCTCCCCTGTTTGAAATACAATTACCGATTTGACATTCAGAAACGGAAACAATCTAGTATTGAACGAGTACTACCGCAATATTCTACTAAGACTTTTCGACCTGATTAAAATCAAGCTCAACAGGCGTCGGTCTTCCAAATATGGATACTGATACCCTGAGCTTGTTTTTTTCGTAATTAACGTCTTCTACGCTACCGTGAAAATCTGTAAACGGTCCATCTTTCACCCGAACTGCTTCTCCGAGCTCAAACAGAATTTTAGGCTTGGGTTTTTCAATCCCCTCCTGAATTTGGTGAAGTATATTGTCAACTTCCTTTTGGCTGATCGGGGTCGGTTTCATTGCAGAACCACCTACGAATCCAGTCACCTTGTCAGTATTTTTGACCAAATGCCACGTCTCATCAGACATTTCCATTTCAACCAGCACATACCCCGGGAAAAATTTGCGCTCGCTGATATTTTTCTGTCCACCCTTCATTTCAACCACTTCTTCAACGGGTACCAGAATGCGTCCAAATTTTTCCTGCATATCCGCCCTGTTGATACGGTCGACCAATGCCCGCTGCACACTTTTCTCAAAACCAGAATATGCATGCACCACATACCATTTTTTGCTCATTTTATATCCAGAAGAATGCGGTCAAACATCCTGATCCATCATTAGCTTGACAATCGACATCAGTGCCGCATCTATTAGCCATAAAAATAATGCCATCGCCACCACAAATGCAAAAACCACACCCGACGTTTGCAATGTTTCTTTGCGATTCGGCCACACTACTTTCCTGGTTTCTTCGGAGGATTCTCTACAAAACAAATAAAAGTTTTGTCCTTGCGTCGTATAACGTCCCACAAAAGCTGCTAACAGCAATCCCACAAGCACTGACAGCACACGAATTACCATTGCGCTTTCACTCAAGTAGGTAAACCCGACAACACCGGTTAAAATGAAAAAAAATACAAGCCCAAGCTTTAATCTGTTCACGCTTATGAACCCTTCACGTTTTCTTATCAAACAATGTATGAAAATGACTTGAGTGAGATTTCATGTGATTCTTGGCAGGCCAGGAGGGCATCGAACCCCCAACCTTCGGTTTTGGAGACCGACGCTCTGCCAATTGAGCTACTGGCCTTCTTAACATGGGAAGTTATTCGCCATAGTTGGCTATGGCTGAATTCTAAACTAATCTCTCAGATCTACTCAACAATCAATTATATTTTTTACTCTAATTATTCTATTATCTTGGCAACCACGCCGGCACCGACCGTTCTACCGCCTTCCCGGATCGCAAAACGCAAACCCTCGTCCATCGCAATCGGCGCTATCAGATTCACCGTCACCGA
>NZ_FOIA01000062.1 GCF_900111605.1 Nitrosomonas marina | reverse complement strand
TACCGATCATTGACGCGGCCAGTGGCGAAATCCGTCAGGCCCAGATCTTTGTCGGCACACTGGGCGCATCCAACTATACCTACGCCGAGGCCACGGCTGGACAGACACTGCCTGAGTGGCTGGCCAGCCAGAGCCGTATGCTGGAATTCTTTGGTGGCTGTCCTGAGATCATTGTGCCCGACAATCTTAAATCCGGCGTCAGCAAGCCTTGTCGCTATGATCCTGATTTAAATCCCAGCTACCAGCAATGGGCCGCTCATTACCAGGTCGCGGTGATCCCGGCACGGCCTTACAAACCCAAAGACAAGGCCAAGGTGGAAGTGGCTGTACAGATTGTTGAACGCTGGATACTGGCAAAGCTGCGCAGGCAAACCTTCTTCAGTCTGGCAGAACTCAACCACTGTATTGCCAGTCTGCTCAATGACTTGAACCACAGGTCTTTCAAACAATTGCCCGGTAATCGCCAACAGGCTTTTGAACAACTCGACAAGCCGGTTCTGCAGCCATTACCGGCAAATCCCTACAGCTATGTCGATATCAAAACCGTCAAGGTCAATATCGATTACCATGTTCAATACCGGCAACACCAGTACTCGGTTCCACACCAGTATGTTGGCGAATATCTACAACTGCACGCCAGTGAAACGCTGATCAGCCTGTACTTTAACGGTCAGCCGATCGCTTCACACCCTCGAGCGCACCGCTCCGGAACAACAACGTTACCGGCACATATGCCGGTCCGGCATCAGAAACATCAGAAATGGTCACCGGGACGGTTAAAAAACTGGGCCAAAGATATCGGCAGCGAAGTACTGACCTGGGTGGATTATCAACTGACCAGCAAAGCGCACCCCGAACAAGCCTATCGTGTCTGCCTGGGGCTGCTCAATCTCAGCCGGGAATATCCACCGGAACGTCTGGACAAAGCCTGCAAAATAGCCAATGTACAACGGCTCTACCGGCTCAAACAAATCAAGTCCATCCTGCAAAGCAACCGCGACCAATTACCACAACAACTGGATATCGATATTCAATTGCCACAGATCCATGAAAATATCCGTGGCCCCAGGGACTACCATTAACAGGACGGTATCATGACTCATACACAGGCTTTACAACAACTGCGCCAGCTAAAACTCTCCGGCATGGCCGATGCGCTGGTGCGCCAGCTTGAACAAACCGGCACTTATGACAATCTGCCGTTTACCGAACGCCTGCAATTGCTGCTCGATGAAGAAAACCTCATGCGCACAAACCGCAAGCAAGACCGCCTGGTTCGCCAGGCTCTCTTTAAACTCAAAGCCTGCATGCAGGATATCGACTATCAGCATCCGCGTAATATCACCCAGTCACAGATCGCAAGACTGGCACAGGCTGACTGGATTGAAAAGGGACAAAACCTACTGATCACCGGCCCTTGCGGCAGCGGCAAAACCTATCTGGCCTGCGCCATCGGACATAACGCCTGCCTGCATGAAATCACGGTCCGATATTACCGCCTGTCGCGCTTACTGCTGATGTTGACACAAGCCAAGGCTGATGGCTCTTATCACAAACAACTGAAACTATTGGCGAAACTGCAATTGCTGATCATTGATGACTGGGGACTCGAGCCCTTAAAACCAGCACATCGTAACGATTTGCTGGAAATTATGGATGACCGCCATGGCGCCACATCAACAATGATCATCAGTCAGTTGCCTACCGATCAATGGTATACCGGTATCGGTGACAACACACTGGCCGATGCCATTCTTGATAGATTAATGCATAACGCACACCGACTACAACTGAAAGGAGAATCTATGCGAAAACGAAGTAGTTCATTGACTCAAGATGAACAAATAAAGTAAAAAGACAACTCGTCATGCGTTGGAAAAATCTGTGTTCACATTGGACCGGAATCAGTGTTCAACTTCGCCAGAATATGCAACAATTACAGACTGTGATTTCGCGACAATTAAAAATAGAAAAATGACTAATACCCAGGTTCAACATTGAACGCCATTTTCCTTAAACCTTATACTGAACAAAATCTCTGCAACCCTTGTAAATTCAAAGATGTTTGTGAAGCAAACACCCGAAGGGTTTATCCTTTAATTTGCAGGGATGGAAGAGAAAATAAACTATAAAGGTGCCCGTATTAACGGTGCCCGTATAATTGACGCGAAATACCTCTTTATAATTATCGCCTCACAGATCACACTGAAAAAAAACCATTATAGTCTATGTCATTGATACCTCGTTGTTTGTGGGTGATTGCGGGTGTTTGTAATGCTTGTGTTATTGTTTGAATGGAAAGTGCTGATGACACAAGCATTTGGGCGTGTGAGTTTTATCTGGTCAATAATGGCAGGAAGCTGCATGAAGTACAGCAGATACTTGGCCACCCCTATCTGAAGGTGGTGATACGTTGTACCTGCTTGTCCAACAAGGTATTTCGGGAAGCTGCTAATAGTGCTGCGGTGAAGATTCGGGGGTAGTGGAAGAATGTGGGGGCGTTTGGTGTTAGTTATTTAAACACATGCAATCAAAATTTATGATACTAATATCAAGATTAGCATTTTCCTCAAATGAAATAGACGATTTTGTGGTAGTTAAAAATTGTTTTTTTGTAAATAATTCTCAAAATAGTATTTAATAAATGTCTTGTAATAAATAATAATAAATGAGATTCAAATTAATTTTTATCCTTTTAATTTTCTTGAGTGCATGTGGAACTATTCCGCAACATATAACCCTTACGTCGCAACCTCAGCAAAATGCAAAAGTTGGTTTGTTAATTACGCAACTTCCGAAAGCTTGGGCAGGCTATACTGGTTCTGTAGGTATGTTAGATTATGCGATTATATCGGCGGCCAATAGATCACTTAATAAACATTTAGAAACGCTAAATTTTGAAGAAGAATTTAAGTTCTTTTCTAATCAAATCAAAGTAATTCTTGAGGAAAAAGGTTTTTCTGTAATTTTGATTGATGAATTCATGCCATTTGAGTTTGCGTTGAAGTTAAAAGCTCATGAAAATGGCATTTCACAAAATGATTATGAGATTTACAAAGAGAAGTACGAACTTAATTACCTGCTCACCATACGTTTAATTAAAATTGGGACTGTGCGACCTTATTATAGTTTTGTCCCAACGGCACCACCAACTGCAACTGTTCAAATTTGGGGTGAACTCGTTGAATTAAACAATAACAGTGTTCACTGGTATCATCAGGTTTCTTCAACAAATGCAATTCCTGAACCATGGGATGAGAAAAATATGGCTTTTCCTAATTTAACAAATTCTATTTATGTAACGCTTGATAATGCGATGAATAAGATTTTAACTGTTTTGCAATATCCGGAAGCGAGTGGAATTTCAGAAGAATGAATGTATTTTAATCAAATTGCTAATTCATGCTCCCAATTGGATAATATTTGACATGACCCCGAAGAGTTTTAAATTTTATATAATTTTGTTCTGAGTTTATATCTAATAATTGCCCTCTTTCAAAATAATTGCCCATGTGATTATTGAATCTTATGTTTTGAATAGAGGTTGTTGCATCATTTGAATTTAAATCAGAAAATATGAGGGGCAATAAATTCTCAAATAAAAAAATTGTAATTTTCTTTATTTGTTCTTTATCGATTGAATTTAAATCGGCTAGAGTTTTATTTTGTTCTATATCAATTAATGGTGGAGATTGAATATGGAAATATTTTTTGTATATTGGCTTGTTCTTGACTGACAAAATCTCCACATATGCATGCAACTCAAGTGATAATAGATTTGAAGTTATATCTAAAAATGGAGTTATTCGCATTACATTTTCATTTGTCTCATAATTACTTTTTTTAAAAAAAATACTGACACCATGATTTCGGTCAACAGCTTTTGCTATAACTGGCATCCAATTTATTGCTTCCATTTTGTTCAATAAATCTTTTACTGGTTCATCTAACTTTCGCTGATATTTATTGATTTGATAAGTTTTCATAGCATAGACAAAAGCAATACTTGTTAAGGCACTTACGCCAACACCAGCATAATGGATACCAGGAGTCATTACACCAGTCTCACTGCCAACTCTATCTATTTGCTCAAGTCCCCCATCGAAGCCATCTCCGAACAAACCTTCAAGTTCTTCTCCATCGTAACCGATAGAATTCATGGCAACATGAAAATCTTTGAAATAGCTTAAGTCTATAAAAATATGTTTTGGTGATTCAATTAATTCAGATGCAGCAGAAACAGATTTTGTTTTGATATTTGTGCTGCAACTGAGTAAATTGAAAACTATGAATATTAAAAAAACTCTATAAATCAAATTAGTCATATTGAATGTTTAAAATTCAAGTTACTTGGGTTCGCGTAATAACTGCAATTAACCTCCTGTAGAAATAAAAGAATATACTATTTTTTAGTGAGCAGTGTACGTTATCAAAAGAATTTTCACAGATAGTTGACTTGAAATAATAAGTGTTTTTTCAAATTTGATTCGCCACGATTATAAGTATATGGAAGGAAGTTTAGAATTATTTCCCCGACCCATAACCCATAAAGTCCGACGATCAGTGATCAGTAACAGCAAAGCGTTGTCACGATTCTGTCACGTTACAAATTCAGGGAATGCTGTTGAGTCTGCTTTTTTTCGATCGATCTGGGAGATTTCGATTCGCCGACCCACAACCATAAAGTCCTGCGATCAGTGGCATCAGCGGTAAGTCCAAGAAAAGTATGGCTCGTCAAAACGGACAAATCTGGTAATTTGCAAGTATCTATTTTATTAATACGCTAAAATAATAAAATGAGCCCAAATGATATATGGATTAGTTAGAAAGTTCATGAATTTGCATTCCGAAGCATTGTTGCTGCAGTTTGAAAAATTTCTAGTTCATTCCAAGGTACTGCGTGAAAAGGTATACAACCATCTTCCTGTAAAGCACAGCGTTCAAATTCGTGGTTGCGGTGCGATGAAACAGAGGTTGACCAGTGAACTCCACCATATACGATGCTATAGCAAGTATGTTCATGATATTTTGTTCGATAAGCCATTGTAACCGAATGTATAATTTTTTTGGTTCTGTGATGAATGATTGCCACGCCGAATATTGGATACTGCCAAAATTTGCCAGGGTCTCGATTCTGAATCATTTGGCGTAATTTATCTTGATGCGGTCCCAGAGATACTTCAGAAAAGTTAGGCAAACTACTGACGCTAGCACGAAATAGGACACTAAGATGGAATAACTTAAATGAATTGTAGTCAACCTTAATCCAATAGGGCTCAGAAACACTCCAAGGATCTGGAAGTGGATTTGGATTAGCGTTTATCCACTGAGTCTGGAACGGTTTCTCGCAAAATATATTAAAATGTTGTTCACAGCATTCACAAAATAAATATTCGCGGAGCCCTTGTTGAAGAGGTTTGTAGCCTTTATTGCCTAGACCATTTATAGCAGCTAGATGCCCTTTATTGTTATACAACTTCTTATGCAGAAATTCAGGAACAATATGAGAATTTCTAAGCTCAAGATCCTTAAGACATAATTGGCAAATAGACATTAAAAATCTAGAATGTTAATTACTTGAAAAATAACGTAACTACTCTCCCCATACTTTGTGAGCCTCACCCGCCAATGCGATTTGAATGGCGATAAGCGGGTTATATCCTCTATTGGCCATGGATTGCAGGTAGCTTGAAATCCGGCAATAGGCATGTGCATATTCGGTGGTTCTGAAACAACC
>NZ_FOIA01000051.1 GCF_900111605.1 Nitrosomonas marina | reverse complement strand
ATTACCATTACCAGCCCGGGCAGTGACAGCGTCGTTTCCGGCGTTGTTCCTGTCGAAGTCAGCTACTCCGACAACGTGGGTGTCGTATCCGTCGACCTGTATGTAAACGGGCAACACTACGGTCAAAGTACTCAGGAACCTTTTACCTTTTCGCTGGATACGACCGTCATGGATGACGGCCATAACACGCTCAGCGCGGTAGCGCTGGATGCAGCAGGCAATCAGGGATCATCGGGTATCGCGGTATCTGTTAATAACGGTACTACTACAGACGAATCAACTGGTGACACACCAATAATCAGCATAGCCTCACCTGTTGGAGGAAAAGTATCAGGAACCATACCGATTGAATTCAGTTACTCGAATGAAGCCGCAATTGTTTCGGTTGATTTATATATCAACGACCAGCTGCTGGGTAAAAATACGCAGGCTCCGTTTAACTTTACATTCGATACAACAACCGTCTCCGACGGCAGTTATACACTGACCGCACATGCATTCGATGAAGCCGGTAATAAGGGCGTATCCGCAAATGTTTCCGTAACTGTACAAAATGCTGCTGCCGACTCTACTGACAAGGAGGCCCCGATCGTCACGGTTGCATCACCATCACCGGGAGCAGAAGTGTCGGGCACTACCCGCGTCGAATTCGAAACGTTCGATCATGTCGGTATCGTCCGCGTCGAACTGTACGCCAATGATGTTCACGTCGGTTCCAGCACAAACGCGCCATTCAGCATAGACTGGGACACCACGCAATCAGTGAACGGATATGGTTACCTGCAGGCAAAGGCATTTGATGCCGCCGGTAATAAAGGTGTTTCTTTCTACAGAAATGTTACAGTCAACAATTCTGAGACTGCAACACCGGCTGATACGCAAGCGCCGACAATCAATATCGCTTCACCAGCCAGCGGCACGGTATCGGGCACCATACCTGTCAATTTCAATTTCTCAGACAATGTAGGTGTCGTATCGGTTGATTTATATGTCAACGGCCAGCTGCTGGGTAATAATACGCAGGCTCCATTTAACTTTACACTCGATACAACAACCGTCGCCGACGGCAGTTATACCTTGACCGCACATGCATTCGATGAAGCCGGTAATAAGGGCGTATCCGCGAATGTTTCCGTAACTGTACAAAATGCTGCTGCCGACTCTACTGACAAGGAGGCTCCGATCGTCACGGTTGCATCACCATCACCGGGAGCAGAAGTGTCGGGCACTACCCGCGTTGATTTCGAAACGTTCGATCATGTCGGTATCGTCCGCGTCGAACTGTACGCCAATGATGTTCACGTCGGTTCCAGCACAAACGCGCCATTCAGCATAGACTGGGACACCACGCAATCAGTGAACGGATATGGCTACCTGCAGGCAAAGGCATTTGATGCCGCCGGTAATAAGGGTGTTTCTTTCTACAGAAATGTTACAGTCAACAATTCTGAGACTGCAACACCGGCTGATACGCAAGCGCCGACAATCAATATCGCTTCACCAGCCAGCGGCACGGTATCGGGCACCATACCTGTCAATTTCAACTCCACTGATAATGTAGGTGTCATATCGGTTGATTTATATGTCAACGGCCAGCTGTTGGGTAAAAATACGCAGGCTCCGTTTAACTTTACATTCGATACAACAACCGTCTCCGACGGCAGTTATACACTGACCGCACATGCATTCGATGAAGCCGGTAATAAGGGCGTATCCGCGAATGTTACCGTAACGGTGCAGAATGCTGTTGCCGAATCTACTGACAAGGAGGCCCCGATCGTCACGGTTGCATCACCATCACCGGGGGCAGAAGTATCGGGCACTACCCGTGTCGAATTCGAAACGTTCGATCATGTCGGTATCGTCCGCGTCGAACTGTACGCCAATGATGTTCACGTCGGTTCCAGCACAAATGCACCATTCAGCATAGACTGGGATACCACGCAATCAGTGAACGGATATGGCTACCTGCAGGCCTATGCATATGACGCTGCCGGCAATAAAGGCGTTTCGTTTTACAGAAATATCACTGTAAGCAATGTTTCTGCATCTGATACTACTGCACCGGTAATCAGCAGTTTTAACCTTAACGATGGTATGACACTTAAATCTAATACGGTGATCAATGTATCAGCGAATGATGATCAGGGTGTTTCTCAAATCGCTTTATCCATTGATGGAAATACGGTTATGCTAAGCGATAATGAGTCGCTGAATTATCTGCTCAATGTTTCCACTGCAAGAAAAAAGAAAACTCCACTGCATACGATCGCTGTCGCTGCCAGTGATCGCGCAGGCAACACCACAAAAAAGTCAGTAAATGTCTATTATAAATAACTGACTCGTTTACAATAATAAACCAAACAAACAGCCCTTCGGTATTTTCGAAGGGCTGTTTGTTTAACTGTTGTTTTGATAATACAGAATATAAGCATTGGCAAAATAAAGTGTCAACAGGCTCAAGCTGACCCAGCCGATATTCATAAATAACTGCGATCTGGGTCGATAAACCAGTCCAATAATGACCAAACCGGTCATTACAGCAGCAGTAAAAGCTGATACCGCATGGTAGGGAGAAATATCGGCAAACAGTGAACCTCGTAAATAAATCAGGTCATTAAATGCCAGGATTGCAATATTAAACAGATTACTACCCAGGACATTTGCAAGCGCCATGTCCAGCGCATTTATGCGCAAGGCTGCAAGTGTAACAGCCAGTTCTGGTAATGATGTGGTAACAGCAACAAACAATGTTCCAACAAACGTTTGATTCCACCCCATATCTTCGGCAAGTTCAGTGCTCACAAAGGGCAGGTAAAAACCAACGACAACTACGACCAGCGCACTCAACAAATAGCCTGTAGTTGCTCGAACCATGGTGATATGTGGATAACGGCTGGCAACCTGCCTGACAGCTTGTTCGAACTGGGAATGCTCGTGAATAAATATCGCACGCATTGCAACCAGATACAATACAACAATAACTGGGGTATATACGCTTATAAAAGAGAAACTTATGAGTGATGAAATATTAAAACCGGAAACTAAAACCCCCAACCCGGCAAAGGCAATCAGTACGATACCGAATGCGGCAGACAGGGTGTGATTGATGCTGGCGCGGTGATAAATTGATTGTCCCCGCATCAGATAATCCAATATCACCAATATGACCAGGTTAAACACGCAACTGCCCATGATTCCCCCCACAGCGATATCGGGGACAACGGCCAAAGTTAATGCGCTGATACTGGTCATAAGTTCAGGCAGGGACGTTACTGTGGATAAAAAAATAAGCCCAATCCAGTTACCTGACAATCCTGTCTTATCGGAAATGACGTCCGCATACCGCGTCAGTTTTGTGCCAGCTATTCCAATTAAAACTGCACACAAAAAAAACTTAAACCAAATCAACAATTGTGCCGTTAGCATGAAGTTAGATCACTCTCTCTTGGAAGTGAAACTCGACAGTCCGGTTACTGCTTGCACAATACGCGTTCAATTCAGCAACGCAAGAGGTCAAGTGATGCGCTGGCTCTGGATTTAACGCCGCCCATCATACCAGACCGGCAGTTTCTTTCTGTTTTGCAGGGATTTGCGTGGATGAAAAAGCACCTGGAGAAATTGATTGGCCATTTCGCGGGCAGTATACAGCTTTAACTTGCGGGCTGAAGTGATTAAAGGTGAGCGCTTAAGAATAGTAAACTTCAGTCTGCGCTTGCGACCCCATTTTTTTAACAAACGACTCAGGTCTATTTCATCTGCGGCGTACAAATCCAGATTAAATCCACCAACATCCCGAAACGCATCCGCTCGGCAAACAATCAGTGCACCCGACGCCCAGGCAAAAGTAACCGAGATTACAGTCCAGATTTTTAATATTAATGTACCCAGCCATGGAGAGCCGGGCATGTGCATAACGCTGCCGCAGCCAACAAATTTTCCGGAATCTATCAATTTCAGAATATCTGCAATCATATCCGGGTTCAATAAACTGTCTGCGTCGACAAATAAAAACCAGTCTCCCTTTGCAACGGCAGCACCGGCGTTACGTGCTCGTCCGATTTGATTGATCGGTTCAAAAACGACTCTGGCACCAGCCTTCCTGGCAAGTTCAGCAGTATTGTCGGTCGAGTTGTTATCCACCACGATCACTTCATATTCAAACCCGGCTCTATGATTGGCAGCCATTGATTTTGAAACCGAGTCAAGACAGTGGAGAATCAAACGTGATTCATTAAATGCTGGAATAATAATTGAAAGACGCATAAATATACGAGTGAGGCCAGCCCTGCTGTAAAACCAGATACTAACTGTATCGTTTGATCAAAATTCAGACTTCAGAACGAAAATACATATACGATACATAGAAGAATCCAACCTAATCCGGCCGATAACAGGAATGGGAATATTTTAGCTTAAATCAACTGACGATTTTGTTTTTTTTATATGCTTTATTGCTTACAGAAAAACTATCTTTATATAATAGCGGATGGATGTGTGGTCAAGCTCGCGATACAGCACTTCAGGTAATCTCCATTCACGCAGCTGCTTTCCTGTCCACTTTTGATCATTACTCAGTAAAACCAATATCTTCATAGCATGCAGATCGGCGTTTATCAACTCAAAAATAATCTTATTGTTGCACCCATGGCCGGCGTCACGGATCGCCCTTTCCGTCAATTATGCAAAAAAATGGGGGCCGGGATGGCTGTTTCAGAAATGGTAACGAGTAATTCATTATTATGGGGATCCGAAAAAACAAAACGCCGTGCAAATCACGATGGCGAAGTCTCACCAATTTCGGTACAGATCGCCGGAGCAGAACCTGAAATGCTGGCTGCCGCGGCCCAATACAATGCTGATCAAGGAGCACAGATTATTGACATAAATATGGGATGTCCCGCAAAAAAAATCTGTAATGTCATGGCGGGATCGGCTCTGATGAAAAACGAACAACTTGTCGAGAGAATTCTGCAATCTGTAGTAAATGCTGTAAATATTCCAGTCACCCTTAAAATCAGAACGGGTTGGGACCAGCAGAATAAAAATGCGCTGACCGTTGCCAGAATAGCGGAAAATTGTGGAGTTCAGGCGCTGGCCATTCACGGGCGTACCCGTGCCTGCGCGTATCGCGGAAACGCCGAATACGATACTATTGCAGCCGTAAAAGCTCTTGTAAAGATTCCGGTCATAGCAAATGGAGATATTTCTACGCCCGAGAAAGCACGTCATGTGCTTGAATACACCAAGGCAGATGCGATAATGATAGGTCGTGCAGCGCAAGGCAGACCCTGGATATTTAGAGAGATAGATTATTATCTGAATACCGGCGCATATCTGCCGCCACCAAAAGTAAGTGAAATTCATGCTGTTCTTATGCAGCATTTAAATGATCTATATCAGTTTTACGGTGAATATGCCGGTGTGCGCATCGCTCGCAAGCACATTGCGTGGTATACAAAGGGCTTGACAGGCTCAGCGGGATTTCGACAAAAGATGAATCAGTTGCAAACTTGCGAGGAACAGCTATCTGAGACAAACAGCTTCTTTACAGAGTTATCTGATCACAATCAATATTTGCAATATATAAAAGAAGAAGGGGCGATCGCAGTATGAATACCATTAATGAGAATGAAATTTCTTGCTGTATACGGAAATCAATTGGCAAATATCTCAGCGATCTGGATGGCGAAAAACCCTGCCCTATCCATAATATGGTCATCTTAAGCGTGGAAAAACCACTCATTGAAGTCATTCTACAATACACTCACGGAAATCAAACACAGGCCGCAGAGCTTCTTGGAATCAACAGGAATACATTGCGCCAGAAAATCAAGCGGTATCAAATCAAACAAGGTATATGATGTCTATCAAACAGGCACTGATCAGTGTTTCAGATAAAACAGGAGTAACCGAACTTGCTCGCACACTCCATCAATCAGGAATCACCATAATTTCAACAGGTGGTACTGCCACACTCATGCAGGAAAACGGCATTCCGGTCACCGAAGTCAGTGAATATACGGAATTTCCCGAAATGCTCGACGGGCGCGTCAAAACCCTGCACCCCAAAATTCATGCCGGCATACTGTCCCGAAGAGATTCACCTGACCACATATCATCTATGGAACAAACCGGTTTTGCGGACATTGAACTGGTTATCGTCAATCTCTACCCGTTTACACAGACAATAGCCAAGCCCGACTGCACGCTGGACCATGCGATCGAAAATATCGATATAGGCGGACCTGCCATGATTCGAGCGGCAGCAAAAAACTATAAAAAGGTTACTGTCATAACAGATCCAGAAGATTATTCGGCACTACTCAATGAATTAGCGGCAAATAATGGGGCCGTCAGTGCCATCAGCCGGTTCAAATTCGCCCAAAAAGCGTTCTCTCACACTGCGGCCTATGACAGCGCTATCAGCAATTATTTAACAGCAACTGATGATGATGGGAACCGCAACGATTTTCCTGGCACATTGAACCTGAACTTCAACAGGATGCAATTCATGCGCTATGGCGAGAATCCACATCAGAAAGCGGCCTTCTATCGCGATTTGCAGCCCGTACCTGGCGGTCTGGCCAGCTATCATCAATTACAGGGCAAAGCGTTATCCTACAATAATATTGCTGATACCGACGCAGCATGGGAATGTGTTAAATCTTTCGAAGACCCTGCCTGCGTCATCATCAAACATGCCAATCCCTGTGGTGTTGCTGTTGCAGACGATATACTGACAGCCTATCAACGCGCCTTTTCGACTGACCCGACTTCCGCATTCGGCGGCATTATCGCCTTTAACCGGCCGCTTGACACCGAAACTACCACTTCAATACTCAAGCAATTTGTCGAAGTAATCATAGCGCCCGATGTGACCAGTGATGCGCGTACTTTATTAGCACAAAAGAATAATATCCGTGTCTTAACACTTCCACTGGATCACGCAAGTCACCAATATGATCTGAAACGTATAGGCGGAGGTTTGCTGGTACAATCACCGGATAACTATCAATTACCGCGAGATGCGCTCAAAGTGGTAACCCGTAGAATGCCAACCGAACAACAAATGAACGATTTACTGTTTGCCTGGCGGGTTGCCAAATACGTCAAATCAAACGCCATTGTCTACTGCTCGAATAATCAGACGCTTGGTATCGGCGCTGGTCAAATGAGTCGCATCGACAGTGCAAAAATTGCATCCATAAAAGCCCGGCAGGCGGGACTGGATTTATCTGGTTCGGTGGTTGCTTCAGATGCATTTTTCCCCTTTCGTGACGGTCTTGATATTGTCGTGGAAGCAGGGGCGCACGCAGTCATCCAGCCTGGCGGAAGCATCCGCGATGAAGAGGTCATTGCTGCAGCAGATGAGCAGGATATCGCAATGGTTTTCACGAGTGTTCGGCATTTTAGACATTAAAGAGTCTTAATCTTACTGATAGATATGAAATTACTGGTAATCGGCAGCGGTGGCAGAGAACATGCACTGGCATGGAAACTTGTTCAATCACCACGTGTCGAGAAGGTATTCGTTGCTCCCGGAAATGCCGGAACAGCAAACGAACACGGACTCGAGAATATTACGATCTCTGGAATTCCCGCGTTGATCGACTTTGCACAAAGCCAGAAAATAGCATTTACTGTTGTTGGTCCTGAACTACCACTGGCTGAGGGCCTAGTCGACGCATTTCTTGGTGCAGGATTGAAAATCTTTGGCCCGACCCGTAAAGCGGCGCAACTGGAAATTTCGAAAAGTTTTGCCAAAGACTTTATGTATCGTCACAACATCCCCACTGCCGCCTATGCAACGTTTACCGACGCACAGGCTGCACATCAATATATTGATCAACAAGGCGCGCCAATTGTTATAAAAGCCGCCGGCCTGGCCGCAGGTAAAGGTGTTATTGTTGCACCAACATTGGAGATGGCACATGACGCAATTGATCAGATTCTCATATCAAAGCATTTTGGTGAGGCGGGTGTGGAAATCATTATCGAAGAATTTCTCCAGGGCACTGAAGTCAGTTTCATCGTCATGTGTGACGGACAGCATGTTTTGCCTTTAGCCACCAGCCAGGATCACAAACGTCTGCTTGACGGAGACACTGGCCCCAATACTGGAGGCATGGGAGCTTATTCACCGACTCCGTTCATTTCCCCCGGTTTACATGCACAAATTCTGCGGGAAGTCATATATCCTGCAATTCATGGTATGGCTGATGAAGGCACTCCATACACTGGATTCCTATACGCCGGTTTGATGATCACTAAAGACAACCACGTGAGCGTTCTGGAATTCAATTGTCGTATGGGTGATCCGGAAACACAGCCAATTCTGATGCGCCTTAAAAGTGATCTGTCCACGCTAATCGAACAAGCACTCGATGGCACGCTAGATCAAGCTGAGACCGACTGGGACAGACGCGTCGCTTTGGGGATCGTTATGGCTGCCGGCGGCTATCCTGAGAACCCTCGAAAAGGCGACATCATTACCGGACTATCTGACCTGATGACCAGGCAAGATTCCGTGGATGACTTCCATATCTTTCATTCCGGCACGGCGTTGACAAATAATAATCAGCAGGAGTTTGTAACCGCTGGTGGCCGCGTTTTGTGTGTAACAGCCCTAGGTGACAATCTGAAACTTGCCCAGCAGCACGCTTATGATATTGCCAAACGTATCCGTTTTGATAACTCTTGTATGCGCCACGATATTGGTTATCATGGCATAGATTTCATCTACAAATCGTAACGGTTCAATCAGACACCGAAAGCCAAACCAGTCAATACTGATACTTATTGTGTGCAATTTTAATTCCGCAATGCAGCACTACGCATAGTATTTTTACTTGACGTTTGGCCTGCTTCCGATTTGTTAGTGCCTAAATCACCTCCATGAGATAGTGATGTTCTGCACAGTTGATTTGCTGAAATCCCATCTTCAGATACAACCGAAAAGCACCCTGATTGGCATGCAATACCCGGAGCCTCAGTGGCAGGCCCAGTTTACGCGCCCGATAAATCAGTCGCAAAATGACCTCGCTACCTATGCCTTGATTCTGATACTGAGGATCGATTTGAATTTCATCCAGCCACAAGTAATCTCCCTGCTGTTCAACTATAAACATACCCACAGGTTTCTCCTGCTTCAGGATAATATCGATTTTTTTCGTCTCCCAGGATTTTAAAAACAATCCGAATTCTTCGTCATCATCCCAGTAACCGAACTCCTCAATGATCAGTTCTCGATAAACGGTATGGTGCAAGTCCAGCAACCAATCATAATCTATTTTTTCAGCGGGTCTAATCCGGATTGTCATCAATAAAATGGTTATTTTTTGCTTACTTCAGTTGTTAATTTATCACTGCTGTTTCGTTTAGGGGTTTAACTCTTTGAAATTATTAAACAAACAATTCTCATGTCTTAGACAAATCTTAACGTTTAATTTTTCATTTATTTCAATAAGTTATAACAATATTGACTTCAAGTTAACGGGACAGCAGTGTTAATTTATATTCAATCGAACAAGCAACCTACGCCTGTTTTCTGAAAATTGTTAAATTTTTTCTGGTGGTAAATGTTGTACTGACTGCCTCCAAAACACCTCAGTTATACGTTTTTTAAAAACACTTATTTTAAACGCATTAACCTTATGCCTTAAAGGTTCCGACACATGAATGTCAGTCAAACTGAGCAAAGGCTGCATTCCTGATTTGTTGACAAAGTCTGATCAAACCGGCCTGTTGAACTGAGAATCTCTGAACCATTATCTGGCAGAATTAATTTTAGACCTGTTGCCACAAGCATTAGCAGCTGTGGATAAACTTTTCCTGTAGTCTTGTCGGCAAACCAACAAACCTGGTTTTTCCAAAACTATCCAATTCGATTGCACAAATATACGCAGCACTTCTACCATCACAGCAAAGTTTGAACGCCAGCAAAAGCTGATCTCACACTATTCATGTATCAACACCATATGCTGAAAAAAAATTTATATCCTCAAGTAAACCGATTAATCCGTGCTGCGTTAATGTAGCGTTCCCATATTCAAAAGAGCATTTTGATATGACCGGGTACACGAATTTCGAATCAAGAAAGAAATTCGCAGAAACGTAGGGTTTTCACTTCGTAGGAGCGTACTTTGAATAAATCCAGGGAATCTCTAACGATCATTTCGGTAGACGCCACCCCTGATCATGAAAGAAACTTGAGAGGAAGGTGGCAGGAAGAGGTCGCACATTTTTTTGGTGACTTGAT
>NZ_FOIA01000079.1 GCF_900111605.1 Nitrosomonas marina | reverse complement strand
TTATCAAACCAGATCAAGTTTAAAAATGCCAATTCTGCGATGACCTTAGCTGGTCAGGATTATGTGCGCCTGATTAGCGGTTTCTTTCACGTTAAAATATATTGAAAGTTGAAATTTACATGCAAAGTTAAATATGACGTGGTCAAGCAAAGCCCGTACACGAGACTGTAAATAAAACCGTGTTTTAGGCCGAAATGCCAGATTGCAATAAGGCCATACAAATAATTATTAGCGAGATTTTACATTGCTATTTCCTTTAATACGTCGGGATGACGCTCGGCGATTTCGATGAGTTTTTTAGCCGCGCCACTCGGTTTGCGGCGGCCTTGTTCCCATTCCTGCAGTGTTCTAACGGATACGCCCAGAAGCTTGGCGAATTCAGCCTGAGAAAGCCCTGATTTTTTGCGTGCAGATATGATAGGCGACATAACAATGCGTCCCTTACCAGCTTTCATTTGACGAACAGATTCCAGTAATTCAGCGCCTATGTCCCGATTTTTTTCAAACTCTTCCAGTTCTTTGTCAGTCAATGGTTTTTTCGATTTCATGCTTTATTTCCTTTAAAATCTTTGCGTCGATTGAGTCCTGTTTGTTTTTTGAATAAATCAGAACCAACCAGATTTCGCCATTTATTTTGCGATTAAAATAAATCACCCGCACGCCTCCCGATTTCCCAGAACCGGATCGACTCCAGCGAATTTTTCGCATGCCGCCAGAACTCCTAACAACATCTCCGGCTTCTGGGTTTTCGGTAATGAATGATATGAATTCATCATGTACTTGTTCTGTCCAGTAATATGGCCACAGGCGTTCAAAGGTTTCAGTCTCGACAATAGTAAACATATTTTTCAAATACGTCAATGACGTATATTTTAAGAGCTGCTTTGTGAGTCTTTTATGGGTAGTTCGGTAATTGTCGCAGAAGGTTTATAGCCAGCGCATTTAAGCATGTAGTCAGTAATTTTTTGCATCGGCTGCCTTAATCGTTCCACGTCGGTTACGATGTAACCGGCAGTAATGTCGCTGCTCATTTTGTGGTTGACCAGGCGTTTGACTGCATAAGCTGAAATATCCAGACTTTCGGCAACGGTTACAAACGTCCGTCGCAAATCATGAATCGTGAACGATACACCGGATTCTTTGATGATTTTGGCAAGCTGCTTGCGTTGTTCAGAAATATAACCGGTTCCATTGGCTCTCTGAAATACAAATTCGTTGATAGCGTTATTTTTTCGTTGTTGCAGCAGATCAAAAAGAAAATCAGATAAGGGTAGGGTATGATCCTGATGATTTTTGGTATCGGTCACTTTTAACGTTCTGGCTTTCAGGTCAACATTGTTCCAGGTCATTCTGGCGGCTTCTTCGCGTCTTAATCCGGTAAAAAGTACCAGCAATAAATAATCACGGATAGTTTCGCGGTTTTGACTGATGACATCATTTTTTTGATTCATGACCGTGTTAAACCAAGGTTCAAGTTCATGTGGTTTGATAACAGTTTGGCGGCGTTCCACGCGATACCAGGCACGGGTCTGGGTGAGCCTTATCACTGGGTTTTCCCGCAAAATGGAATAGCCGTTGCCGTCTTCGTATTGTGCAATGGCAAAATTAAACGTAACTACTCTCCCCATACTTTATGAGCCTCACCCGCTAATGCGATTTGAATGGCGATAAGCGGGTTATATCCTCTATTGGCCATGGATTGCAGGTAGCTTGAAATCCGGCAATAGGCATGTGCATATTCGGTGGTTCTGAAACAACC
>NZ_FOIA01000053.1 GCF_900111605.1 Nitrosomonas marina | reverse complement strand
ATTACCATTACCAGCCCGGGCAGTGACAGCGTCGTTTCCGGCGTTGTTCCTGTCGAAGTCAGCTACTCCGACAACGTGGGTGTCGTATCCGTCGATCTGTATGTAAACGGGCAGCACTACGGTCAAAGCACTCAGGAACCTTTTACCTTTTCGCTGGATACGACCGTCACGGATGACGGCCATAACACGCTCAGCGCGGTAGCGCTGGATGCAGCAGGCAATCAAAGCTCAGTCGGTATTGCAATTACCGTCAACAACGGCACCAATACAGGTGGCACGGGCGGTGAGACACCGACAAATGATAATGAAGCGCCAATTATTACCATTTTCTCACCTGCTGCGGGCAGTGAATTGTCAGGTATCGTACCAGTCGAATTTGAAACTTATGATAACGAGGGTATCGCACGTGTTGATCTCTATGCCAACGGTGTACTGGTCGGTTCGAGTACACAAGCGCCTTTTACCATTAACTGGGATACGACACTGAACAACAACGGCACCGGTTATCTGCAGGCTCAGGCATTCGATCACGCTGGCAATGACGATTTGTCCTTTTTCAGAAATATATCAATCAACAACACCACCGGTGGATCATCAGGCGATGATTCTGGTTCTGGTTCTGGTTCTGGTTCTGGTTCTGGTTCTGGTTCTGGTTCAGATTCATCAGGCACACCGCCAGCCGGATCAGACACGGAAGCGCCTATCGTTACAATCTATTCTCCGTCGCCTGGCACCCAGGTTTCGGGGACCGTACCGGTTGAATTTGAAACCTATGACAATGTAGGCATCGCTCGCGTCGATCTCTATGCCAACGGCGTGCTGGTCGGTTCGAGTACACAAGCGCCTTTTACCATTAACTGGGATACGACACTGAACAACAACGGCACCGGTTATCTGCAGGCTCAGGCATTCGATCACGCTGGCAATGACGATTTGTCCTTTTTCAGAAATATATCAATCAACAACACCACCGGTGGATCGTCAGGCGGTGGGTCAGGCTCCGGTTCTGGTTCTGGTTCAGATTCATCAGGCACACCGCCAGCCGGATCAGATACGGAGGCACCCATCGTCACGGTCGCCTCGCCTCCCCCAGGCACCGAAGTATCGGGCACCATACCCGTTGAATTTGAAACCTATGACAATATAGGTGTTGTGCGTGTCGATCTCTATGCCAACGGCGTCCAGGTCGGCTCCAGTACGCAGAAACCGTTCACCATCAACTGGAATAGCACTCAGACCAGCAACGGTACAGGCTATCTGCAGGCACACGCATTTGATGCGGCCGGCAATAAGGCAGTCTCGTTTTCCAGAAATGTTTCTGTCAACAATACCGACACCGCACCACCGGCGCCTGCGCCCGACACTGTTGCGCCTGTCATCGGCATCGCTTCTCCGGCACCGGGCGCTGTTACAGGTGTTTTTCCTGTAACGTTTAACTATTCCGACAATACAGGTGTCGTCGCAGTGGAGCTGTATGTCAACGGCGAACTTTACGGCAGAAATACACAGGCGCCGTTCACCTTTACGCTGGACTCGGCGTCGGTCATTGATGGCGACCACACCCTGTCCGCGCTGGCTTTTGATGCAGCCGGCAACCAGGGCGCTTCTGCCAACGTAGTGGTTACCGTAGGAAACCACTCCGGCGATACTGAGAAACCGATTGTCACCGTCGCATCGCCGCCGCCGGGTACCGAAGTATCGGGCACCATACCGGTTGAATTTGAAACTTGGGACAATATAGGTGTTGTGCGTATTGATCTCTATGCTAACGGTGTTCAGGTCGGCTCCAGCACGAAGGCACCTTTCATCATTAACTGGGACACAACGCAAACCGGCAATGGCGCCGGCTACCTGCAGGCGCACGCATTTGATGCGGCCGGCAATAAGGCAGTCTCGTTTTCCAGAAATGTTTCTGTCAACAATACCGACACCGCACCACCGGCGCCTGCGCCTGACACTGTTGCGCCTGTCATCGGCATCGCTTCTCCGGCACCGGGCGCAGTTGCAGGTGTCTTTCCTGTAACGTTTAACTATTCCGACAATACAGGTGTCGTCGCAGTGGAGCTGTATGTCAACGGCGAACTTCACGGCAGAAATACGCAGGCGCCGTTCACCTTTACGCTAGATTCGGCATCCGTCGCTGACGGCGATTATGCCCTGTCAGCACTGGCCTTTGATGCAGCCGGCAATCAGGGCGCCTCTGCCAACGTAGTGGTTACCGTAGGAAACCACTCCGGCGATACTGAGAAACCGATCGTCACCGTCGCATCGCCGCCGCCGGGTACCGAAGTATCGGGTACCATACCGGTTGAGTTTGAAACCTGGGACAACATAGGTGTAGTGCGTGTCGATCTCTACGTCAATGGTGCTCAGGTCGGCTCCAGTACAAAGGCACCATTCACTATCAACTGGGACACGACGCAAACCAGCAACGGTGCAGGCTATCTGCAGGCGCATGCATTCGACGCGGCCGGCAATACGGCTGTCTCATTCTCGAGAAATGTTTCCGTCAACAACACTGCACCACCCGCACCTGCACCTGACAATGTTGCGCCTGTCATCGGCATCGCTTCTCCGGCACCGGGCGCAGTTGCAGGTGTCTTTCCTGTAACGTTTAACTATTCCGACAATACAGGTGTCGTCGCAGTGGAGCTGTATGTCAACGGCGAACTTCACGGCAGAAATACGCAAGCGCCGTTTACCTTTACGCTGGATTCGGCGTCGGTCATAGACGGCGACTACACCCTGTCCGCGCTGGCTTTTGATGCAGCCGGCAACCAGGGCGCTTCTGCCAACGTGGTTGTTACCGTAGACAACCACTCAGGCGATACTGAAAAACCGATCGTCACCGTTGCAACGCCGCCGCCGGGTACAGAAGTATCGGGCACCATACCGATTGAGTTTGAAACCTGGGACAATATTGGCATTGCACGCGTCGATCTTTATGCCAACGGCGTTCAGGTCGGTTCCAGTACAAAGGCACCATTCACAATCAACTGGGACACGACGCAAACCAGCAACGGTGCCGGCTATCTGCAGGCGCATGCATTTGATGCTGCCGGTAACAGAGGGATTTCATTTTCCCGAAACGTGTCGGTCAATAACTAGTCACTTAACTTACATGATAGGTAATATGATCTGACACGACTTTTGACATCCTGACCAATTGATGCGCAGTGTATGCTGCGCATCAATTAAGAGGGACTTCGTTGCTTGTGCAGTCAGATGTCAGTTTGTTTTGAAAATGTCATGGCGCACACCGTATAATCAGCGCTGTTTGGATTAAAACCGGGAATCGCTATGAGTTATTATCAATATCATGTATTTTTCTGCGTCAATCAGCGAGAAGGTTCTGCAGTATGCTGTAATAACATGAATGCGCAGGAAATGCGCGATTATGCCAAAGACCGGATCAAATCATTACGATTAAATGGCAAAAGCAAGATACGCATCAACAATGCCGGCTGTCTGGACCGCTGTGACGAAGGCCCTGTTCTCGTGGTTTATCCTGATGAGGTGTGGTATACCTACATAGACAAAGCTGATATCGACGAAATTATCGACGAACACCTGATCAATGGTCGAATTGTTGAGCGCCTTACGATTTAACTGATCAATTTTTGGCTGGCATTATCTTGCATAAATTTTTTATCGACGGTCCGTCAGGCAGGTTGGAAACGATTCTGGCCGAGCCCAAGGAATCGCCTAAAGGCATCGCTGTCGTTGCACACCCTCACCCGTTGCATGGCGGAACAATGGATAACAAGGTGGTCTACACACTGTTTAACAGCATACTTGAACTCGGATTTATTGCTGTCAAATTCAATTTTCGCGGTGTGGGTAAAAGCGAAGGCAGCTTTGATGAAGGCATTGGTGAAACCGAAGATATAGTCACCGTCACACAAACCATACAGCACCAATTCGACCATCATTTGCATGATAAGCCATTATTGCTTGCCGGTTTTTCATTTGGTGGCGGTGTACAATTACGCGCTGTTGAACGGCTGCACCCGCAATCACTTGTTTTGGTCGCACCATCAATACGCACCGCTGGCACAGTATTTTCATACAGCGGTATCGAGCAAATATTGATCATTCATGGCGATCAGGACGAAATAACTCCATTACACACAATTCTTGACTGGGCAACACCGCATACTTTACCAATTGTCGTCATTCCAGGTGCAGAACATTTTTTCCATGGCAAATTACCCGTTCTCAAAAACACAATTCACAACTTCATGAAAACATAACTCACCCTGATATTTGAAATCATACCCCTAATATATTCTGGTCGCAAAGTATCCAGAAAATTACGGTCGATACCGCGCCGATAAAACACAAACACTGCGATTGAACAAAAATTATGATTTTCATCAAAACGACCGCGCTTTTTTTTATCACGGCAATCATGGAAATTCTCGGCTGCTACCTGACCTATCTGTGGCTGACACAGGGAAAAAGCGCATGGTTGCTGATTCCTGCCGGTTTGAGTTTGGCCGCATTTGCGTGGCTGTTGACACTGCATCCAACAGCGGCAGGCCGTGTTTACGCGGCCTACGGCGGCGTCTATATCTTTTGCGCCATTTTCTGGCTATGGACGGTTGATGGTATCAGGCCCACCGCCTGGGATTTGATCGGTGCATTTGTCGCGCTGACAGGCATGGCGATTATCATGTTTGCACCAAAAGCGACCTGATTTCTTTACACTACCAATAGTATGTATGCACGACTGCATGTTGTTCTCAGTATTTCTCCGCAGCAGCTTATCCAATACTACGAAGGACATGCGAGTACGGTCGTGGCCAAAACGAAAGACGGACGCACCGTCCGTTTCCCTGCAAATGTCCTGCGCTCCTTGGTCCAGGCAAATGGTGTGCAAGGCTTGTTTGAACTGGTTGTCGACGAGAACCGCAAGCTTATATCCATCAAAAGAGTCGACAACCGTTAATCACAGTTTAGACTGAATCGCGCGCTTTCAATGCCGAAAGAGCTGCGTTAAACTCTGTTCCTTTGAACATAAATCGTTTTCAAACTTCAATCGGTAAATCTAAATAATGGCCCAATATGTCATGTCAATGCTCCACGTGAGCAAAATCGTTCCACCAAAACGTCAAATTATCAAGGATATATCACTGAGTTTTTTCCCCGGCGCCAAAATCGGCCTGCTGGGTTTGAACGGCTCGGGCAAGTCCACCGTGTTGCGCATCATGGCAGGAGTGGATACTGAATTCGACGGCGAAGTACAGCGACTTCCCGGTGTTCAAATCGGCTATCTACCCCAAGAACCGCAACTGAACCCTGACCATACCGTGCGCGAGGTGGTTGAGGCCGGTATGGGAGAAGTCATTGAGGCACAACAAAAACTCGATGCTGTATACGCAGCATATGCCGAAGAGGGTGCTGATTTTGATGCATTGGCCGAAGAACAGGCACGGCTTGAGGCAATACTCGCTAATGCGGGCAGCGATACCGAGAACCAGATGGAAATCGCCGCGGATGCGTTACGACTCCCTGCGTGGGATGCAGTCGTAAAAAATCTGTCCGGTGGTGAAAGACGCCGCGTTGCCTTGTGCAAGCTGCTGCTCGAAAAGCCGGACATGCTGTTGCTGGACGAACCCACCAACCACCTCGACGCCGAATCGGTCGAATGGCTCGAACAGTTTCTGGTACGTTTTCCCGGCACAGTTGTCGCCGTTACTCACGACCGCTACTTTCTCGACAACGCCGCCGAATGGATACTCGAGCTTGATCGTGGGCATGGTATTCCTTGGAAGGGTAACTATTCCAGTTGGCTCGAACAGAAAGAAGCGCGGCTGGAACAGGAAAGCAAGCAGATCGACGCGCATATGAAAGCGATGAAAAAGGAACTCGAATGGGTGCGACAAAATCCCAAGGGCCGCCAGGCCAAATCCAAGGCGCGCTTGTCCCGCTTCGAGGAGCTCACTTCGCAGGAATACCAGAAACGCAATGAAACACAGGAAATTTTCATTCCGGTCGGCGATCGACTCGGCAACGAAGTGATCGAATTCAAGGACGTATCCAAAGCCTACGGAGATCGGCTATTGATCGACAACCTGAGTTTCCAGATTCCACCCGGCGCAATTGTCGGCATTATCGGCCCGAACGGCGCAGGCAAATCAACGCTATTCAAGCTCATAACGGGAAAAGAACACACTGATTCAGGTGAAGTCAAAATCGGGCCGACCGTCAACATCGCGCATGTCGACCAGGCACGCGACTCCCTCGAGAACGACAAAACCGTATTCGACGCCATATCCGGTGGCAACGATCTGCTGGCAGTCGGTAAATACACCACCCCGGCACGCGCGTACCTCGGGCGCTTCAACTTCAAGGGCAGTGACCAACAGAAAATCGTCGGCCAACTCTCCGGCGGCGAGCGCGGCCGATTGCACCTCGCGCAAACGCTGATAGCGGGCGGCAACGTGTTGCTGCTTGACGAGCCGTCAAACGATCTCGACGTGGAAACCCTGCGCGCACTTGAAGACGCATTGCTCGAATTCGCCGGCTGCGTGCTCGTCATCTCGCATGACCGCTGGTTCCTTGACCGGATCGCTACGCATATCCTCGCTGCCGAAGGTGATTCGCAATGGACGTTCTTCAACGGCAATTACCACGAATACGAAGCCGACAAGGTCAAACGCCTGGGCGAAGAAGGTGCGAAACCGAAACGGATACGGTATAGGCCGATTAGCCGGTAAAATTTACTAAGCAAGTGAACGGTTTATATTCCAGCAATATCTCGTCTCATTAAGAAATTACAGCCTGAAGATAGTAATGTATTTATAGGGCCAATTAGTTCAGGAAAACCTATTCTTATTGGAGCGTTTTCTTTCTGCATGCAATTCGTGAAGGCCGCATGCAAAATTATGTCATTAAATCTGGCGGAACCTTTTGGGATGGATGATACGAAGACAAAATTATTTTACAGCCAACAGAAAACGATGAACTTGTTCTTGAGGTAGATATAGTATATTCCTGGACACTGCTGTCCCGTTAACTTGAAGCCAATGCTGTTATAACTTATTGAAATAAAATAAAAATTAAACATTAAGATTTGCCTGGGACATGAGAATTGTTTGTTTAATAATTGCAACGAGTAAACCCCTAAACGGGACAGTAGTGATTCCTGGAACAAAGAAATACACTTGAATACTCCCGGATGAGCCTTTATCTGAGTGCCTCCCAGAATGCGGCTACAACTAATGTTTCATCATGTCTTTGTACTACACTTACACATTCCAGTCATAGATGATCCTTCAAACGCATTATCTTGCGGCGGTCTCGTTTTGTGGGACGCCCTTTTGTAAAAAAAGGTCTGGGTTGTACTTTGATACGTTCAGCTATGACCTCACGCTGCTGGCGACTCTCTTCTGTTTCGCTATACAGCTGTTGCGCGATTACGGCCGAGCCTCGCTTATTGCTTAGCCCCAATACCTTGATTTCGTACTTGTAGCTACCGATCTGGATTGTCATCATATCGCCCACAACCAGTGTTTTCGCAGGCTTGGCACGAGCCCCGTTCAGGTGAATTCGGCCGCGTTCGATGGCCTCTGCGGCGAGGGAGCGCGTTTTAAAAAAACGCGCTGCAAATAACCATTTATCAAGCCGGTATTTTTCCGGAGTGTTTTTCTTGTCTGCTTTTTGCATACCATTCAATCAGCCTGCCTTGTTTCTATATAAATCTGATTTTCCAGGGTTTTATGAACCGGGCATCGATTTGCGATTTCGAGCATGCGTGATCGCTGCTGGTCATCCAACTGGCCTGTCAGCCTTATGGTCCGGGTGATTTTGTCCACCAGCGCTTCCTGTTCTTCACATGCTGCACAATCATCCGTATGCACACGGCTATGCTGCAACATGACTTCAATGGCCTGAACATCTATTTTTTTATGATTGGCGTACATTCGCAGCGTCATCGACGTACAACTTCCCAACGCGGCCAGCAACAGTTCGTAAGGATTGACGCCTTGATCCGCACCGCCTACACGTACCGGCTCGTCACTGATTAAGCGATGATTCGCAGTAATAATTTCCCGCGTGAATTTCTGGTCAATCTCTTTAACGATAACAGTACCTTCTTTCAGGGTAGGCTCAGTCGCTACTGAACCGGGATCTTCTGTATTGAACCCATCCAGATATTGACCGGCCCAGGCCGACAGTACGGTTGCGACATAATGCGCATCTTCCGATCGGGACAGCAAATGATCGGCACGATCAAGTGAAACAAAACTTTTGGGATGCCTGGCTGCGCTATAAATACGCGCTGCTTCATCAATCGACACCACGCTGTCGAGTGGGGAATGAAAGATCAGTAAAGCTTTATTAAGCTTCTGAATATGCTCCAGCGAATTATATTTCTCCAAATCTTCTACAAACTGCTTTTTTATGGTGAAGCTGCGTCCGCCCAATTGAACACACGCTGTATTGTTCTCCATAATTTCCTGATGAGATTCTACGAACAGTCCTTTGACATGCGATGCTGTGGCTGGTGCTGCAATGGTGACAACCGCTTTAACTGATTGTATTTGTTGCGCCGCAGCCAGAACTGCGGCACCACCAAGACTATGCCCTATCAATAAACTGGGTGCCGAGAATTTAGCTTCCAGAAATTCTGCGGCCGCAATTAGATCCTGAATATTCGAAGAAAAATTTGTGTTTGAGAATTCACCGCTACTGTTTCCTAAACCTGTGAAATCAAATCTTAATACTGCTATTCCCAGCTGTGCCAGTGCGCGCGCAACAAAACCTGCTGCCCGGCTGTTTTTTGAGCAGGTAAAGCAGTGTGCAAAAATTGCATAGCTCTTCGTTTGATGATCGGGTATTTCCAGCAACCCCGATAATAAGTCTCCATCTTTATTTTGGAAAACTGCTTTCTTACTGACCATAGCATTCCTTGATTCTCATACCCCAAATTGACAAAATGAATTTTTCCTATTGAATGGCAAAATTTTCACAAATTTCAGCATACGTAACTCAAAAAAAAAACACGGCAGTATCTGCCGTGTTTCCAGTATTTCAACAGATAGAAATAGAACTTGTCTAATGCTATCGCCAGGACAACCAAATCCTGTTTCTGAATTAATTGCCTGTGTCAGGCTGCTGTTCCTTCCTCTTTTGGTTTTTTACGGCTACGCAAGAAAAAGAATGCTGCGAAAGCAACAAGCGCAACGTACGGCAACACATCCGTAAACCAATTAATTGGCAGTCCTTGACCAACTGCGAATGGAAAAACCGAAACCCATTCCTGATCATTACCCTTTACAGTCACCACACCCGCAAACATCCCTTTCTCTTGAAATGAATGCTCAACCAGAATGGTGGCATTCGGATATACTTCAGGCGGCAGGTGATAGATTGTCATGTTCTCTAAATCCTCATCCGATACCTTTTCCAGATCCTTTGGTGTGGTACTGGTAGTGATATTAAGGGGGGTCGCACTGCGCACAATCCGCACTTCTGTCGCAAATGGACGAAGTTCATCATTGATATAATCCAAAGCGACAACAGTTTTGCCAATCTCTGGAATATCCTCACAAAATTCCTGCTCCTGAGACATTGGCTGATAACCTGTAAAGTGAATCCTGTAAGGTCCAACTGTCAGAACGCACAAATCATCTTCCAGCGACAATCCACCGTGAGCGTAGAGCTGTCCCGAAAAAATAATACCAGATGCTACTACTACAGATACTAAAAATTTTTTTATCATTTTGAAACTCATCGTGTTCCCCTGCAAAAAGGATGATTATAAATCTTTATCGCTTAATTTTGTTTACAATGTTGTTTTTTTTCTTCTTGTAGCCAGCCAGTCTTTGAATCGCTTGGACCTGAAGAGCTTGTAACCAATCAATACTGTCAGCAACAGCCCGACCACAGGACCAATCGTGGCCCTGA
>NZ_FOIA01000054.1 GCF_900111605.1 Nitrosomonas marina | reverse complement strand
TTATCAAACCAGATCAAGTTTAAAAATGCCAATTCTGCGATGACCTTAGCTGGTCAGGATTATGTGCGCCTGATTAGCGGTTTCTTTCACGTTAATATTTTAAAACCAAAATCAACATGCTTTTGAACTAATGAATATTCAGATTTTGTTAGTTTTGAAGGTTTATTTACAATGTAATCGTTTATTAAAAGCATGCCAACATCATGTATACCTGCGCCAATAACTAAAAATTCAGTTTCTTTTATCGTTAATTCTTTAAATTGAGAAAATAAAGCAGCAAGTTTCTGGATGCGCTTTAAATAATGTCCTAACTCCGGGTTACGGCCTTCAATAAGTGCCATTAACAATAGATAAAGGCCGTGCTCAGCATTCAAATTAACCATAACCGCCCAATGTGACGTTGAATTTTTCATTAAGTTCCACGAGTAGTATCGATAGCAATGCGATCTTTGCTATAAAAAAAGATTCGACACTATCTAAGTGAAAAATTTCAGATTCAGTGAAAAAACAACTTTTTCATTCCGGAGGTTGAATGCCAATTCCGGAAATCTGTTTCGTGGCAATTAAGAATCGAAAAATAGTAAGAAATTCAATATAGAGGGATATTTTCTTAGGCCTCAGCTTATATGCTAGCGACTTCTCTAATCAACGTAAACTTCAGGGATGTATGCGAAGCTAATACCCGAAGGCCTATCATTGATTTTGCTCAGATGGAAGAAAAATAATTTCTGAGAGACAGAGTAAATTTAGTGTGAATGCTCATTTTTTTAACCGGAATAGCTGTTCATACTGAACCAGAATGGCTGTTCAGGTTAGGCCGGAATATACAATCAGATTAAAGTTAATCTGCGCAACAAAGGTAGTTGTCGATGGTGTGATTATCTTATGCTTATTTCTGATGTAGGCAGAATATATTTCCAGGTAAATTTGGCATAGTTTTGAGTATCTAATTATAGCTTAATCTTCATAGAGATTAAGTTATGCTCCCTGCGATATACGAAAATCCCCTGTAATTACAAATGAGCATATATACACAATATTTGTATAAATACATAATCACATCCGCGACAAGATTAAGTTATTTTTTGGCTAATAGTTCCTCATGGTCAAAAATGCTTTTGGTTGTACTGGTCTACGCTACATGTGCATATTTAACTAAGCTGTTCAATTTTCTTGATTACTACAATCTGTTTGCCGGAATACCAGCTGGACTTGCTTTTGCTATATTTATTATTTGGGGAACACGCTTATGGCAATTTATTTGGGCAAGTACTTTCACAGTTGATTTTATTCATAATTTAAGTCAATTTCACGATGTAGAATCGATCACCATCCACATAATTGCTGCATTTTTTACCGCAAGTGCTTCGGTTCTTCAGGCGTTGATCGGAGCACATTTTGCGAGACCATACCTTAGGAGCTCGAATCAATACCTTGATATAGTAAAAATATGGGCTCTTCTTTTTAAAATTGGTCCAATTGCATGCCTGATTTCTACCACCATTGATACGTTTGTTCTATATCAATTCAATGGACTATATGGCAATGCAATAATGCTATCTTGGATCTCTAATTATGCGCTTGATATATTGGGAATATTTGCATTAACTCCGATTGTTGTTTTTTATTCGCAGTCAAATGTGTTTTTCGGAAATGGTTGGCGACGTCGAATATCTATCATTATCTATTCTTTGTTAGGTACTGCTTCATTATTAATAGCAGGTCTTTTTTTGATGAACCATGATGTAGACCGCAATTCACACTTTACCTTTAAAGAAAAATCTAATGAAATCATCTTGTATGCCAACAATTTAATCAAGGCTAGTGAAAACCGACTACGTAGCATCGGTGCTTTGGTCAAGAGTAATGAAAAATTAAATTTATCAGAATTTGTAAGCTTTAATCAGAATATAGAAACACAAAAATGCCACATTACTTTTTCCTGGATTTTAAATGAAGGATTCAATAAAGAATCTGGAGTATTTAGCCATCAATTTATTTATCCAGAAGATCATATGGATAATCTTTATGGTAAAAATATCGCTGAACAAGTACCCAGACAGGCTCTTCATGATTCAATGAAAACTGGGCGACTGGCTTTGGCTAAGTCAATCAACTCAGATAGACATGTTTGGTGGTTGATTCACCCTGTGTTTGCAGACGGGCCACTGGATGCAAATCAATTTAATACAAACAAATTGCTTGGTTTTGCTGCTGCACAAATTAATATGCTGTTTTTCTTTGAGGATTTATCTTCCAAAGCAGATGATCTGAATGTTGCACTACGAATAACAGCAATTGCTAGCTGGAATTCATCAACAACAATTTTAGAACATAAAATTCCAGCTCAGTTAGCACCAGATTTGACAGATCAACTGAAGTCAATTTTTGCAAATAAAGGTTTGCAAATTGAAATGTGGAATCTTCATGATAATGGCCTCATTTGGCAAACTGGTCCTATAGTATTACTTTTTTTCGGCATTATTTTAATGATGCTGATTACTGCATACTCCTTAAATACAATGGGATATAGTTTTTATTTGGAGCGGAAAATATCAGTACGCACTCGTGATATAGAGTTACAAAGCGCTAAAACCAATGCACTGGTTAATCATTTGAAAGATGTGGTTTTGACAATGGATAAAAATGGGATTGTGCTATCGGCTAATCCCGCAATTAATACTATTCTTGGGTATACAGGCAAAGAAGTTGTCGGGTCCAGTATAAGTTTCTTGATCCCAGAAATGCTTTGTAGTGAACACAACTGCTGGCTCCATACTAGAGATACAAAATCTATAGAATTTGAAAAAGAAACAAAAGCACAACATAAAAATGGCCATTTTTTGCCAGTTCAATTATTTATTAATGAGTATGTTGTGAAAGATGAGCGGTATTTCTCAGGAGTGTTACACGATTTAAGTGCACATAAGAAATTAGTGTCTGATGTGGAGGCAGCTCGAGATAAAGCTGAGGCTGCCAGTCAAGCAAAATCAGAATTTTTGGCAAAGATGAGCCATGAAATTCGCACGCCAATGAATGGTGTTATTGGCATGCTCGAAGTCTTGACCCAATCCAGCCTACAACCAGATCAGATAGAAGTAACCACGATAGCAAAAGAATCAGCGACTGCCTTACTTGATATTATCAATGATATTCTTGATTTTTCCAAGATTGAAGCTGGCAAACTACAACTAACCAATGAGCTGTTTTCAATTGAAAAAGAGACAGAAAAAGTGTGTGCATTGCTTGACCGCATAGCGGATCAGAAAAATGTCGAACTGCTTTTTTTCGTTGATCCCGAGATTCCTGGTCAATTACATGGTGATGCGCTTCGTATACGCCAGATTCTTTATAATTTAATCAGCAATGCTATTAAGTTCTCAAGTAAATTGAAGCGACAGGGATCTGTATTTGTCCATATAAAACTCGACTCTTCTAATCAAGACCAATTATGGTTGCAATGCGAAGTGTGTGATAACGGCATTGGCATGAGTGAAGAAATACAGTCGCAATTATTTAATGCTTTCCAACAAGGTGAAGCTTCGACTACACGGCGTTTTGGCGGGACAGGATTGGGGTTGGCTATCAGTCGTCAACTAGCGCATATGATGGGAGGAGGAGTCAACGTTCGAAGTAAATTGAACGAAGGCAGCACATTTTATCTGCGATTACCATTTCAAAAACGGAGCCCCACGAAACTAAATGAATGTGAATCTAAGTTTTTAGCTGATTTGTCCTGTGTAACCATAGGCTCCAAAGATGGTTTCATCTCGTATATTGGGCATTATTTATCACACGCGGGTGCACACGTGCAACACGCTAATTGTATTAATGATATTAATTTATGCGATACAACTATTTCAGGCAAGCCATGGGTCTGGTTGCTCGATGCCAAAGTTGATTTTTCTTTTGGATTACTTCACACAATAATCAGTCAGTATTCACAACAAAATATACGTATTGTAGTTATTGGCCGTGGAAGACGCAGAAAGCCGCGTTGCCTGGGGGATAATCTTTTTCTGATTGATGCTAATGTTCTTACTCGTAAGAATTTGTTACACACAGTAGCTTTAGCGGCCGATTTAATCCAAGACATAGAGTCTGTCAACGATAACATAATTTGTAAACCAGTAACGGAAACGACAGATCTGGGAAATTATCTATATTTGGATAGTCCTATTTTGGTCGCTGAAGATAATGAAATTAACCAGAAGGTTATTCAACGCCAATTATGCTTGTTAGGTGTGAAAGCAGATATTGCTGAAGATGGTCGTGAGGCGCTTAGACTATGGAAGATCAATAAGTATGCAATGTTGCTTACAGATATACACATGCCTCATATAGATGGTTATCAGCTTACAGCTACAATTCGTGAAGAAGAGGCCAAAGCCAATAAAAATCAAATTCCAATTATCGCACTTACTGCGAATGCATTGAAAGACGAAGCCGAGCACTGCAAAAATATAGGAATGGATGATTATCTTTCTAAGCCGGTACAATTATCCGTTCTGAAAGAAAAAATAAAAAAATGGCAAAATCCATCGAAAATTAAAATGGAAAAGAGTTTGAAAAATTCGGAAGTTGCATCGAATCCGGAAGCTGCATCTATTGATGTCAATGTCTTAAGAGAATTAGTTGGTGACGATCAAGCAGTAATATATGAAATGTTATCTGAGTTTCTTACAAGTGCAGCCAAAATTGAAAGAGAAATACAGCTAGCATGCGAAGCTTCCGATTGCGAACAAGCAACCAGGGCTGCGCACAAATTAAAATCTTCTGCACGCAGTGTTGGAGCTCTAAGATTGGGTGATATATGCCAACAGATCGAGCAAGCGGGGAAAAATGGTAAAACTAAGTTGTTGAAAGATTTGTATACCAAATTTAAATTAGAAATGGTTTACGTGAATAACAATTTAATCTCACTAAATGAGACTGTTCAGTAGCATAGCAAGAGTCAGAGTTGTTATAGAAATGCAATGTGAAGCAAAGGCTATTTAATATGAATTCTATGACTACATTGATATGCTTAATTTAATCTGAAATATGCATTGATGCCTGCATATTTGGTTTATTACCAAAGAAAGCACTTTTTATGAACCGCTCCTTGATAAATACCGCCTCCATCTTAGTTGCTTCGGATAACAAAAGCGATGCGAGTGTCGTGCAGAAATTACTTTCTGCAGATTATCCAAATACAAGAACGACAGTAGGCCTAGACCAGGCATCAAACGATTTTAATCAACACCAACCGGATGTGCTGGTGTTAGTTTTTAAAGAATTGGAAAAATCTGAGCGTTACTGCTTAGGATTGTACCGACAAAGCTTTGCGATTCAACTACACCCCCACCGTACAATCGTTTTATGTAACAAAGATGAAGTTCGTCATGCCTACAATTTATGTCGAGAAGGAATATTTGACGATTATATTTTGTTCTGGCCTATGACAGTTGATTCATTTCGTCTCTCGATGTCTGTTTATCTAGCATTGCGCGCACAAGCCAATCTCAGTAGTGAAATGCCAACGGCAGCTGATTTTGCAGTCCAAGTGAGAAGACTTGCTACATTAGAGAAAATGCTAACTGATCAGTTAGCGCAGGGAAATAATAGAATTGACGCGTTCGATCGAGCTGTTTCAGATGCTACCAATCAATCATCTTCATCACTTGAAAATTTTTCACAGCGTCTTATGCAGGGTACTTATGATGATATTGTAAAGGTAAAAAGCAGTGATAAACTGCAATTGGAGCTTGAACAACTTAAACGAGACGCCTTTGAAACGCCTTATCACACACTTGCTCAGTCTACTGACCCGCTCAAACAATGGACTAATGAGTTTTACCAAGCGAATAATACTCATTTAAAGTCGTTACGTGAACTAAACGCGCTTGCTAATAGTATCCAGCCATCCTTATTGGTAGTTGATGATGACGAGTTTCAACATAAAATTATTAGCTCTATTCTTAAAGAAGAAAACTACAACTTAATTTTTGCAGCAAATGGTTACGAAGTATTTAATATAATACGAAATGGCCGACCAGATCTTATTCTTCTTGATGTCATGCTGCCTGATATGAGTGGAGTAGATATAGTAAAACAAATTAAAACTTCTTCACGTCTTGCAGAGATTCCAATTCTGATGATTACCGGGGCAAGTAAAAAGAATGTAATCCTGGAAAGCCATAAGGCTGGTGCGGCGGATATAATCGTCAAGCCATTTGTGCGTGATATATTCTTGGATAAAGTGAGGTCTTTACTGGATAATCCTTAATTGGTTTACATTTTAAAAAGAAGTGGATCCGGCAAAATGCCTGTAATTTATCATCTCAGAGTGGATACTTTTCAACACTGTTTTCCACTCAACCCTGGATAGTTTTGCACGCTGATTGACAGCAAACAGTTGCGCCGTTCACAGATGCTGGGTTATTTCAGCACATTACCACCCTGTTTAATCCCAGATTTTCCATTAGCGATTTCCCAATAACGAAGAACCAATCAAATAAACAACTTTTGTCGAAATCTCCTGGAAGAAAAGCTTGCAGATTTAAGCAACTCAAATTTTTAGAAACAACTTTATATTCAACAAGTTTCTCTAATGGCTTCCATTGGAAATTTTCCTAACGGGAAATCTGGGATTAACGAAATCACATACCCAATTGCAGCCGTATAATACGCTCGATTTCGTCCATTTCATGAGCAGTAACAGTTCCTATTTTGGCGGAAAGGCGTAATTTGCTTATGGGGGTAAGCTGATCGGCCATAGCTTTGCTGTGTTTGTTTTGAATGGTTACCAAGCATTCGGCAGGATAGATGTTTTTGACAACACTTGTGAGTGGAATAACCTGAATACGGTTTAGAGCCTTGTTTGCAATGTTATTGCTAATGATTACTGCCGGACGGGTTTTTTTAATTTCACCACCGATTGAAGGATCAAAACTGATCCACCAGATTTCTCCCCTTTTCGGAACAATGGTGCTATGTTTCGCCATGGGTTAAATCAGTCATGCCTTGCTCAGCCCATTCAAGTGCTTCCTGTTCACGTTCCTCATCGGCGGCCATAGCCATATAGCCCGCTTCAATATCATCAGCGACGACGTGCGGACGTGCCATATCGTTCAGGAAACGACTGATATTACCGCGCCCTATACGCGCATGTAGGCCTTTATACACTTCGTCATCTACTGTAATGGTTAATTTCTTCATCATACCACCTATACGTATTTAATACGTATTATCACATTTTGTTTAATTAAAATCAATTTCTCATGCGGTGAGTCATTATTTCTAATCTTTCGCGTAGTATTGAATCTCAAAAATCAACTGAACAACCATCGACTTTGTAAATCAGTCGTTGAAATTTTTCCAGTGTCAGCGTCTATGGTGAAGAAAAACTAAACCGTAAAAACAATTGCATAATTATTAAACTGGTAAGTTTGGGTGCTATTTTTGAAAAAAACTGGCAAATCTTCAATGCTGATTGACACCCTTGGTTATATCCAGAAATATTTTGTTAAATTCAAGCATTATAAAAATAGGATTTCTCAGAAGAAAAGAATAAGAAACGATCATGAAAAATTTTAAGGCCAATTCACACAGACATGATTTATTGATCAATTGCAGGCTGATCAAACAATATCTAAACTCTTTTTTATTCCTTTAATTTCTGACTGATCCACCGCCATACAAGACTATCTGGAATTTCTTTGCCACTAATAATATAGTTGAGTGTTTTGGGATCGTTCATGACATAGGCTAATGCATTCTTGGCACTGGTTCGGCCGCAAAATAGAATCTGGTCTCTGCGTTTGATTTGGAATGTGTAGTCAGGCAGAAGAATATGGTCGTTTTCTCGCACTACCATTAACGGCACAAGATCAAGTTGAATGTCGCGATTGCCGGGATCGCGCCTCAGGTTATCGAGGGATACTGTTATACCTTGAGAAATAAGCGTAGCTACTGCAGGAACAGAATGATAATCGACAGTGACTGACCATGTTTCAGGCACCTGCTCTCCTACCACACTCACCAGATGCGCGATCAACTGGTTCGCCCATTTATTAGACTGATTTCGTGCCAGCAGAAGAAATTGTGCGAGCAAGGGAGACACCATATGGGCGAGACACTCATGTGCGATGATATCACTCGGTTGCATCGATATATCAGCCCTGAACTGTTCAAACAAAATATCGTTGTATCGTTTGTTCTTTCTAATAACGACGAACAGATCGGGGTTGATTTCTCGCGCAGTAATCACGATAGAGAGATTGTTGATATCATTGTCCGTTCCGGCAACGATACCAACTGCATCCCTGATACCGGCTTCTTCCAGAGTCCTGGCTTCGGCACCGCTACCTAAAATATATTCTTTACATCCGGTCAATTCGGGATTGGCTTCAACGATAACAGTGGTCATATGTTCGCGCTGCAAATTCTTCACAATAGATTTGCCAAAACGTCCATAGCCACAGACTACCCATTTGCCGATAGGTGGACAGACTGGTGACTGCAGGATTCGCTCCGGAACGCCTGTCAGCCATTCGTGCAACAGATATGTGCCAAGGGCGTGCACTTCCATTGCCAGGTATTCTCCAAACAGCGTATACGGGTTGATTATATGGTCCGTACCAAAAGATGCCATATTCGAGGCTGTTTCGACATTCTCGGCACGTCCCAAAACCATTAAAGCGGGATTTACAAGCTTAATTGAAATAGCAATTGCCAGATTTGCCTGATCATTATTAGTAAGCGCTGCGACACCGGCACAGAAAGGATGCCTGGCTCCTGCCTTGATTAAAATGTCAGGAAGGCACGCGTCAGCGCACAGTGCCGGAATATCGTATTGAAAATCTTCCAATTCAAGCTCATTGATTCTGAGTTGAAGTATATCTATCACAACAACACGTATATTTTTGTGATCCAGCGCATTGACAAGCAAACTGCCGGTTTCACCATAACCGCAAATAATATAAAACGGCTCGCTCAAGCTTTTGACAGATTTCGCAAATCGGGCGGTGGTAACGGCTATTTTCAGGCTGACATCCTGAAACAGTGTGATTATCTTACCAATTGCATAAAACCATACTATTACCGTTAAATAAATGGAAAATGTCATCCACAGGCGTTGCATGGTACTGAATTCATGCGGCACCTCGCCAAAGCCAATTGTTGTAGCCGTATAACTTATGATGTAAAACGCCTGAAATAATGACAGGTATGAAACTTCACCGTCAATTATTATGCCTGGCATCAATGTCAGTCCGCCCACGGCAAAACCGAAACTGACTATTACAGCAATCAGCGGTATCCGCATGCGGCGCAAAATAAGAAAAATGATGTTATTCATTTTCGAATTCTGGCTATACCTGTTCAGGGTAACATTGATCGATCGCCTATCTGCGAAGACTGATCGTTTCAGCGATCAGCAGAACGACGGAAATAAAATTTGCCAGCAGTGCGCCTCCTGATAAAGAAACAACATGATTAATCATAATGGCTTCTTCGGGCGTGCCACTTATTGCTGCATACAAAATGGCAGCGGCGATCAGATGTAAATCCGCAACCAGGCTGGTAGCCAGATGAACCGCTCCGATCTGGGTCCTATCCCCAAATTTCAGTACCGTAGCTATGAGATTGACAATAATTGCAGCGTACAATTCATAGGGATGATGATGTATGGGATTGTCAATATCGCCTATGAAAAAGCCATAATTCAGCGACAAAGCGAGCACAATAAAAAAACCGAATACTACTTTTTCAAGATTCATAACTGATTTTGACCCGTTGGAATAAACATGAACTAGAGTTTAGAGTTTCAGCACTCCAAAAGGAAAAAGATATCATCAAAAGGAAAATTAACATCAAAAAAACTTGACATTGTGGCACAAAAATC
>NZ_FOIA01000055.1 GCF_900111605.1 Nitrosomonas marina | reverse complement strand
TCACGACATGATCGTGATTAATAGTTATTAAACAAAGTGTTACTATACAATAAATCATTGCCGCAGAGAAGGCCTTCTAATCTGACAAAGTAGAACTAGACTCGAATGTATTTTCGTGACAGAAGCGAATCACCGAAAAATTAAAGAATAGCCTGTTTCCTGTTCGATTATAAGTTGGTTCATATTGGGCAGTAAAGAAAGGAAAGCTGGATATATTATTTTGCAGATTAATTCTAATAACATTTTTGTTTAACAGTGAAGAAATCATCATGCGGATTATCATTGGCAGTCCACCGACAGGGAGCGATTTTATCCGCGTCAATCAGTGATTGATCAGTTTGTTCGCGCATTAGCGGTTGATAATGTATTGTCACTTTCGCCACGGTGTACCGGTAAAACCAGCGTTCTTTTTCGGTTGTGCGAAGTCGCACCTGCACAAACGGTTTTTATTGATCTTGAAGATCTGGATACGAGCCATGATCGACAAGGTACGCGAAATCAATGATGAACGATGGTTGCAGATCATTAAAAAAGCACCTGATTTTTTTCGTGGTTTCAAAAGCGATCTTTTCGAGATTTCAGAAACAAATTGGGAAGACAATGCAAATCAATTGATGCATGATTTGAATCAGCTCAACACACCTGTCTGGTTTCTGCTTGATGAATTTCCCATCTTGGTCGATAAAATCGACAACCGGCATGGTAAAGACGAAGCATTCACCGCATTGTACTTGTTGCGCCGTATGCGGCTGCATCATACCGGCGGTTCAGTTCGCTTCCTGTTAACCGGCTCGATTGGACTGGACAACGTCATGGCATGCGCGCTGCCGCCAATGATTTACGGCGTGAGATATTATCGCCGCTAACAATCAATGACGCGCTGGCTTTTATCCTGAACTTAGCACAAGATAATCAGGTAATCCAAGATGAAAGATGGCGCGCGAATTTATCAATCGACTGGGTCCCGTCATTTGACCGTTTTTTAATTCAATTGTTTGTTGCCGAATGCCAGGTTTACGTGTTGCATGCCAGATATTGAAAAGAATCGCAGTGCATGACTATGGCTTGCCATTGGAAAGACTGCGTGCACAATGTTCTGCTGACTTACTGGAAGAAAATTTTCGCAATGTGCTGAATACGCTGGCGCATGACAGTCATCTGATCGAACTGGGCAACGGCAACATCGCTTTCTTCTCGCATCTGTTTCGCGATTACTGGCGGCATAAAGGCGTGTCTGATATGGAGCATGAGATCAGGGAAGCGCCGCTAAATCTGTATAATCCCGCTTCAAAAGACGCCGGGGCGCTGCTGGAAAATTTATCGACCGCAAGAAACTGCTTGCACGGATACTGGGGCTTGTTATAGTGGTCGGGCCGCGCGGCACTGGAGTCCGGTCACCGTGTACGACATCCGTACAGAACTGCGTAAACCGTCGAATTATATCAGGGTGCAAATCAAGCGCCTGATCACCGAAGGTTTCATCGAAGAAGTCAACGGCTAAAAAAATGTTACCAGGTCTCCGAGCGTTTTTATAACGTCTACTGCCTGATGCACTACAGTCGCGAAGGCCGTTGCCGCTTGAGGTGCTCATTCTGGCATTGCAGACGCTTGAAGACTGTTCGGTATTGCAGCATATCGCGCGCGAGAAACGTGATGTGGTGTTGGATGTCATGGCCAGTATTAAGTCGGAAGACGATCCGGATACGAAAGAGGCGGATTCAGTTGACCATGTCAAATAATGGATAATCATTTTATAAACAGATAATTGACAATTAAAATGCAGGCTGAGTGGCATTTTTTGGTGCATCCTGTCACAATCTCTGGTTTTTAGAAACGTGTGCTGTCTCGATAGCATTTGAGTATTTATGAGTTACCTCAAATTAACCAATCATCAATTTGACTCTGTCGGCCATTGGGCTCGGCCACTGGCGACTACACACATACCCCGCGCGCGGGATCTGGCGCTGTTTGATCAGAACGGTTATGATCTGACCGACCTGGAACAACGCTATGCCGAAGCCAACCAGAGACAGGTGCAGGCACACCGGGACCACCGGCATGCCTTAAAAGCGCCATGGTTTATACAACCCGAACGGGTTGAGGGCGCTGTACTGAATCATAGCTTATTGTTTGAGCGCAAAGGTTATAGCGGAGAAGCATTACAGCAACTGGAACAATGGGCAAAATCCAATCCGCTGATTTACAAGATTATTCGTATCCGTCCGAAATGGGGCCTTGATTTCAGCATGGACTACGCAGATCGCAATGGCAATGTGTTCGAGGTGCTGCATTGGGAATATGATGGTTTCGATTACCACGAAGTTGAAGCCCGTAAGCAGCAGTTGGAAACCCGGTTTGCCGCCATTGACTGGGATGATGCGGCCGCACGTATCCTGAAACAAAAAGACCAATGGTATCATCTTGATTTTTTTGAACAAAGTGACTGGAAATGCAATTACTTCGGTATCGTCAAGGAGCGCTTCAAGATGGTTATCTGGGCGTAGCGATTCAGACGCTTCCTGAACAGACGAGCACATGCTCAATTCACGATCAACGTATCTTTGGCTGGCGGCAGGTAAAGCTGCGTTGATCCGTTTTGTCGATATCAACTGCCTTTCCAACTGGTTTGATAAACCCGCTCCAGCACGCCTTGCGTTATATGATGTTCCAGTTCGACGGCTTTCTCGGTGGGGCAGAAGACGATAACGGTGATTACGCTTTTGGCATATTCGTTGGTACTGATCATGACGCGTGGTTCAGGTCCTGCGATGTCGACGCCGGTCCTGTGCTCGATAAATGTATTGTAGCGGCGGGCGATCTCGATAAAGTCAGCCGAGAGTATATCGATTTCGCTGATAATCCATTGTGGCATGGCCGCAACATTCAGGTGTGGCTCAATGGTGATGCTGAAACGGTGAAACACGTAGCGTTTGAAAAAATTCAGGTTTCTGATTGATTCGGACAGAAACAGGCTGTTCGGTATCACAATGGTCCTGCCGGTAAAGCTGTAGCTGTTGGGCGTTTTGTCCAGTTCCTGCAGTGTGGTGGAGAGCATGTTGTAATCGATGACCTCGCCCTGGTGCGCGCCGATTTCGATCCAGTCGCCGATAGTAAAGGCACCTGTACCCGCACGCAGCATGGCGCCGCTGAAGCACAGGATCAACTCCTTGATCGCAATCACCAGCGCCAGCGTTACGGCGGCAATTGAAATTGCAAATTCGCTTAATTCGGGCCACCAGATCGCCAGCAGGCCGAAAAAAATGATCAACCAGCTTGAATTTTTGACGCTGGTAATCCAATGCCGCTGCGCCTCTGTCAAAATTGCACGGTTACGCTTGACCAGATAGACCAGTGCAACCCGTAAAGTCAGCAAAACCACCACCAAAGTGCAGCTTTGAGCAAACTGGTTGTCAAAAAAATCAGTGGTTAATTCAGGCATGTGTGTCGGGAATAAGCGTAATGATGGCTGTCACATATATAAAACGAAAATACATGCGGCAGTGCAGATCAATTGCCGGCCTAGTGATAAATCAAAATGCTTTTAAAATTCGCCTTCAAGTTTTGGTAAAAAGTCCGGCTCAATGTTAAAAGTCTTGCAACAGGAAATCAATTGCAACAGTGATACGCCGGTTGTAATTTTTATATTTTTACAGATGCGTCATGCGACTCTTTTTTTTCAGCAGTCAGTTATCTTCAAAATACTGTGTTCCTGAGCCCGGTAGCTTGTTTTTTTATGAATATATTCGGGTTCAAAAGCAATAACTCAGTAGCTCACTTTGATGCCCATCTGATTAAATCATCCCGACTCCAGATCATAAGAAAAAGTTTGGGGCAATATTGCCCTCTTTCATACAATTTTCTACGGGTTTTTGATTTTTCAATGGCGCCAGACTTTGCGTATTTGTCTGTGGCAACAAAAAAAATGCGCGCTCCTCCTTCCAATGGTTGCTGGCGAAGATATGCCAATCTGGGACTAATAGTTTCCAGTGCAGGATCATACCACCAACTGACACAGCTTACCCCCTTGATATCAGGATTGATTAATAGCAGTTCGCAGATTCTTTTGAAACACTGGTTCCATCCTTCGACGTTGAATGACGTTTTAAGCGGGGCATGCATATGCATTTCATAGACAGGACGAAAGCCTTTAAGATTGAACAAGAAATAGGGTAATGATCGTGAAAATTGTGATAACCCTTTGTTTATCATTATACTTCTTGGAACACCCGAAAGCTCGTCAATTAATTCTGCCCCACAGGGATATAGTTTTAATCTGCAAATTGCCAGATCTTTAAGAAATCGATCTTTGCATGGAAGATAATAAGCCTCACGTTGCTCTTTCATCTCTGAAAGTATTCTTTGAAATTCGAGATGAAATAACTGAATAATCGACGCCGTCACTTTTCTTTGCGCTAAGCGGCGTTCAAAATCATTCATCAAGGTGATCATAACCAGCTTAAGGTATTTTTCTAGTGTTGTGGGGCCGGCTAGCTGTGATATGGCTTTGCAAAAACCGGCTGCAGTGATGGGAATGAAACCATAATTGCCATATCCCTTGTATGTATCCAAAGAGTCAATAAAATCTTTTACAGGATACTGATTCAGTATCAGAGGATTGGCACCTAAAATAGCAGAAACAAGTTCTGCTTGTATGCTTGTGGTATTAATATCGAGAACTCCTAAAGGTCATCAAAAAATTTAGAGTCATACCATTCCGCTAATGCCGTATTTGATGGCCTTCGATGATTGCTCTGAATGTAAGATCATTGATTTTATGACCGATTCCCTGTCTCAGGATGTTGTATTGATCGAATGCAGGAAAATTAACACCACCATAAGCCGAAAAACAATACATAACGCCAATTCCGTTCAATTGTTTAAGAATATCAGCTGTAATATCATTTTTTCCACCGAATGGATAGGCAAACCATGAAATTCTGCATTTATCGCCCAATTTTTGGACCAAATCATGTGCTGCAGTTTGAATCTCGCTTAATGCATCCTCAGTGGGTATTTTCCCCAGATTAGGGTGCGTTGCTGTGTGATTGGCAATATCAAACCCCCAGGCAGCGATCTTATGTACTTGGTCCCAGTTTAAAGGGTCGATATTTCGTTTTAAGCGTATATCACGTGGAAAAGAACGCACTGTTCCGACGATGCCGGTACAAATAAAAAAAGCACATGGAATATTTGCTTTATGCAAGATTGATGCGGCCAGGTAATTATCATTGTATCCGTCATCGAACGTTACCACCACGGCCGGTCGTCTTCGCGGTTTGTTCCTTGACTGTAAGAAATTGTCCATACTGATGACAGTATAACCACGTTTTAAAATATCAAGCTGACGCCGAAATTGTGTGGGTGTCACTGTAATTGAATCTACATGCTCCTCGCTAACACGATGGTAAAGTAATACTGTGGTGTGACAGTTACCAAAAATAGCTCGCCCCACATTGCGAATTGGGGAAAAAACATATACAAAAATCCAAAGGTAAACAGTTTTTAAAGCGATCCGGATTTTATTTTCACGTGAATTAATTTTTCCATACCAGGCTGATAGTACTTTCATACGAGTTAAAAAATAAATTGATTTGAGCCAGCAAATTACGCGATGGAAAATTACAGGCTTCTAAATGAATGTATTGTTTTTATGGATTGATTAAAGCAATTCGGGAAATTTGATTGTTACAGGAAGGGTTTCTGAAAGCTCGTGGTAATAAATTCTCCTGTCATCCATGATTATGGATCTTGCTGCCTCCAGTCCTGCATAAGTGGCTTTATCCGTCCCAGGGCGATTAACATAATACAAGTTTCTGATTGTAAGTATTTTGGACATCAGATCTATGGTCGAACTGTTTTCCCAATCACGCCAACTGGTTGCGGCATTTACATTAGGTAGCTTCAGGATAAAACTGTCAAAGCATGCAGCAGGATCAATTATACGAGCATTGCCGCATTCAGTAATTGCCAGTTCACTAAGCTCATTATCATCCAGTTGAAGTAATGGATCATTGCCCTGACAAAAATATTCGACGCATAAGCAGGTTTTGTTTGCTGGAACCATACCCTTCCCGATTGATGCATAATTTACAATTCTTCCGGCTTTCATCTTCGGGCACGTTGATTTTAGCCATGCGTGCGGGAATAGTGGGGGGGCATCAAGAAAAAGATAAACACAAATCGTGCTTCTTTTTATCGAAATATTTTCCAGGTTAACCGAAGGGTCCTGGCATGTGTCAATACATTTAAGCCACTTGCCCAATATTTCAATCGGAGTGCTCGATATGACATGGTTCGGTTTGTAAGTGATTACTTTGGAGCCCGTATCGACTGTTACCTCATCAATCACTTCTTCCTTCAGAGTAATATCAATAATAGTCGCACCTAAAACAAAATCTACGCCATTGGCCTTGGTTTTTTGTTCAAGTATTTCGCATATCTGCCCAGTGCCTTTGGCAGGATGGCGCCAGCGTGTTTCAAGTCGTTCCAGATTATGCTTTTTAGCGAGCGGATCATAAATTCTTTTATAATCAGCGCCTCCGTGTGGCGGTATTTTGCTCCAATCAATGCCTTTAAATTTTTCTTCATAGCCTTGCGTGAAAATCTGGGTTAGGAGCCTGCCTCGTCGTTTGTAATTGTATTCTGCAAAGTTTACTGGTTTTGAGAAACTGGATATGCAAACGCTTTTGATTAAATCTAGACCACAAACAAACAGTAGGTGCCAACTCATTCCACGCCTAAAACCCAGCCATGATCCATTTGATTCAAGAATCATGTCATGATATAAAATTCCTTCACGGTGAGAATATGGCTGATAATCAGACCCTAGTAACTCTTCCCAAAAATCATTAACTTTTGCTAATCGTGTATAAAGTTCTTTACGTCCTATATCAACGATAAAATCGCCTCTACGTATGGAACGCATCAATCCGCCAACCTGATTGCTTTTCTCAATGATGGAACACGCTATTCCTGCATTTCCTAAAATATAGGCGGCCGTCAAACCTGAAGGGCCAGCACCGATAATAAGTGTATCAATATCAATCTTCATAAACTTTTACTCCCGGAAACACTCTTGGTTCCAGAGCGTGAAAGTTTTCTTTTCTTCAAAATCATTTTGTCATTCCCTTTCTTCTTGCTTTTTGTACTGATGATATTGAACCAAGCAATTTCTGTGCCAGTGCTATTGCTGTTTGCCTGTAAACCCTATGGTTTCTGGAATGAATGGGAAATTGTGAATCGTCAGAGGTATGAAGAATTGCGCGCAGAAAAACCCTGATGTAAAAAGATATGACACTTTTTAAAAAAATGAGTGGGTTATTTATGTGAAAATTTGTGGTTTTTGTGTACTTTATTATAAGCAGATGAAATAAAATATAAATAATGCGTGTGCATATCAAAAATGGCTAAAATTTTTAGTTAAAACGATTACTGAATTCTTCGACAAGACTGATTTGTAGCGTCTAGAATCGATATTTTTATTCTGATTTGAGTTAGGAAACTCCAAATCCGTCGGGCAGTTGACGTTGGATATCTTAAATCGGTTTTGTTTGAATCGCTTTACGGGATTTCAGTTCTATGATCGTCTGGTTCAAAGTGCCATAAAGTAGCTACGCATAGCTTCATGAAGCCGAAACACGCAGCGTAAACGTTACCGGCCCGTTGTTGACCAGCGCCACCTGCATGTCGGCGCCGAATTCGCCGTATTGTGTGCCCGGATGAATATTGTCTGTGGCCGTTTGAAGATACGTAAACAATCTACGGCCTTTTTCCGGTGCGGCCGATCTTGTAAAGCTCGGGCGGTTGCCGCTATTGGTATCTGCAGCCAGGGTAAACTGGGGTACGAGCAGCAGTTCACCGTTGATGGCGCGCAGGCTGAGATTCATCCGGCCCTGTTCGTCAGGGAAAATACGGTAATTCACGATGCGCTCGAGCAGACGGTCTGCCTGTTTCTCGGTGTCTTCCTGTTCTACGGCGACCAACGCCAGAATGCCAGCGCCAATAGCGCCGATTTTCCGGTCGTTAACGGTTACACTAGCACTGCTGACACGCTGGATGACGCTGATCATGATGGCTTTATCGTGTTTGTATCTGCACAGGTGGTTTGCAGTAAAAGCGTGAAGGAAATTCCTCGCTGCGTCGCCGGTTGCGTATAACATCGCCGCCTTCAGCTACGCACGCCGCAATCGACTGATCAAGGCTTGGAAAATATTCGTTACTGCCGGGCTCTGCAGATGTGGCTGGCACGCGCGCGCGGATTCTGGCGCAAATCTCGTGTTCATCTGCTTTGGATGTTTCTCCCGCGACCGCTGGCAGCGGGCATAACCGGCAAGGATCACCAGGGCACAGGCAGCCTTCGCAGCCGGCCTGGGCAGGAGCTGCCAGCAGCATTAACCAGAAGCCAAAGAAAAATGCAATGAAATAGTTGAGATGGTTGAAGTAAATGTTCATATCAAGATTATGTTTTATCAGGTTGAGTTACGCTCCGGTGCTTTGTCAGTAGAGTAAAGTAAAAGGCGTATCGAAAATCTGTGTATAGATCATTGGTTTTGATGGTCAGCGTCAGGATGCCTGCTCGTGTGCCGGATAATGGATTGGCAGGCAATCTCCCTTGCCCGGTTCTCGCAGTCTGTACCTCCTGGTTTTATGCTGTCTTACAGATTGCAGCAGTCTTATCCTCCATTCAGCATTATTATTGTCGCTTCATCCTGTAGAAAACGCAAAAAAAACATCGTGCCATTCTTGACGGTAACGCAAAATGGGCAAATACTTTTTGTATTGCATTTAACTAGAGTTTAGAGCGAGCTTACTCCTCCAGGCTAATATTTTTTAGCCTGTTTTAGCTAGTCGCCCTATGTTTTTTCCTTTTGTTACGCAGTCTT
>NZ_FOIA01000057.1 GCF_900111605.1 Nitrosomonas marina | reverse complement strand
TACCGATCATTGACGCGGCCAGTGGCGAAATCCGTCAGGCCCAGATCTTTGTCGGCACACTGGGCGCATCCAACTATACCTACGCCGAGGCCACGACTGGACAGACACTGTCTGAGTTGCTGGCCAGCCAGAGCCGTATGCTGGAATTCTTTGGCGGCTGTCCTGAGATCATTGTGCCCGACAATCTTAAATCCGGCGTCAGCAAGCCTTGCCGCTATGATCCTGATTTAAATCCCAGCCACCAGCAATGGGCCGCTCATTACCAGGTCGCGGTGATCCCGGCACGGCCTTACAAACCCCAAAGACAAGGCCTAGGTGGAAGTGGCTGTACAGATTGTTGAACGCTGGATACTGGCAAAGCTGCGCAGGCAAACTTTCTTCAGTCTGGGAGAACTCAACCACTGTATTGCCAGTCTGCTCAATGACTTGAACCACAGGCCTTACAAACAATTGTCCGGTAATCGCCAACAGGCTTTTGAACAACTCGACAGGCCAACTCTGCAGCCATTACCGGCAAATCGGCAACTATCAAATCAAATCTGAATCAGCATACAGCAAAAAGTCGAAAACCCCGTAATCAATCGTTTCAATGCATCAATTTCTGCAAGCATTTAATCGGTTGTTGTCAAAGGCCAGCCGATTAACAGAACAGTTATTGTAACAATTGCAGTCACCACATTCATTGGCAGTCCAACTTTAAGAAAATCCGAAAAACGATATCCACCTGGCCCGTAAACCATCAGGTTGGTTTGATAACCAAGGGGGGTTGCAAAACTCGCCGACGCCGCCATCATGATGGCCAAAACAAAAGGCACATTATTCAAATCAGCTTTTTCGGTAATTTCCAATATGATAGGCAGCATAATTAATGCTGCAGCATTATTGGTGATCACCTCGGTTAACAGCGAAACTGTCAGATAAGTCAATATCAGCAACAACCACGGCGTACCATTACTTAGTTCAACGATGTTTCCTGCTATGAATTCAGCAACACCTGTTTTCTGTAATGCCATCCCCAATGCGAATGAAGCCGCAATCGTGATGATCACCGTCAAATCCAGGCTTTTTTCTGCTTGAGCCGTCGAACAACAGCCTGTGACAATCATCAACCCGGCACCCATCAGCGACGCGTTGAGCATACTGACGATTTCAAAACCCGCCGCAACAATTATTGCTGTCAATATCGCCCAGGCAAGATAGGCACGTTCATGCCGGGGTGATTCTGTATTCAGATCGTTAATCAGCAAAAAATCCTTGTTGTAGCGCTGACGGCTAACAAAAGCCGGCCTCGCTTCCAGTAACAGGGTGTCGCCTGCCTGCAACCTGATATTTCCCAGATTCCCTTTGATTCGCTCACCGTTACGCGCCACAGCAAGCACAACCGCACCATACTGTGACCTGAACCGCGTATCACGAATAGCGTGCCCAATTGCACCACAGTGTGGTGATACAACCGCCTCCACCAGGCGTCGTTCGGCACGCTGCGTCATCAACGTTTGCGCATGGTCTCCATCCATCGAAGGCACAATACCATTGATGCGCAACAAATCTGAAATTGCATCCGTATCTCCGGCAAAAACCAGCCTGTCGCCACCCTGTAACGTCTCTTCGGATGACACTGCGGTGATAACTGTCCCGTTTCGCTCAATTTCAACCAAATAAACGCGCTGCAAATGTCTTAATCCCGCCTCCTCGACCGTTTTACCGACGAGTGGACCAGCATGTGCTACGGACACTTCCAGAGTAAATTCGCGCAGATTTGAAAATGCTTCGTTTTGAGTCCGCTCAGGCAACAGATTCGGAAACCACAACCACATCAATAGAAAACCCGAAAGCGCAACAGGCAACCCAACGGCAGTAATTGAAAACAGTGAAAACCCGGTTTCACCGGTCAACAGCTGATATTGCCCATTGACGATTAAATTCGTGCTAGTGCCAATCAACGTCAGAGTACCACCCAGTATTGCTGTATAGCTTAAAGGGATCATCAACTTGGAAGAAGCAATACCTATCCTGCGAGACCAGGTATAAATTGCCGGAATCATGGTTGCAACAACGGGAGTATTATTTAAAAACCCACTCAATATCACCACAGGAAAAAAAATTCTGGATAATGCACCGCGCGTTGTAACCGGACGGCCTAGTATACGATTGACCAGCAAATCGACTGCACCCGAAGCATGCATGCCTGCTGCGACAACAAACATGGCCGCCACTGTGATCAGACCCGAATTACTGAACCCAAGCAACGCCTCTTCGCTGGTTAGAATTCCGGATACACTTAAAATCGTCAGTGCCGCCGTCATGACCAAATGAGGTCCCACACGGGTAAATATTAGCGCCAATAACGTTGCCAAACACAATCCAAGCGCAAACCAGCCTTGCCATTCCATTGCATTGAAATCCTGAAAATGAATCCGACGCCGCGTACTATACAGCAACTATTAATATAATCTGAAATAATAAATAATGATTACCATATACCAAATAGCTATTAAATATACCGCATTGTAAAGCGCCACGATTTCCGCATATCGGCCAGAACTTTAAAGACTAGTGTAATTTAAACGGATTGGTGGTATGCTTTTGTCTGAACATTAAAAAAGCAATTGTTGATTGTTTTCTGAACGGTGGATATAACGCCGTTTGTTAATTGAGTTTCGAAAGAAAAAGGTTTCCATTTCTTTCAAGTGAAGCTCATCATGCAATTTGAAATTACGTGATATGAAAGATTTATTCGTTAGCCTGACGTTATACGGATTGGCACTTGTTCTTTATAATCATCTGCTCAATGAGAATTACGATGGATACAACAGTATTCATCCGGCTGCCAGTTGGAATTATAAGGAAAAACTGGCTGCCTATGTTGATCGTGAACGACCACTACGCCAGCTTGCCTTTCCAGAAGATCCGGATATCAAAGCAACCAACTGATAACCAAGTAATATTATTAGTTACAACATTAATAGAGTTGCAGAGAACAAACTGCTGTTCGGATCCTTATTGACAAACAGAAGCATTCATACAAATATTACACATATACTGGTACATCAACATCACGATGTATTACTGTGAAATTTAATAAAGGTAAACGTTACAAATCATCGCCAGATGCGTGAATTCAACGGCCTGTTGATGATGCCAATTTTCCAGTGATTATCGATTAAGTATTGATGAACACCTGAACGCAATAGAAAGTGTTTACTCTCCATTGCAACCGCCTTTTTCTTTGATGCCTCGCTCAATACAAATGCCTATTTTTTCGACACCCCGGACTATTCCCAGTTTTGCGACACTGACTTTAACCCAGGGCGCTTCATACTGAAGCATGATGGTCTGTGCTATATGTTCGGCCAATGCTTCGAGTAAGGAAAAATTATGCTCTGCAAGAATTTCGTGAATACTTTGGGCGATTTGCGCATAGTCCATTGCATCTTCTATGCAGTCGTTCATTGCAGCACGCTTATTAGGCAAAGCAATTTCGAGATCCAGCTGAATTGTCTGGGCGACCTTACGCTCCCAGGGATATATACCGATTCGTGTCTTTGCACGAAAATTGCGTAAAAAAATAATATCCATGATCAAAAAATAAAACACACCAACACGATACAACACCGTATTTTTCACTGAATTTTATATAATACGTAATACACCATCATGATGGTATGCATTTTTTCTGCGAAAACACGAATCTGATGACTCTGCTGGCTTTTATTTTTGTCGCGTACCTGATCGGGTCCATTCCATTTGCGATGATCTCAAGCTGGATTTTCCGATTACCTGATCCGCGCTCTTACGGCTCCAAAAACCCGGGTGCAACTAATGTACTCCGCAGTGGTAAAAAGATAGCAGCACTATTAACACTAGCAGGCGACGCAGGTAAAGGCTGGCTGACAATTACTTTGACACAATCATATGCTCCTGCCTGGAATCTCGGAAATGAAGCTGTCGCCGCTACCGCACTGGCAGTATTTTTAGGTCACGTGTTCCCGGTATTTCTGGGGTTTCGGGGCGGCAAAGGCGTGGCCACGGCCGTTGGAGTGTTGCTTGGCTTAAATACGTTGCTGGGTCTGCTCGCTATCATCACCTGGTTAGCGGTTGCCTATATTACTCGTTACTCTTCCTTAGCTGCAATAATCGCAGCCATTTTGTCTCCGGTATATACTTATTACATTGTTTTCGGGCAATCGTTATACACTCTCTCTGTGCTACTGATGGCACTGATGCTGGTTTGGCGTCATCAGGCCAATATCACCAACTTACTCGCCGGTAGGGAAAGCCGCATTGGCCAGAAAAAAACACCCCCACAATAAACCTGCTGCAACAAATCAAATCCAGGGTGAAAAGGACTTTCAAAAATATTGTAGTTGCAATTCAATCATGCAGCTAAAGTCAGTTTGCGAAATATTCGACGTATATCAGCGCAATAGACGAGATTACAAAAACCAATAACAGCATATCCTTGTCGCTCACTTACACTAAACTCCTCTATTAATTACCCATAAGGTTGAGCCATCATGTTGACAATGACAGGTCAATCTCAATCGAAAACGCTACACAACATCCACATGCATCGCACACACACCGGCTGTATATAATCCCGGCGCCCAATTCTGCTTCACTATTTTGATAACGAATTGTCATAACCGTGACAATAATATTTGTTTGATTTCGGGATCTTGCAGCACAATGGGGTTGGTTTTCATACTACTGCCCCGAGAATTGGCCACTACCTGGTCCAATGTCTCGCTATCAACGCCGTAAATTGACAAAGACGGCAAATCCAGTTCTTCGGTCCAATTCGTCAACAACTGTATCAGGGCAGTATGTGCCACGCTTTCATCATGAAATTGCTGATGACACAGTATCTCGGCTGCATAAGCATATTTAGCCATAGCCTTGTTGTCAGGCTCTCTGCTCTGCATACATCTAATATTAATTTCTGTAGCAGAAGCAATGAGTGTACCGCACACAACACCATGCGGGATAGGATAAAATGCCCCGAGCGGGGACGCCAAACCATGAACAGACCCCAACCCGACTTGCGCCAGCGTTATGCCCGAAAGTAGCGCAGCGTAAGCCATTTTTTCCCGGTTAATAGCAGTTAATTCATCAACTTGCGCACCAACTTCCCTGACAGATTGATACAACGGAATTAGCGCATCACGAACAGCTTGCAATCCACTAAGCGCAAGTGCATCGGTAAAAGCATTGGATTTTAAAGACACATAAGATTCAAGCAATTGTGTCAGCGCATCCATACCATTGGCCGCAACAACATCGGACGGGCAATTGCTTAATAATTCAGGATCAACTATTGCGTACTCTGCAACAAGTTTCTCATGACGGAAAGATTTTTTGAAACCACGCTCACCTTGTACACTCAGCACGGCATTTTTGGTAGCTTCGCTGCCAGTACCAGCGGTTGTCGGCACCGCTATCAACGGTACAGCCGGGCCTTCATATGGCAATTCCGGCCCAACACCTTCCAAAAAATCCATAACCGAACGCTGCAGATTTAACAAGCCTGCTATGGCCTTTGCCGCATCCAACGCACTACCACCGCCGATGCCCACTACCACATCAATATCCTGGCCTGCAAACTCCTTGACCGCCTCATCTATCTGAGCAGGTGACGGTTCGCCACCAATCTTGAATTGCGTATATCGGATTGCCCTGCGCGCCAAGGTATCAACAAATTTTGGCCAGCCGGGCAGATGCTGATATGAATGCGCTCCGGTTACCAGCAGCACACGGTTACCGTAGCTGGCAATAATACCCGGCAACCGATTTATTGCGCCCGAACCAAATTCGATGCGTGGTAACTTCGCTATGGAAAATTCAAACATCAGCTGTTAACTGCCGGATGCAATCCATGATACACAACGCCATGGCGTGGCTCTGTCATCCATTCGGCCACTGTTTCACGCCAATCCAGGTAATGCTGTGTTTCTTTATGAGCCATCGCATCCTGCTGTGTTTTATAGGCCTCGTATAACACAAACTGCGTCGGTTCTTCTTCAGATTGAAGAATATCAAAGCGCAAATTGCCCGACTCCCGAACGGAACCCTCATGATTCAGGCGACAGGCTTCTTTAAACGCCACCACATGCTCAGGCTTAACCGATACATGCACAATGGTCACATACATCTTTATTTCTCCTGTGTATGATTTAGTTTACTAAAAGCATACCATCAATTCTTGTCGTTGTTGGAAACCTTGAGCTATAGTAATAACAAATAAAAAGGAAAAATTATCAAGCCGCCTTCCACAAATAGAATGCAATTGTTTTAAATGGCTATTATCAGAATTAAAAACCTGCTGTTACGAACATACATTGGTTTCAATGAGGAAGAGGTCAACAAGCTACAAGATGTTGTCATTAATGTAATGATTGAAGTGGACCTGAATCATGCCATTATGAATGATTCCGTCGAGCACTCTTATAATTATAAGACTGTAACCAAGAATATCATTGCTTTAGTCCAGGAACATAAATTCAAAATGCTGGAGAAATTATCGCAGTCTATTCTCGATGAAATCATGAAAAACAAAAATGTGTGCTTTGCCAGAGTGGAAGTCGACAAACCTCACGCATTGCGTTTTGCCGAGTCGGTATCTATCGAACTGGAAGCCTGGCGGAATGAACTCAACCAAATCGATTAAACATGGCTAACAACTATAATGAATGTATTATTGGTATCGGTTCGAATATCTATCCTGAGAAACATATTGAATCGGCCCTTGCCATTCTTCACAGGGAAGTCCTTGTTGAAAGCGTCTCCACTTTGGTTAAAACTGCTCCTGTCGGCATCACTTGCCAAAACGACTTTCTCAATGGCGCAGTAAAGATACTGACTCCGGTATCCCGCAAGGCATTCAAAAATTACTTAAAACAGCTTGAAAACAGACTGGGTAGGGATCGGTCACTGCCTAAATTTGGCCCGAGAGTTATTGATCTTGACATTATTGTTTGGAATAATGAAATTGTCGATAATGATTATTACACCAGAGATTTTGTCAAAAATTCTGTAGATGAGCTGTTATCAACATCCAATTGTAATTTGACATAACCAAATGTTATTTTTATAACGACACTCGCCACTCATTACCACCATTCAATTCCTTATACTTATAACTTATCCAAAAAATTTGAAATTTTTGCACTTTTAATACAAATACAGCGTATACTCGTTAAAGTCGTATGGATTCAAGTTGTGGAATAGTACCGTTGGTGTGGGCTTTTTTCCTTGATATTCGATGACTGCTTGCATGTTTGATTTATGCAGGTATAACTTCAAGATTAAAATTTTATTAAGGAAAATAACATGGCAACAGGTATAGTTAAATGGTTTAATGATTCCAAAGGTTTCGGTTTCATTACCCCCGACAATGGTGGAGAGGATTTATTTGCGCACTTCTCCGCAATCCAAAGCAGTGGATTCAAGTCTCTTAAAGAAGCACAGCGTGTTGTATTTGAAGTAACCACCGGTCCTAAAGGAAAGCAAGCATCCAATATTCGACCAGAGTAGTCGTCAAAACGCGCACATAAAGTATTTCACACCCCGGTCAGCCACCGGGGTTTTGTTTTGTATTCAGAAAACCCCCTCAAGTTTGCCATAATCTTTCCAAACCGATCTGGTCAATTTTCCAAAAACGACCTGCTGTCTCTTAGATGTATCAGTTAACTTGCCAATTTTAAATTTGGCCTTATTTCTACTTTGTCAGATTAGAAGGCCTTCTCTGCGGCAATGATTTATTGTATAGTAACACTTTGTTTAATAACTATTAATCACGATCATGTCGTGA
>NZ_FOIA01000058.1 GCF_900111605.1 Nitrosomonas marina | reverse complement strand
ATCAAGTCACCAAAAAAATGTGCGACCTCTTCCTGCCACCTTCCTCTCAAGTTTCTTTCATGATCAGGGGTGGCGTCTACCGAAATGATCGTTAGGTTCTTTGAAGATAGATGTAAAAATCAATGAAATAGTGTTATATCACCATGAGAATTATGATGGCAGTGGTTACCCGGACGGATTAATTGGTAAAGAAATACCATTTCTGGCACGTATTACCAGAATTCTTGATTCTTTTGAAACTTTAACAGATCAAAGACGCTATCAGCCTGGTGTCAGCAAAAGCAAAGCAATTGATATTCTTCAAAGGAATTCGCATTTATATGATCCTGATTTACTCGAATGCTTTGGCAAAATGCTAGATTCTAAAGAATGTTCTAATGGAATTGACATTTACTAACCATAGTTGCATATTCCGACATCAAAAGTTGCACATGCTAAAAACTACAATTCTGTCAATTCAAAAAGCTTCGCCGATCTGATTCTTGATAGTATTGGAATGTTAATAAATATCGGATATGTTTAACTGTAAAGCACTTGCCAGTTTAAGTAACTATCTTCTCTGTATTGACAATAGCCTATATACAGATGCTTTAGACAATCCATAATTTGCCATCAAATCTTTTATTAATACACCATTTGAACATTTGTAACGCAATTCTTCAATCTGAATATCAGTTAGTTTAGCTTTGCGACCAAAAGTAACACCATTATTTTTTGCTTTTTTTATACCTAGAACTATCACCCCACTGATTACGAAGCATATCTGCAAATTATAGTTATTTTTAAATCAAATACTTACAACGCTTGCCACAGCGAGAACTAATGTCACACAGTATCAATCAATGGTATTTCAGCGGTAGTTTGGCACAAATTTGACACATGCAGTTTTGGGAGAAAGCGGTAAAATTAGTCTTGATATAAGGCTTCACGTATTGGGGACTCATTATTTTAATGTCATGCCCCAATTTGTTAATCTCTCTAGCCCAGAAATGCGCACCGCCACATGCTTCTATACCGATCAAACAATGCGGCATGTTAGCTAAAAAAGGCAATAATTTCTTCCGTGACAACCGTTTTGTTAACACAATCTTGCCATGGACATTCATACCACATATGGTCGAGTAAGCCGGAGGAATTCCACCTCCAGCTCCTCACAGATTCCGTACGTGAACCTCTCGATTCATACGGCTCCTGTCGGCCATCCCATTAGCACCTCTCAATGCTAATACTACAGACAAAGCATGCGCTCCTCCCCGAACCGGGTTGGCAAGTGCTAAGCCTGAGCCAACATATCCCCTTCACTCCGTTTCCATTACAGGGGGTCCTTCTTTTTGCCACATGTCAATATAAAACGGATGGTTTGTGCCGACAGATCATTAATCTGTTGACAACCCAATTGACCTCAAGTAATTTAATACTAAATTTAATCTCTCTACTATAAGAGAAGCTACCCCTAACACACAAAAACCGCACAAAAACAAACCCTACAGGTAACAACGGACTCGATTTGTCAGGAGTTGTGGTACCAACAAAAATAAAGTAAAGGCAAAAGTCTTAACTCGCAGGTAGCTGCAGCAATTAGTAGCAAAATTTTTCAGTTGAACTGAGAGGATGCTATACGATGTTGGACGTAGTGGTTGGAAAATGGTCGATTAGCATTGGCGAACGCTTTGCGGTTTCGTTTCAGCGTACTTTGGTTATACCCGATGATGGCAAAACATATCCACTGCCACCAGGGCTCGGTGCTTTCCCCATACGTCGATTAGAAGACTACCACGATAGATTACCGCACCAATGGAAAAACAAGCGTGGCGCGTTCATTCCTATGTATCAACGCGAAGCATTATGGTTGGGTTTTCAAGGGGCCGTGTGGAAACCCAATGCCGCTAAAGTTGCAGTCGGTGGGATTAACGCCATTTCAGGAAGCGCTTATGAACCGGCATTGCACGCGGATGGGCAGGATTATATTGTTGTGCCAATGCAACCATGGTTGGACGGTATTAATACCGGAGAGGCGACAGTTCGACAATTTGTTGCCATGCCGTTGGGAGAAGGTTATAGCATCGAAGGTATGTTAACCGGACTTGAAGAACGCGGCGGGATTCAGATAACAGTGTTTGAGCCCAAGCCGGACCTGTTTCCCGAGCGAGCGCCTGTGGAAACAAAACGGGGTCCGGAAAAGACGGCTATGGCGCAAATGGGCATGGGTTTGGCGGCCGGTGGCAGAATGCGACAGAAAATTTATACTGACCCTTACGGTGTGGAAGTCTGGGACGAAAACAATTTAGGCCAAATAGAAGTATATATTGTAAATAGTCTGCAATATCGCGCACTGACTGGCAGCGCGCCCCCACCGACACCCATCGATGCCGCCACCTATACCCAATACGGTTTCCCCTGGTTTGATTTGTATGATGAGGCGCTTGAAGATATCGCATCTTCCGAAACATTGGAAGGCGTAAAGAGTATAGCCGATGTCGATCAGGCGCAGGGGCGGGATGCTAAAGAAACAACATCGGTGAATATTTCGGAGACACAAATAAAAAAACTACGTCCCGACAAAAAGGTTTAACCCACTCCGAGCATAACGTACTCGATAACCGTAAAAGGAGCCAGCCATGTCTGACATCAAAAAGATCTGCTACGACAAAATCTTACCCCGGGACTTGAAACGCGCTATTCCCTTTATGTCCTTTGGTCCAGCCGGCCGAACCCGTGCAATTGCACCCATCGGTAAAATGTGGATTAACGGTTCGACACTCGGCATTCGATTTATGGGGGGCACGGCTGATCAACATAATATTGTGAAGCAGTTCGCGCCCAAATGGACCCAGCATGCCAATTTGACGTTTGATTTTAATGCTCGGCCCGATGCGGATATTCGTGTTGCTTTTGCCGATGATGGCGCATGGTCCTACGTGGGTACCGACGCCAAATCCATTTCAGTGAACCAACCCACCATGAATTTTGGTTGGCTGGACGAGGCGGTAGTGCTCCATGAATTTGGTCACGCCATTGGCTTGGCGCATGAGCATCAAAATCCCGAAGGCGGGATTCAATGGAACGAAGCAGCGGTCATACGTGACTTGTCCCGTCCGCCAAACAACTGGGACGAAGCAACAATACGGCATAATGTATTAAACAAATATGCTCATGATCAAATCAACGGCACTGAATTCGATGCTGAATCAATTATGCTCTATAGCTTTCCTGCCGAATGGACCGTCGACGGCTTTCATACCGAACCCAATACGACACTGTCTGACATGGACAAATCCTTTATTGCCAGCGCAGTAATGTACCCAGGCAAAGCCTCTTCTGTAGTGGAACTACCAGTGACCGAAATCGAAGCCTATGAAGCTACTATTGGTCAACCTGGAGAAGAGGATTTATTTACTTTCACCGCCCGCTCTATTGGAACCTACACTATGGTAACTGAAGGACAAACCGATTTGGTGATGAAATTATTTGGCCCGGATAATCAGACTCAATTGGTGGCGGAAGATGATGATGGGGGACGTGGATATAACCCCAGAATTGTCGCGGATTTAGCCCCTGGTAAATATTATCTGCAAGTGCGCCATTACAATCGTTCCAGTGGTACCGGACCTTATGGCATTAAAGTATATAAATCTTATTAACAAATCTGTCGACGTTTGTTTTACCGATGAGGTTATAAGTTTATATTTTATAGATTACTTTTTGTCTGTCAGTCAGTGGCATGCGTTATCCGGACGCGTGTTTCTGGTACCAGGAGGCTATTCGAGAATAGTCATCGTAGCGAGGGAAAGCCATTTTGAGACAGATTTTTTGATCATTTGAGGCGAATAGTTATTCTATTTAACGAAAATGATCGGAAAATATGGCCAAAATGGTTGTTCCGCAGTAGATTATTCTATTCTCGGACAGCCTCCTAGGAGTTTGTCTTTTTTGAGCGGCTCCGGGTTGTGATGATGCGCTTGTAGAACTGTTATGTAGTAATTTTTCGATGAATCCTTTATCTTCGGAGGAAACAAGATGGCTATTCATTGGAGTAACTGGGCATCTCTGGGTAAAGCGCCGTCTGAATTGAGCCGCCCCTTCGTGCAACGTAATCAGGATGGCAGGCTCGAGGTATTTGCTCGTGGATCGAATGGGATATTTAATATCTGGCAGCGTTTTCCGAACGCCGGGTGGCATGAGCGTTGGTTCAACCTTGGCAAGCCTTCCGGACAAGTGCGAATTAACACTCATGTGGTTGGCCGAAATGCTGATGGCCGCCAGGAAATGTTTGCTGCAGGAGATGACAATACCCTCTGGCAAAAATGGCAAGTAGTCCCCAATGGAGGTTGGAGTGAATGGAAATTGATGAATGGGGCTGGCGGCGCACCTGCTGTCGGTGACCGGTTCACCGCCGGAAGCAATCAAGATGGCAGGCAAGAGATATCTGCCGTCGGCGGTGATGGTGATATCTGGCAGATTTGGCAAACAGTGCCTAATGGTGGTTGGAGTCATTGGTCAAGACTGGGTCGACCGCCTGTTGATATCCGCCAAGCTGATCGCATCACCGTGGGGTCAAATCTGGATGGTCGGCAGGAATTATTTGTAGTGGGCCGTGATGATGCGCTCTGGCATATCTGGCAGGTGGCGCCGAATGTCGGTTGGAGTGATTGGGAAAGCCTCGGAAAGCCTCGTGACCTGTTTGATGGCTCGGAACCACCTAAAGACCGGGATTTGTCCGAACCCGTCGTGCAGGAAAATCCTGACGGCCACTTAGAAGTCTTTGTGCCCGGCAACAAAGCATTCTGTAATCGTTGGCAGGAGGCGCCGAATAGTTCAACTTGGCGGCATGAAGGATGGAATGAGAAGCCGCCACCAAGACCGAATGTTGGAATCCACCGGCTTGAAGCGGCACTCGACGCTAGACGCCGTCGGGTTGAAGTAGTTGCCGTGGGTGACGATGGCGCGCTTTGGCATGCCTGGCAGATTTTCCATGAACCGTTCTGGAGTAAATGGGAGAACCTGGGAACGCCACCCGCTGGAATACAGCAGGCAGATCGTCTGACCGTCGGAACAAATCAGGATCATCGTCTCGAAGTGTTTGTGACAGGCAAAGATGGAGCCATTTGGCATATTTGGCAAACTCATTAAGTCGTGCCCGTTTTATTGCGTGAAGAACTGTCTCTCGGTCTGAATTTTCAGAGGGAGGCAGGGTTTTGTTTGCCAGATGACGAGTTTCACTCAAAAATGTAAGGAGGCAGTCATGTACGAAAATTTCGGTGCAGTTGTTTCTGATCACACAGTTGAGTTTAAGTTATTTTTTCCAGACACTGCAAAAGATTCGTCTCAATATATCAATGGCGGCTTGCCCAGAATCACGCGAATACAAGTGATCGGTGATTTTCAAAGTGAATTGGGCGTCAACAACTGGGATTTTGCGCATGCACCGGAGCTAGTGAAAACCGACCATCCCAATGGCATACTCTATACCTATACCATTGATCAGCTATCCGATGGATTCTATCAATATAAATACTTCGTTACTTATGACGACGGGACCACGCGTTGGTGCGGCGATCCCTGCAGCAAATATGTGGCGACAGAACATAAAAACGCCGCATTCGTTATCGGCGGCCATAGTACAAATGTCAAACCAATCGGCGAGCATGTTCCTTTTCATGACCTCGTCATCTATGAATTGATGATCGATGACTTTACCGCTGGCTTTCGGGAAAACAGGGCTCCGGTCGATGCCGTTAAAGACAAGATTGACTATCTGGCTGATCTCGGCATCAACGCCGTTGAATTCATGCCTTGGACGGCATGGCGGGGCGGGGAATTCAGCTGGGGATATAATCCCTTTCTTTTTTTGCGGTCGAGAACCGCTATATCGAAGACCCGGCCAATCCGCTAGATCGGCTCTACCGCTTAAAGACGCTCTTCAATGAGCTGCATCGCCATAACATTCATGTCATTATGGACGGTGTATTCAACCATGTCGACGCCGGTCTGAATCCGGGCAGAGGTTTTCCCTATCATTGGTTATACCTGGATCCTAATGATTCACCCTTTACCGGCGGCTTTGCAAGCGCCGGCTATTTCGAGGAATTTGATTACAACAACCGATGTACCCAACAGTTTATCTTGGATGTTTGCAAATACTGGCTGGATACCTACCAGATCGATGGCATTCGTTTTGATTACACTCTGGGTTTTCACCGTCCGAGCGAACCTCACCGGGGCATCACAAAACTCATCACCGATCTCAAGGACTATCTGTCTCAAACCGGCCGGAGCAATGTCGCCCTCATGCTCGAGCATCTGACCGATAATCGTTACCAAGCTATTGAAGATACTAACCAGATTTGCGCGACCGGCTGCTGGTATGACCGTTTCTTATACGATGTTCCTCAGCAGGCGATTGACGGCCATGTCAATACCCGGTTGATCCGTGTGCTGGATAGTGGACGGGATTTTGTTGCCGAAAAAGGACCGGTTACATACATAGAAAATCACGATCATTCCACCCTCATCAATCGTGCCGGTGGCCGGGACCGCTGGTGGAAAGCTCAGGTTCCACTGATCACCTTGCTTACCTCTCCGGGAGCCGTATTGATCCACAACGGACAGGAATTTGGTGAAGACTATTTCCTGCCAAACTCAGGCGCCGAGCGCGTTCAGCCGCGGCCACTGCACTGGGAATTTCTTGATGACGTGCCAGGACAACGACTATTAGCCTTACATCAAAAACTCATCCAAATGCGCAAAATGCATCCCGCATTGCAATCCTATAACTTTTATCCTCGGCATTATGATGAGAGATTGACACAATTCAATGATCAGGGTTATGGCATTGACGAATCCCGGGATATCGCAATTTATCACCGCTGGGGCACGGCAGAAGACGGTCAACTGGAACGCTTTATCATCGTACTGAATTTCTCAGATTACGACCATTATGTGAATGTTCCTCTTTCAACAAATGGCCTATGGCAGGATCTGCTCAATGGCGGGGAATACATCGTAGATAACTACCATCTGCCCAATCATTTGATTAACCCCAACTGGGGGAAAGTTTTTTACAGGAAGGGATAATTTTGGCTGTGGCACCAACATCATGTTTTAATAGAAAATTGGGTTTATCTGATATTCCTACACTTAAACACTCTTCTCAAAGCTCAACCCCGCTTCTTACTTTACTACAAGCGTTATTAGCCATTACAATGAAATTGTAACGTTTTGATTACGTGGCTTGTGTTGAAAAATTCTGATAATAGAAATAGAGGCATGATTTTTACCTCGTAATCATTCTGAGAAGTGGACCCCATTTTTTGGACAGGTAATCAATCCACATCAATGCAACTATTTGGACTATAAGTACAGGTTAGAGAGAGCCTATGCTTGCTAAGCAAAAGGGGCGTTATGATGGGTCCGTTTACAATTTCTGAACTGAGCCGAATGTTGGCCAATATTTAATAATGCCATTATCAAACCTCACGATATTTATTTGGTTTTAGGGAAGACCCCTGAAATGCGGCAAATCGCATATCGCGCATTATTTGAAAAACCAAGCCATTTGGATGAACTGGATATTCCAGTTAAAAGCTTATGAAGAGGGAATTCCTTACCAAACCCTGGTGTCTAACCCAATGGGATGGACTCCTCCACCCTTAATCGGCATCAATGTGCCAGACTAGAGTAACTATCAACTAGTCAAAGAAGAGAGGAGTCCGAGATGAACATTACACG
>NZ_FOIA01000060.1 GCF_900111605.1 Nitrosomonas marina | reverse complement strand
CCCGCGCTGGCGCGGAAGGCTCCGCCATGTGTCTGGTGACACCGGCGAATACCGGAAAATGGAATGCGATCAACCGGTTGATGAACCCTGGCGCTACCGGTAAAAAGCCAAATGAACAGAAATACAAAAAACGCCCAGGCAAGCCGGCCGGCTTTAAAAACAACGGCAAGAAATACAATAGAGGTATCAATAGAGTTGCCGCCTGAGTTGCAGTCATGGTCAAAATCGGCGTATGGCCGGAACTGTCAATATTTCGGGAGTATGTCAAATACAGCGGCATCCGGCCGCTGACAATTTGATCCCGGAGCGGCAACAAATATCAGTTTGGACACTCCGGACACTTTGATTTCAAGGCCACTCAAATCCTGTTTTGATTGAAAGCAGGTCCGTTGATACGGGTTTGCTTTTAACGCTTAAAAACATGGTCGAATTGTTGGCATGGGCCAATAATTCATCTGGTTTATATGCATAAAATTGCAGGCTGTTTAATGTTTTAAACAGCCAGATGCATATCACTGTCATCTGTTTTAAACAGATTTCAAATTTTAGAAACGATTTTTCAGGAAGCGTCTGAGAAAATAATTCAGCGAGCGATGCGGTTCTGAACAGAATACAACACGATACGCTCACATAAGTCCATGTGATCTCGGCTTTTAGTTTTTCGCTTTGATCTCATCTACGTTTTTATCAGATTCGATGCTTCCTTTGTTTTAAAACATCAATTACAGCGATGATGTTTTCATTCATCGCTGTATATCAGCTTGGAGGTACTATTATGTCTAAAGAAGAACTTATAGAACTGGAAGGAACGGTAACGAATGTATTGCGTAACCAGTGTTATCGTGTGGAACTGGAAAACGGTAAAGAAGTTCAGGCTTATACATCTGGTAACATGCGTCGTTTTAGAATACGTATAGTGCTGGGCGACAAGGTAAAACTGGAAATGTCTCCCTACGATTTAACCAAAGGCCGAATCAATTATCGTATGAAAAAATAAGACCAGAAATAATATTTTGTTTCTGATTCGTTTTATTGATATCCGTTTTCAATGATCAACGTGACTCAGTAACCTGTGCATTGAATATATGAAGCAACCGGGTATACGTGTCAATTGACCTGTCCTGATTGTCTTTAGCCTGGGGGTTAAGGATAACAGGGCAGAATGATCAGACGTCAACACTCAACACTACAAAAAGATTTGCAGCAGCGTCAGAAGACTGTGAATGGCTATCACACTGAGCCATGCCACATGTTTGCAAATCGACTTTAAGGCCGAAAAAAATTATTTTATCCTCTTATCTGTTTAATAGCAGGTAAGATTTTCACTTTACAAGAAAGCTTTGTTCAGATAGCATCAAGAGCGTATTGATGTGAACGTGCGCATTTGTTCAATCAAGAAATTCAAGATCCGATCCCTGCTCCATCCCGGTAATAGTTGAATATATCGACTAAATTCACTGAATCTGGGCACATGCTGTGCTTGTAATAGGGATAGCAAGCAAAACCTGTTGTTTTGTCTGTCTACAAACGATATTAATCAGCATTGTGCCATTTGACATGTTGTATGTCTGGAAAGTGCAAGTCTCATACAACATACTGCTACCCTCCTTCTCACAAAAAAGGACATCTTTTGAAAAGATTATTTGTTGGGAATCTACCAAGTAACGCGACTGAAGCCAGTGTATCGGAGCTATTTTCGGAATGCGGCAAAGTACATTCTATTAAACTCGCGGTAGATATGTTCACCGGAAAATGTATTGGCTTTGGATTTATTTCAATGGAAGGCCATGAGGCCAGAGCAGCTATTGAAAAACTCAATGGTTATATGTTTGGTGACAAATCACTCAAAATCAGGTTTGAAGATACTTCACAAAGGAAAGGCAGACGTCGCTGACCTGGATCCGAAAGAAATTATACAGCCCGGCTTGGGTCTCATGGAGAATAGACAATAAAACAGGACTGCGGTCTCATTGCATAACTTGAACAAGGAGTGACCAATTTTCGTAGCAAATTGGTCAAACCAGCCAGATATCATTGGCAGTTTAGGGATTGTCCAGTATATGTGTATTGGGTTACAGATTGTCTACAACAAGAAACTTCATGAGTTGACACTGATCTGCATCACAGCAGATCGGAGAGTATGATAAGTGGCATATCACAAGTGCTTCTTTTGATTGTGTGACAAGAACCGAATCTTCACGATACAAAAGCTATGGCCATTTTCAAATGGATCGTAATTGTGTTGCTCTCTCTGTTGCTATTGATTGCCGCAGTGATTGCACTGATGGACTGGAACTGGGCGCGTGACTATGCAGTTCGACAGTTGAGTGAAATCACTGGACGGACGCTGGATATAGAAGGCGATATGGATATTGACTGGTCTTTGACACCACATATTCGTCTCGAGCACATCAGGCTTGAAAATGCGTCATGGAGTGAACGGCCATTATACAGAAACTGTATAATTACTTGTTATGCTTCATAGAGAACAATAGAGTATTCCATGAAAGTTACAGAATTAAAAAAGTGCCTCAACGATGCTTCCAAAGAAGAACTAACAAAACAAATAATAGATTTATTCAAGAAAAATGATTTTGTCAAAGATTATTATGAAATAAAGTATAGTTCAAATAATCAAGCTTCAGTATTAGAAAAACATAAAGAAATTATAAAAAATGAATTTTTCCCAAAACGAGGTTTTGGAAAAGCGAGATTATCGGTTGCAAAAAAAAGCATTACCGAATTCAAAAAACTATCTAGTGATATCCAACAAATAGCTGAAATTATGCTTTTCTACGTTGAAACTGGAGTCGAGTTCACAAACAGTTACGGAGATATCGATGAGAAGTTTTACATAAGCATGGAAGGCATGTATGAACAGGTTGTTCAGCTAATAGTAAAGGAAAGCCTTGTAAATGAGTTTTATGAGCGCTGCCATGATATTGTCAAAGATACAAATGGAATAGGCTGGGGGTTTCACGACCAATTAACCTCTATTTTCTATGAATACTTGGACAACAATACAGCATAACGAGGCAAATCCAGCCGACGCGCCAAAGGCGCGCGCGGCTGATTTGCGGCGTTCGCTAGGAAGAAAGATGGATTTCTCGTTATACAACCCCAAAGAAACTGACGAAATCGAGGCACTGTTTACCAAGACGTTCTGCGATTCAGAAGGCGAGTCTGAGGGAGCGATTGTCGGCGACCTCGCCGGGGAGCTTATACGCAGCACAGACGAGAACGACTTCTACGGGTTTGTTGCCCGAGACGACGTAGATCTGGTCGGCAGCATTCTCTTCTCGCGCATGTGGTTCGAACGTAAGATCGACGCGTTCATTCTGGCTCCCGTGGCTATCCGTACCGACTGTCAGCGACGAGGCATCGGCCAGAAGTTGATCAATTTTGGCCTGAACGCCCTGAAGAATTGCGGTGTTGAACTCGTGCTCACCTACGGTGATCCACGGTTCTACTCGATGGTAGGATTCAGTGTGGTCACTGAGAACGTGATTTCACCACCCTTCAAGCTCTCACAGCCGGAAGGATGGATGGCTCAGTCTCTTGTTGGCGATCAGATTGATCCCATCCAAGGCAAGTCGCGTTGCGTAGAGGCGCTCAACAAACCCAAGTACTGGTAAAAATGATAGCGAACAACACGATTGACATATATCGGTGAAACCGCGCCTTCGGCGCGCTTCCCCTAATGGTCATGGTGGACGTTAGAAGTAATTAGATATGAGTGAAATTGAGTTTTTGCCTTTGAGTGAAGTGAATCCAGAGGATTTAATGGTTCTATTAAATGAGGATTCATTGAGAACACATTTAATTGATCATCCGTATTTTGATTCCACCAGCATTCAAGCATGGATGGAAGATAAAATCAAAACGAATGCAATACAAGGTTGTCGTATTCGTATTGTATTGTTAGATGGGGAGCTTGCGGGTTGGTGCGGTATTCAACCAGATAATAATGGCTTTGAATTAGCGATTGTTATATCACAAAAATTCTGGGGTATACGGAATACAAATTTTTAAAACACTTATGTGCTGGGCAAAAGAATTAGGTCATACGAAAATACTACTATTAGGCGCAAATGGGCGCACGGGACGCGGAATCCTCAATCTTGCATTAGAGGCTGGGGATGATGTAACCGCCGTGGTTCGCTCGAAGGACAAACTAGCAGATATTGATCATCCAAACCTAAATGTTCTTGCCGGGGATGTTTGTGAGCCAGAAGCTCTGCAACAAATTTTACCCGGACACGACGTTGTCATTTCTACACTAGGCCCTCGCTCACCAACTAAGGCAGCCTGTAGAATCTATTCTGATTCTGCGGTTGCGGTAGTCGACTCTATGCAAAAATGCGGGATCAGTCGGTTACTTGTTGTTTCTACAGCATTGCTTTTTCTAAGCAGCAAGTTGTTGGATCGTGTGCTTCGGTTCATAGCCAGAAACAATGCTCATAATGCGAGCCTCATGGAAAACACCATACTTGCCTCCAAGCTTGAATGGACGATTGCACGAGTAGGTTTTCTCAATGAAAAAAAATCAGAAGAATACCGATTGGCAGAGGGAGCGTTGCCGGAGGGAAGTAACTCCATTCCACGTGCGGCGTTGGCACATTTCCTCATAACGGAAGCAAAACAATCAAACCATCCCTGTAATATAGTTGGTGTAAGCGAATAAATAACTCAGAACAAGGAATCCTCGAATATTTTCACAGGAGGTTGGCCGATGACATCACCGGAACAACAAGAGCAGCATGTCAAAGCGTGGCAGGGGAGTGGATTGACACAGGTGGCCTATTGCCGTGAGCACGGGTTGAACAGTAAGATATTTGGGAATTTGCTGCGGGCTTATCGTGTTGTGCAAAAACACAATCAACGGACTTCGTTGATACCAGTGACGTATGCGTCCGCTACGTCCATTACGTCCATGAAAAGATCTTTGAGTTCTTTCGTGCCGAGCTACTTGATGAAAACTATTTCCATGCTGTGTTGGAAGCTGTAAAGGGAGTGGCCGAGCGGATTCGCTAGCTTTCTGGACTCACGTCGGACGGGGCCGATCTATTCAATGAAGCATTCTCAACCAAGCGCCCAATTCTTGCGGTGAATGGGCTGTCTACTGATACTGAGCTCAGTGAACAGAAGGGGCTTACGAACATTCTTGTGGGGCTGGTTGGTGCAGTCCGCAATCCCACGGCACATGCACCTAAGGTCAAGTGGGAAATGACAGAACAAGATGCTCTGGATATCTTGTCGCTGGTGTCGTTTGTTCACCGAAAGCTTGATCTTGCAAGAAAGGTAAAATGTGCCGTGGAAGAACACCAATGAATACGTTCATCGATGGCAAAAAAATCTGGCAGGAAAAATTGTTGAGCTGAATTTGACCTGACAGTCACTTCCGATAAACCGGTAACTGTCAGATCAAGTCTAAATCAGTACAAATTAACCAATCTACAGTGATTGGATGTATGACTATGATTCGACTGAGTTAATCTACAATATAATTTATACTTTCTTAGTGGTTGGTGCCTGCCCAAAGAGCTGAGCGGCGGGTCTGTACATCAACCAGGAAGCCAGCACGTATTTGTCGTTCGAAGTGGGAATATGGCCGCGATGAGTGTGGGTAAAAATACACGGTGCGATGATCAGGCTGCCCTGGACCGGTTTTATTTTCACTTGCTGATAATAAAATTCAGTCTCACCGCCTTCGCTGACATCATTCAGGTAAAGCACCCATAACAGAGCCCGCCGCAGCGTTCGCTGGCTGGAATCTGTGGGATGCGGATAATGCTCCGAGTGCCAGTGATGATAACCCCCTTGTCCCTGCGTGTAGCGCTGAAGATTAATCCCGTCCAGCTGGTACATTGCGTTAATCAGGCCGGTCAATTGCGGATCACCCATTTGTTTTAGGTCGTCATGAAGAATCGGGCGCGTTTTCTGCGTTTGCGGGTCGACAATACCGGGTGATACGGCACCCGTAATTAAAAACGGAAACAGCCGCGCGTAACGGACGATTGCGTTAATGATCGCCTGATCAATCGCCTGACACTCCCGCTGCCAGCCAGGTTGTCCACTGATATAAAGATCCATGCTGTCTTTTTTTGCTTTATCAAATCCTGCACCGGTATGGCCTGGTTGTTTCTGTGAGTCCTGTTCAAATTTGCTGATGAGATGTTGGCAATTTTCGGGAGAAAGCGCGTGTTTAAATTCTCTAATAAAATTTTCCATCGACTGTCAATGTTCTGGCACGCAGGATTGGCGTCATTCTGCGGCGAGTAATAAGATCAGTTATTGTGCGACGACAGTGCTTGTAAAGTCAATCACGTCCGCTGTCCGGTCGCCGGGCGTAAAAAAACCATTTTTTCGATGAAACTTTTTCTGATAATAGTCGCCATAAGAACATGGTTTCTTGTAAACGAGAGACTTTATTTATGTTTGAAGTTGACTCAAATACAAATTACAGGAGTGATAAGTATGGCAACAACAATGGGAACGAGCGGTGCTGCGAGTGCTGACTACGACATGTCATTGTGGTACGACTCCAAGTACTACAAGATAGGTCTGGGGCT
>NZ_FOIA01000065.1 GCF_900111605.1 Nitrosomonas marina | reverse complement strand
GGTTTGCTGGCCTGGGTGATCAGCAACAAATACCTCAATCACCTGCCGCTCTACCGCCTGGAACAGATTGCAGCACGAGAACAGGTCACGCTTTCTTCCCTGTAGGTGATGGCATACGTTTGATTGTTGCAGAGTGGATTACTTATCTGCGTGAAGAAAAACTCTGGGGGAATAATGATCCCTTATTTCCGGCAACCCGTATCTCTCACGATGAGTCGATGCAGTTTCAGGTTACTGGCATTGACCGCAAACACTGGCGCAACGCCACGCCAATACGCAAAATTTTCCGCAAAGCATTTACCGATGCGGGCCTGCCCTATTTCAACCCGCACAGCTTCAGAAATACACTGGTTCGCCTGGGCCAGCAAGTCTGTCAAACACCCGAACAATTCAAGGCATGGAGTCAGAATCTTGGTCATGAAAAAGTACTGACAACTTTTTTGAGTTATGGCAATGTTGAATGCCAGAGACAAGGAGAAATTATTCGGGATCTAGCCACACCCCGGCAAAATATACCACCAGACATCAAGGCTCTGCTCAAAGTTTTTGCGAGTGAAATGCGAGATTAGATACTACAAATTATTTCTTGCTACTTGAACGCGTATTTTGACACGTAAGATCCTATCTGATAAATATGCACACCAGATAACATTTAAATAATGTGAACAGCTTGCAGAAAATTTATGAGAAATATAGAAGTTGACTAGTTCTCAATGATACTTATAAGCCTGAAGCTCGAACTACTGAACAACAAATCCGAGCCTGCAATCTGCGCTTCGCCTTTTCTGGGCGGGGTTTTGATGTTCTTTTGAAGACCTGATACGACAGTATTTACATGAAGAATTAACTGAATTTGAAAAGGCGAAATAAATTGAACGTCTTTTTGGGGGGTAATTGTGGGTTTTTTGCGATATCAACAACAATTTCTCGCAAATCATCGTTAATATTAATTAGGCCTATTTCTTCAGCTCTCTCGGATGCGATATCAACATTCAACGTTGCGAATGGTGAAACAACACCTTTCACATAAACGGAGAGTTCATTTTTATCGCGAACTTTTTCGGCAAGGTTATGGCCCATTTTTCTGCGTGCCAACTCTTCATCACCTCGCCTGACTATCAAATCCCAGTTTCCATACCGCAATCTTTTGTAAACACCTTCATATAACAGGCGGCTGCAAAAGTAGGCTACAAGAAATTTAATGAAATCATATGCCAAGCTGATTAGAAGTTGTTCGTTATCCATTATTTAAGTTTTTATTTTTTCCGGGAACCTGACTACAAAAAGTATTCGGAGTATTTTTTAAGAAAAAGTCTATATTTCTTGGCGTCGACAAATTGATTATTTCCATCGTCGCTCTTTAAATCAAGATGTCTCAAATGATTTGTTTTTTCTTTTGCAACAGGTTTGGCCATTTCTATTAACTGCTTGATCTGTTGCGTATCTCTCCAGCCACTGATCCTTTGTTTCATCATGTTCTCAAAGCATTCAGTCAGTTCCTTAAGATTTGGCAAATTGTTACCGGGCCAATTAGCAATAACATCAGGCATATCTTTGTTACAGACATTAATGCTGATCTGCCCCAGTCCAAACGGCTTTCCCATTCCTATGGCATGACGACAACTATCATCGCCTCCCCATGTCATCGCCCACAACAGCGCCCCCAATTCTTCTTTTTTCAGGTTATGAAAACGCAACTTCCCTTTGTATATAACACCTGCTTTTACCGGTTTAATATGGGATTTCACTTTTTCCTGGTCTTTTTTTGATTCAGATACAAAATATTTCTCTCGCACAGGATAACGTTTCCAGCCACTGATTTGGGCATCGTTATCCATATAGGTTTTGTATGGCTGATCTTTTTCTAATCTGCCGTCTCCATTCTGAGCAATATAATTAGGATAGTAAGTAGGCTTAGGAGTACCGAGAACTGTTCCCCTATCCAGTTTCTGATATTCGTGAGCAGCTTTTGTTGATCGCGCATGCGAAAAACTGATCCGTCCTTTCAGGCCATGCTGACCATCTTCATTGGTTGTTCCAAAAATCAGCTCTGCCAGGTCAAATTCATTCTCAGAACAATGTCTTGGATTGCAATTTTCAATCAGATTGCCCACACTGTTGGTATAGGGCAATTTGAACAGCTGTGAAAGCCCTATTGCTTTAACTTTGTCGTCCTCCATCAAGTAAAAAACAGGAATACCTTTGCCATCAAAATTCAGTTGTTTTAGATACTGATAATGGCTTTGAGTATTTTGTTTTTTATTTTTCTCGGAATCGTTTAGAAGCAGAAAATCGCGAACGACCGAATCTTCAATCTTGATCTTTTCTTCACGATCTGCAAAGAAAATGAACTCCATGTATTTTCGAGGTCCTGGTTGGCCCGTAAAAACGATGTAACCACATTCTGTTCCAGAATTGCAAAAGTCATCAATTTTCTGATAATAAAGACGTTTCCCTTGGCTATGCAAATGAAAATCTTTTTTGCCTGGTTTAAAACTAATCTTTAATTCTTTTTCAGCGTTAAGCCATCTCTTATATTTCATCTCGGCAGAAGGTAAATTTTTAGTGTCTTTAGTATCAACCCAAAGCTTTTTGTTTTTTTTCAGATACTCTGTTATCGCCTCCTGCTTTATTCTTGCATGACTACATGGCGTTATACACCACTGGTTATTTAGATATTTGAGCCAACCCGTTTTTGTTTTGGGTTTAAATTTCTTTTTCCCTTCATTATCTGTAAATTTATTTATATAAAATGAAGCTTGCAAATCACGTACCCCCAGTTTCCTATCATCCACCAATCGCATTTTGCCAAACGAAGCAATCTCTAACACCGAACGCACCATGCCGCGAAGCGTTGAACCGGGAATCGCCAAATGCTCATCCGGCAATTCGAAGTGTTCAATCGTTTCTCCTTTCTTTTGACCTGGCAGAATGGGAGTATGCGCCTCTATCTCAAAATCTATGGTTCCGCAATAACCGTCCCTGAACGGCATATCATGACTGACTTCCTTATGCCAATCAGGTATAAATACATCACCAGACAAGGGTACAAAATTATATGGCGCGGTAATTTTATCAATCCCTTGGTGTTGGGTATTATTGTTTCCACCACCCCGGCTATTATTTTTGTGATTTGAATAATTTCGCTGATTTTTCATGACGTTCCTTACTTCTACCTAAATCCGACGAACCGGTAACTATCGGGTTGATAACCATTGTCCGTATATTTCCAATACACAAAATAATCAATGAACTGGTCTTTGCCGATGCAATAGCTTTGTTTTTTTCTCAGGCACACCTCGCCCTCATTCTTTCCTTCACTCAAGCGAATAACTTTCCACCCACCCTCGACTTGCTGGATTTGCACACTTTCGCATCCTTTAACCAGTTCGCCGTAAAGTATATTTTCCTTAGATAGTGTCGTCATAAGATACTAGCCCAAATAGCGATGCACCGTATATGGACAGCCGCCAGAAACGATGCGGCATTCTTTGCGTATCGTGTTG
>NZ_FOIA01000066.1 GCF_900111605.1 Nitrosomonas marina | reverse complement strand
CGTGTAATGTTCATCTCGGACTCCTCTCTTCTTTGACTAGTTGATAGTTACTCTAGTCTGGCACATTGATGCCGATTAAGGGTGGAGGAGTCCATCCCATTGGGCTAATCCTGCGTGCCAATCAACAAGCCATCCCTGTAAATCCATCCAGACCCAATACAGGTGATCTCTATGACAACATTGAAACTCGTACCGATACCAGCGAAGCACAAAAAGAAACTGGTAGAAACGCTTACATTGAACTGCTCGAATCTCAGGCTCGATGGGCAGATAGCGCGATACCGGGTTGTCATTTTCCGAGAGACTTCAAAGAACAAGGCGGAACCACGCTCCTGAACCGACAAATCAAATCTGCCCACGAGCTTGCCGTGATGGCGCAGATTCTTCGCGATCCACGCTTTGAAAAACTGCGCATATTTTATACACGCGGAAATGCATCTAATATACTTTGCAGAATAAACTCAGATTTCCCGTTAGGAAAATTTCTAATGGAAGCCATTAGGGTAACTTGTTGAATATAAGGTTGTTTCTTTAAATTTGAGTTGCTTAAATCTGCAAGTTTTCCTTCCGGGAGATTTCGACAAAAGTTGTTTATTTGATTGGTTTTTCGTTATTGGGAAATCGCTAATGGAAAATCTGGGATAAACTTGTTCCAGTGGAATTGAACCCTAATATAAAATATGAATAAATGTTATTAATGCAATTAAACGAATGTAATTCTATCGAGTTATTTTGACGATCAGTAGGGACAGCATGAAATCATCCGCTACATCTTTTAATAGCAAGTGGAAAAGAGCCTACGATCAATATCGTCAACTAGAAAAGGAATTTAGTTGCGAACCCGAAAAAGAAAAAAGATTTCTTATTTTACTAAAAAGTGCTGCTGGAGGTAAAAGCAGTCTTAAAAATACACTCAGAGAATACAAGGCCAACCCAAACTTACGACTTCCTTCCACAAAACTAATCGCGGAGTTTCAGGGTTTAGCCGACCTGGCATCAAGCTATTCAACACAAGATAGTGATTTTGTATTTGAAGATGTTTATCATCTTGCTTTTGACAAACTTAGTCATTTGCATTGGCCAGATTATAACAATCCTATTTCAACTAGAAATGTACTATATCGTGGACAACGGAACGATGAGTGGGATATTCAAGCGAAAATATACAGGGAGCTACCGAATAACAATTTTCGACTCCAAATACTCAGAAATAGAGCGACTAAAGCATGTTGGATAAGCCGCGTTATTTCTGAAGAACTAAATTTCTCTTTTTGTGATGCAATGGCTGTTGGCCAACATTATTCTGAGATTCTTGAGATATCAACATGGTATGTTGATTTTAGTTGGAACCCTTGGATTGCTTTATTCTTTGCTTCTGATGGAGCTATAACCGGAGATGTTGGAATTATTTGGAGCATTTTTACGAATGAATATAACAATTTTTCCGCTGGTCAGAACAATCCAATTGGTCCACTGAAACTTTCTGTTCCTGATAGAATAGAGAGAATCAAAAGACAAAATGGCGTGTTTATTAGTTCAGTCCATCCTTTGCTTTTAAAGCAATATATTGCTTTTGGAAGTGAATCCCGCTTTAAACAACATACAGGATTGGTATTTGAGGATTCATTGCTCAATATATCCAGAAAAAATATTTATCCAAGTAATGATTCTATCTTATCCAAGCTCCTGAAACTAATTTCTAGCAGCATTATTTGCAAAAAATGTGAACCATGCACTCTACAATGTAAGGTACCATCAACTCTATTTACGGATCCATTTGACTCAAATACGTACGTACAAATCTTAAATAATTGGTGGAAAGATTTTCATGAACATTACGGACACCCTTTAGAAACTGCTGAAATACATACACATACAGCCTTCACTACTTTGGCATCGTTTCATTCTCTCTTACAGTCGGATGAATACGCAAGTACTCTCCCCTCTCACATGCGTTCATTCAGAAAATTAAAAATAGCTATAGAAAATTTATTCTGTCAAAAACAGAGTTTAATGAAAATATCTGTAAGGCAAGCTATTATAGACTCCTATCTCTCACAGGCAACTAATAATGAAACATATTCTATATTAAAAGGCGCACTCAATAAGATACTTCCATACTAATTGTACTTAAACAGCGCTAGTGATGGTTACAGATCGCCGCAGCCAAGCCTTCTTCTTTCAGTGCTGTGTGGAATGGCTGGATTTTCTACCGCGTGATTTGATTGAGTTTTTTCTGGCCGAATGCTTTTTTGATCCGTAATCGGTAAAGTTCATCGTCAAGCTTCCAACTGCGTTTTCTAGGCCTCACATGGGGGAGCTGAAGTTTCACACATTTTCTTATGCCACCATACGCAATAAAGCGTCAATAAAAGAATTTTGTGTGGTTTTGGCGCGTTTGGGGCAAAAGCTATCAAAATCCTTATCGAGCGCGGCCTGAGTGATCAGTTTTCTGACATCGGCAAAGGCAAAATGACGTCGATTGTTGACAGCGTAGCAACGCTGCGGTGCTTTTTCAAGATGATCGGCGTAAATCCAGGTTATCGTGGTTGCCATCATGCAAAAGTTAAGATGGTTGGTAACGGCATGTTGGTTTCGTGTTTGACTCTTTGCGCTGCCGATCTTCTGCTTGATTTCTTTGAAACCGGCCTCGATTTTCCAGCGGGCGCCGTAGTATTCGATAATTTGCTCGACGGAGAGATCGAGGTCGATGGTAAACAGCGCAACCCATTGGGATTTCCGATAAACCCAAACCACGCGCACGGCACATTTGAGTGTTTGTAACATCACAATTTTGTCGTAAGCTGTTACATCCCGCAGCTTGCCATAGAGGTTGACCGAATAGGTTTTGGCGCGCTTATGAAATTCGTTGGCCAGCATTGATGCACTGCCCATCTTAGAGCCATACTTTTTGGACCGTCCCCGTTGATGCACCTGTCGCTCGAGTGGTAGCGAAAACAATGTAGTATTGACGCGCAACCTGGAAAGCAGATGACAATGCTGGCCGACAGTTTTACGCATTGGTTTGAATAAGCCATTGTTGCCAAAGCAGCTATCGGTAACGACCAACAAGTCTGTATCAGCGAAAGCGGTAGCAATGTTTGACAACATTTCATTGGCTTGTTCAAACTTGGTTTGGAACAATGGGCGCTTGCCATTGACCTTAACGTCCCCTGCTTCAATCGTTTTTTTCATGTGATAGAAGCGAAACATCAAAGGCAAGCAAGCCCAGCGGCCTTTGACGATTTTTAGCAGACCGATGGAGACAATATTTTGCGACCAGGGGTATGACCTGGTCAAGTAAATCCGGACACCCCAGTTAAGCAACTTTTTTCATATTTTCCGTTTCTGCCTCATATTGATTTGGGCTTTTATAACCCAGGTATGAATGCAACCGATAGCTGTTGTAAAACATGGTGATATA
>NZ_FOIA01000067.1 GCF_900111605.1 Nitrosomonas marina | reverse complement strand
CTAACAGCCGTATCGATGAGTTGTTGCCACTCGCTCCGAAATTTATCGAAGCATTAAAACTATAAAAATTCTAGACGGACGTAACGGACGCATACTGTTTAAATGTCTCACCGACCAGATGTTTATTAACGCGACTCAAAAAACCCTTTGTATCATTATTGAGTGGTATTTCCCAGGCAGTGATAAGCGCGCATATTTGATAAAGGGAAATATCATCAAACACATCTATATTTATTAATATTTCTTCGACTTTTTTTGCTGTTTGTTTTTTGTAGCCTATTTTTGATAAATAAAAAATAAGATTCTGCCTGAGTCCTGGGTAATTTAGATAAATAGCCGAAATTTCGGTAAGTAGCTTTGTGGACTCCATTTTTCCGAATGCGGTAATATAGCGCTTAGCAATCTTGTCCCAATATTTTGGCGATTTATCTTGGAAGTGCCTTTTGAAATTCCTTTTTAGTTCTGTGGTGATTTTGTTGTAATCGGGATTCCCTTTTTTTACATTTTCTAATGAATCGAGATATTTATTCTCTTCAATTTGAAAGTGATAGTAAGCATCTTTGTTATTGTATATAGATGTTTTTGAAATATTAAGTGCCAATCCTCTGCTTTTTAGCATATCGGAGACTGAACTGATTATTTCTATTGCTTCCTTTCGTTCATCTACACCGATAACGATATCGTCCATCCATCTCGTAAAGTTGTTGTTTGTACGCTGCTTAAGAACATCATCAATTTCAAACAAAAAAGAATGTGCGAGTAATCGTATTGCCTCTAGGTTAGATGTTGGGAGACCTCGGCCGCTATAGGGCAAATAATCTGGTTTCCAGGATATTTCCTCAATTACACGAAACAAGATATCAACTAATACTTCGTTATTATTAACATATCCCAAGAATACTTTTTTTAGTTCATTAATACTTATACTGTCGTAGTAATTAGATAAGTCTGTAACAACAAGCAATTTCTTTTCTTCGTTAAATCGATATATTTCTTTTTGCAGTTTCTTCCACTGATTTCTAAACGAAAGTCCATACTCTGCGGCATCATGTGGCTTGCCAACAATATGCTTATCGCGAGAATAAAAGGCATTCTCAGATGGTTGGTGCTTTATTATCTGTTCGGCAACGCATTCGACCAGAACTTGTAATACAAGAGCATCAACTGGCTGAGGTACGACGATATGTCTGCAGATGCCGTATTTTTTCTCCAGCTTGTAGATCAAAGGTAGTGATACTCGATATGTGCCATTAAGTATTTCATTCCGAATGGCAGCGGCGCGCTCTTCTATGTTGTAGTTGAAATCATAATGATCAAATAAATCTTTAAAATCGAGCGTACGCAATTGTCCTCGGACAATTTTCCTCCATATTGCACTCACTTCCTTCTTGCCAAAAAGATCAGAAAGAGGCTCTTTTCTTAATTTTTTGAATCTATCAGTATGCATATATTGCTTATTCGTTTAGCTATATAGTAGCTCCCAAAAGAGATTGTAAATTTATGAGACCCAATTCAATTTGCTGAGTTTTCGCACTAGATTGATTCTAAGAATTTCTGCATTCTTGCACTTTTATGTCGATATAAGAAGCAAAATCTCTTATGAGATAAACCTATATTCTATGATTAAAAATGCTAATGGGGAAAATTGGAAAAGAATACGGCAATCTCACACTTGAAGAATTCAAGCAGCTTATGTGCGAATTGCCTGATATCCGCCGCCAAATGAAAGAGTTACCCAATCTTCTAAATTCCGCTCCTGGTGAAAAAGTAAAAGAAGTACTTGATCAAGGGTTGTATTGGGCTGATCTCTATGAATTGTCATTTCAAGAATCGCTGGCACTGCTTATTTGCGCATTGGGATGCCATCAGGAATTGCATGAAGCTGCCCTATCCGATGACCCCACTCAAGCCGCATTTAGTGTGTTTCAAAATGTTGAGTTTGAAAACTGGAAAGGTGGATTGGATGGAATATTTACCGTAAACGATGTCATAAGCTTATTTACTGCATTGCAACGTAATATTCTTTCAATCATGCTGTTTCATCGAACACTGAATGCAATGGTTGATGAGGGGCAAAATGGAAATGATGATTCTTTTTTTTAATGCTGTCCGCATTGACCGTTCTATCATCACGTGTTCAGCATTTGCTGTACGTATTTCAACAGCAGAAGCTAAAAATGACAAGAAATTTTTTATTCGTCTGCGTAAATCTCTGGAAGGGCCTTCAAAGAAACACTGGGAAGCCTATAAGGATTTACGTTACGCCTTTTATATTCTTCGTGAGTCGGGATTTAATCAAATGTCAGATGCTCAGCTTGAAGAATTGCTCGTGCATCAGTTAAAGCTGTATCCCGATACGCCTGGTGCTCAAAAAAATCTTCGAAAACAGTTCACAGAATCCAAGAAATTTGCAACCACCTGAAATTGCAATTTGAGGTGGACGACTTTTTGTCGTTAGGCGCATAAATTCCTTAATCGTTGCTGGAAGCCATTGCATGCCAGCCTACGATTAGGAGTTTATTCATGTCAAAGAAATCAAAAGCATTTAATCAATCCGCTGAGCCAACACGCAAGGCAACGCGCGAGAGCGCGGCCGCGTGGCGTGATGGCGAAGTGGAACAGGATTTGACGGATGCATTGCATCAGTATGAATCATCCACACAGGGTACGCCGCCTAGTAACACAGTACCCTATAACTGCAATAGTACAGAATACTTCAAGCTGCTACGGTTTGGGGTAGATAGTCTGTATTTATCCTATCAGGGTGAATTGTTCCCGGAAATACAGGAACGGTTAGCCAAGCTAAAGCAACTGGCGCAACACCCCGAAGCCGATCAACAAGCACTGGCCCAATACGCTATCGGGCATATCTAAAAATTGCGATTACAAAACGAAGCAAGTCTGGAAGTGAAGTTATTTTTCCTGGTTAGTGTATAATAACATTTTGTTTATTATAT
>NZ_FOIA01000068.1 GCF_900111605.1 Nitrosomonas marina | reverse complement strand
ATCAAGTCACCAAAAAAATGTGCGACCTCTTCCTGCCACCTTCCTCTCAAGTTTCTTTCATGATCAGGGGTGGCGTCTACCGAAATGATCGTTAGAATTAATTAAAAATAACTAAATGCTCCGCTGCCATAGAAAGTATTATTCTTACAGATAAACCACTTTTTATGACAAAAATATTCGTCGATAAAATAATATTGTTTTGTGATGTCTGTGTTCAACAAAATCTCACATAAAACATCTGATTCAATAGCGCCAAAGCCAAGAATAGAGCTTGATATTTGCTAAACACAAATTTTACTTACTATAAAGTAGATTTTTAGTGCAAATTTTTAATTGCTACCCACATCTGATTTGTGGTCTACATTACGTCTACATGAAAAATTATTAAATATTTAACTAAACGTAACTTATTGTTTTTATGGTGCCGACACCAAGAATCGAACTCGGGACCTTCTGATTACAAATCACAAATTCTGTGTATTTATCCGTATTTATGAGAATTGATTTAAATACGTATACCTTTACACAGAAAGGCATTCAGGGTAAATTTGACATTTACACGCATTGACAGAAATGCGCCAAAATATACCTGCAATGTAACCCCCGCGTAACCCCAGTTTGCTATGGTCAAAAAATTCAACTTTACAAAAGCGGAGATTGACGCCCTTCCCTTGCCACAAAAAGGCAAGCGCGACACGTATCATGACACAAAGGTGAGCGGTTTGCACTTACGCATATCATCGACGGGCATAAAAACTTTCAGTGTCTTTAAACGTATAAAAGGTGGCAATCCTGAACGTATAACGCTGGGACGCCACCCTGACATGACGATTGATCAAGCAAGGCGAAAAACCATGGAAATCAATTTGATTATAGCTGAGGGCAAAAACCCAGCTGAAGCTAAACGCAAATTGAAATCTGAATTCCTCTTCTGCGATTTATTTACCGAATATATAGAAAGACACTCTAAACCAAAGAAAAAAACATGGGCAGATGATCTGGATAATTATAAAAAACATGTCGAAAAACAGTTGAGCAAAAAAAAGTTATCAGAAATAAACCGGGCAACAGTATCGCTACTTCATAGCAATATAACAACAAAATCAGGACCAATTGCAGCCAATCGAATTTTAGCTCTGATTTCAAGCGTGTTCGGTTGGGCAATATCTGCAGGGCTTTGGGAAAACAATCCGGCTATTGGGATCAGGCGTAACAAAGAAAAAAGCCGAGACCGGTTCATTCAAAGTGATGAACTGCCAAGATTCTTTCAGGCACTCTCAGAAGAGCCAAATGGAACGGTTAGAGACTATATTTTAATCTCGCTATTAACTGGCGCACGCAGATCAAATGTGTGCAGCATGAAATGGCAGGATATTAATTTTGAACGCGCCGAATGGCGTATTGAAGCAACAAAAAACGATACACCTCAAACGGTAACGCTTTCACCTGAAGCGGTTGAGGTTTTACAAAACCGAAAATCTGATGATAGTGAATTTGTTTTTCCAGGTACCGGAAAATCGGGACATCTTCAAGAACCCAGAAAAGGGTGGGAACGTATATTAAATCGTGCAGGAATAAAAGATTTGCGACTTCATGATTTAAGGCGCACCTTGGGAAGCTGGCAAGCAAAAACCGGTGCATCGCTTGCGATTATTGGCAAATCGCTTAATCATAAGAACCAAAATACAACGGCGATTTATGCGCGGCTTGATCTTGATCCAGTAAGAGACTCGGTCAATACGGCCACAAGCGCAATGCTTGCAGCTGGCGGGCTATCAAACCCAAGTGAAATTGTGCAATTTAAGAAAAAGAAATAACAACTTGCAACTTGGATTCGAGTAATAATCACACTTTTTAATTTCGAGTTCAATGATAGCTTTTAAGACGCACAGTTTATCGTGAGTATAAATCAGCTTCTAATATTTTCTAGTGTCAGCACCCGTCTCGCAAGAAATTATATGCGTCCGTTACGTCCATCTAGAATTTTTCTCGTTTTTGGTTAAATTTTCATATAAAGATTTTTTATCCTATACTTAATGCTAACGGTTAGAAAAAAACTGGATTGTTCACCATTTTGTCGTGCATGTTTTTTTAGGATACCGAATATTTATTAAACATATAGTTGCAATATTTTTAGGAAGAAATCTATAAAAATGATAAATAATTACGCATTAACAGGCTGTTACACAAAAGCAGGGGGCACATATGGACGAGGTGATGTCGTGGATTATCGACAACAAAGAATGGATTTTTTCTGGTGCCGGAATTGCGTTGATAGCAAATGTAATTAGAAAAAAGAAAGGCAGAAGCAATCAAAGTATCAAATCCGGGCGTAACACTACTAATATTCAAGTTGGTAACGACTTAAATATCGAAAATAAGATCAAAAAAAAGTAATGTTTAATAAGGATGAACAATATATAAAATCTGGAAATAACTCTGTAAACATACAGGTTGGGGGAGATTTTAATCTGGTCCTTGCTGGGGAAATAGGAATTAATTCCTACTTAGAAAGTGTAGATTCTTATAATCCCGACTGTTTGTTTGAACAAAATGAATTTATTTGGGAGCCTGGTTTTGGTGAAATATCATTGCTTCGACCCGAGCAGTGCGGTGCGGATTTTCACCCTGAAGCAGAAGGCGATCTAAATCAACTGTTAAATTGGGCTTTAAAGAATAAAATTGATACCTTGGTTCAAATAATCGTTGGAACTGCCGGTAGCGGGAAAACCCGTTTGATGCAAGAGGTTTGTCGCCGTTTAATGGACCAGGAATGGATTACCGGTTTTCTCAGATCTAGTCCTCCCGCCAATAGTAGTAGGGCATATCTAAAAATTGCGATTACAAAACGAAGCAAGTCTGGAAGTGAAGTTATTTTTCCTGGTTAGTGTATAATAACATTTTGTTTATTATA
>NZ_FOIA01000069.1 GCF_900111605.1 Nitrosomonas marina | reverse complement strand
TATTTCAACCTGGCGCCCAGTCGCAAGCGTAAAACTTCTCTGATATTGCGCATTGTTATCCTCTTGGCTGCCAATGTCTGCCCCCCAAAAGGCAGACAGCTTAGCAAACTAAATTAAAAACAATGCGTTGAAAAAATTCCGGTCATGTTGAACAGCCATTCCGGCATGTTGAACGCCAATTCCGGAAAATCAGCAAAAATGTTCAGCTTCAACCGGAATGGCTGTTCACGTTCAACCAGAATACTTGTTCACGTTGGGCCAGAATAGCTGTTCAGGTTGGGCCGGAATATGCAATTGTCGCGACACAGTGATCATTACATTGCCTATCAACTCATTTTCTTGGAGAGTGTATGTATCAGTATGGACTCAGATTCATTACTTTTTCACTGACGAAGCAACTGAAAACCTGGCTGCTGGCAGTCACAATACTGGGACTGGTGACGATGAACATTGCCACACTCATCAGCGACAATTTTCACACAGCCGCATTTGCCGCACTGGGTACAGCCCTGGGGTATACAGTGGGTTCGAAGCTGACCGACAAGATGCTGAGCCGCAGCCCGACGGTGAACAGAAACACCGATGTGGCTTCCGCAACAAGGGACCTGTCCAGAAAAAATTCAGAGCTATCCAGGCAGAACCGGACACTGAAAGAGCAGAGCGCCGGTCTGAAGAAAAGGATCAACAGGAAATCAGCGCAAATAAAGCAATTTTCCAAGAAAGCCGCCGCCCGATCGACATTGGCCGCCACCCGTAACCTGTCCTCACTGTCAGGCGAAGCCATTCCGGTACTGGGAATTGCGGTGATAGCCGGTGTCACAGCCTGGAACGTTCACGATTCCTGTCAAATGCTCAAAGACCTGAACGAACTGAACGCTGAATTCGAGCTGCACCAGCATCTGGAAGAAAAACGAGAGGTGTGTGGTATTAAAGTACCCACCAAGGAAGAGATACTGGCTGAAATGCAGGAGAACTGGATCATTGCGTATGAAGGTGCCAGAGACGCGGTTAATCATGCAGCCGATGAAATACCGGAGATACCGGAACTATCGTTGTCAGTAAAGCGATACTGGGCGATGCTGATGGAAACACTGGAAAAATTCATGTCCAGCATTCCCGACTTCTTCAAGGACTGGTAATCAGATAAACCGATAAATCATTAATTCCGTAAATTTTGTATTAACTTCCGGCAGGAAAGATTAACCACCGGATAATCCATGTTACGCGGTATTTGGTCAATGCAATAGGCCATTTACCGCAGGCTGGATCACTCAAGTAACTACTGGCAGTGATATTGTCGGCAATCAAACATAACCTGTATTAGTGTGATTAATAGTTGGTTTTTAAACAATCAGACATTGATTGACTGCATTCGACCCGAAGCGGACTTTGGTTGATTCAATTTTGTTAACGCGCCGAATAAGAAATATACCATAAAGGTAACTAGTTTGTTACAATTGTGTACGCAATTGTGTGTATTAATTGGAGGTTTTTATGACTCAACGTATTGGCGTGAGAGAACTGCGCGAAAAGTTATCATTGTTTCTCGAATCAAGTGAAACTATTGAAGTTACAAGACACGGACAAACTATCGGTTTCTTTATTCCTGTCCCAAAACGGCCAGGGCAAACTCAGCGTGAAGCGCTCCTGGAAGCAGGAAAGCGCATGGATGATGAACTAGTCCGGTTGGGCCTCAAAGAAGATGAACTGTTGGAAGAATTTAGACAATGGCGGCGGCAGAGATCACATGCAACATAAACGTTTAGTCATTGATGCAAATATTCTTATTCGTGCTGTATTGGGTCACCGAGTTAGATATTTAATTGAGCATTACTGCGAATCAGTTGCTTTTTACACGGCAGAAGTAAATGCGGTAGAGGCGGAATTTTATCTCTCTACAGAACTGATGACTAAGCATAACCTGAGCGAATCAGTCTGGCGTCCAGTATATATTGGCATATTGGATACCATTCAGATCATTACTGATGACATTTTAATTGAGATGGAGGATAAGGCAAAATCACGCATCTCATCCCGCGACGTGAACGATTGGCCTGCTGTGGCTGCAGCGTTATTGCTCGACTGCCCTGTATGGACTGAAGACAAAGACTTTTTTGGCGCAGGCGTTGCCACCTGGACAACTGCTACTGTGGAGTTGTATCTTTCTGATATATAATTGAAAATGTTTATGTTTTATATGGTATCTGTCGATTTTCTCATAAGAAATGGTTAAATTTGAATACAGCAAATCTCTACATAAAAGAACGCGACGCAAGAAAATCGATTTTGTTATTGGAGATATTATGACGGGTAGTTGTACTAAAGGCATTATGGATTAATGCATACGCCAACCCATTAACCCTTTGCCGCCCTTAAACTTATCAATGTCTTTCTCCCCTGATAACAAAAACTGCAATAAAGATTTGTTCTGAAATCGACAGGTTTGTGTAACGCTCAGGAGTCTCAAATAATCGGGGGTTGATTCTTTGCCAAAGGACCCTGAAATCTTTCTTTGAACAGCCAAATGTCTTAATGCCCTTTCTGCCGCATTATTATTCCATGGAATACCTTCTATATCGATAAAAACAAACAGTTTTTCACGGTACTTCAGAAATCGTTTTTGAAAAGCCTGTGTAACCTCTGGATAGAGAATATCAAGTAACAATCTATATTCTTTTTTTGTAATATTAATTTTCATTTTCAAGCTTTCCTAAAAACCAACGGTGGACAATGGAAACCGAGCTATAACCTTATAGTTAGTTCCCATCCATAAACGTAACTCTATGAATTCATTTTGATAATTCATAGAAAATGGATGAAAACTCCAGTGGAGAGGTGTACAATTATAGTCAAGCCATTGATTATAAACAGAACACGAAACCACTGGAGGTG
>NZ_FOIA01000071.1 GCF_900111605.1 Nitrosomonas marina | reverse complement strand
CGTGTAATGTTCATCTCGGACTCCTCTCTTCTTTGACTAGTTGATAGTTACTCTAGTCTGGCACATTGATGCCGATTAAGGGTGGAGGAGTCCATCCCATTGGGTTAGTCCTCCTGTCAGTGTTAAACCAGAACCCGTTTTTTTGCTTTTGTTTCGGTCTGCTGCTGGCTTTGGTTTTTGGCGTGTTCAAGCTGGGATTGGTGTTTCTGAATCGAGTTTTGCTGAATCGCTTTCTCGATTGCGGCGCCCGCCTGCCGCTTGACGGCTTGCATGCCCAATGCGCTTTTATTGGCCAGATCGTTAAAATCGCTGAGTTTGTGCGATGTCTGTTCATTGAGAGCAAAGGCCGGAAACACTGCAACGCCGTTGACTTGTTGTGCCGCTTCAAGCGCTTTTTCCCGTCCGGTGTTTTTACCGTTCAGCGCAACCAGGTGCTGATCGTCATCACCAGCAATAACAATGGGTTTGTCCGGGTATTTGTCATGCAACTGTTGTGCTACCGGTATGAGATTGCCCGAATCGAATGCCGCCACAACCGGACAGTTCATGGCCTGCGATACGGTATCTGCAGTGGAATAACCTTCAGCGACGATGATGGCTTTGGTTTTGTCTAATGCCTTCAGTCCAACCAATCCTTGCTTATTACCACCCACCACAAGGAAGTGGCCTTCCTTCTGGCTGCCAGCCACAAAGAGCTTGGTGCCGTTTGGTTGTATCGTCTGCGCACTCCACAGTTTTTCCTGTGTATCATAAATCGGCAACAGCAGATCACCGGCGACAAATACAAGACTGTCAGGATGTTCATCACGCACCGATTTGACTGCCTGCCGGTTCTGGCAGATTTTGATGATGGAATCCTGGGGCAAACCATCCGTATTGTGTGGCACAACTTTTAATCCGTTTGGCCTTGCATTTTTGTCCTGCAGATAAGGGTGATCAACATGAGCTTGCGGTGCAATGGTAAGCAGTTCTTTGATGGCCTGTGCGACTTTGACATATTGCACCTGTAGCTCGGCTTTGCGTTCCTGCTGCCTGATCGCCACCTGTGCGGCAAAGGCTCCCTTTTGCGCTTCAGTCAATGAATAACCTTTCGCTTTCCAGCGTATCTCGGCTTTGGTGCGGTGATTATTAAAATATCCGGCAGGATGACCGTCCATATGTACCACATAAAAGCCGGATTTCTCACCGGGCTTATCCCCTTCAACCTTGATGCGGTGTGACAAGCCGTCCATAACAGGATGATTGCCGTCAACAATACAACCGTTATCACGAAGTACAGCAGCAAACTCGGCTTGTGCATCGATAGCAGGATTCTGTTGTACAGTAACATTTTCCGGAAGCCAGCGTTGCAATGCGCGAATATCTGCACTCTCACCCACATACCACGCCTTGGCCACCTTGTCCCAACGCGCGCCTGCCGCTTTTGCCTGGTCTTTCTCGCTATACGGTACAACCAAGTATTGGCGCGATGCATGTGATGTATGATCACTTTCTTTTTCAGTGTTTTGGTGTTGATTTTGGTGAGCATCAATCATTAGGCCGGTTTCCATAGTCTGCCTCCTTTTGTTAAAGTCCGCATCGTTTTGCATGGCCAGCATTTCAGCGTGTTTGCGCTGTTCTTTGGCTGCGTCAATTTCTTCCTCGGTGCTGTGCGGATTGTTGCGAATCCGGAATTCATCAATGCGCGCGAGTTTGACGGTCTTTTCATATTCATTACGCTCGGTCATGGCATCGATCAATGCGAGTTTCTCAGCCGTATCGACAGCCTGTTGTTCCACATTAAAATCTGATAACCAGACCCAGGTTTGATCGTTACGCTGTACATAGACACCCCAGAATTCAGGATCGATACCCAATTCTTTTGCCGGCACCACATGACTGTTACCAGTACCGTTATCATTTTCATTCGCTTCTAAAACGTTGCCTTGAATCTGTATACGCCCATTCCAGTCGGCGGGGATAATAAATCTCAGCTTGTCCTGTGATGTTTCCTCAAACTCGAGATTATCGATGCTTAAGTTTCTGCAGAATTTTAGCGCATCGGCGACCAGATACAGGGCATTCTGTTCTTGTGTTGGCAGGTGTTCGACGAGTTTTTGCAGTTGCCGGTTGTTGTGCTGTGCCACTGTTGCCAGATCGGGGGCGAGGTTAGCGGTATAGGTTGCGATGTTTTGTCTGATTTCATCCATTTTAATGGCCTCCTGTTCAACCAATTCCTGTTGTCTGGCAAATGCCAGTACATAGTCCTGGATTTTTTCCGCATCGGCTGCAGCACGAAATATTTCGGTGGGGTCTTCTTCAAGTGTCTTGATCCATGATGCGACATATGCGACATGCTGACCGGGATCGTGACCGATACCGAGTTCGTGCCCAAGTAACATACTCGCAATCTCGGCACGCAACTCTTCACGCGCATAGCCTTCACTGCCGAATGGATGCGCCAAATCGCGGTTCAGGCGTGTTTCATGTCCCGTCCAGTGACCGAGTTCATGCAAGGCTGTAGCGTAGTAGCGATCCGGTGTTTCAAACTGGTGTTTGT
>NZ_FOIA01000072.1 GCF_900111605.1 Nitrosomonas marina | reverse complement strand
GTCCGGTTTGATGAGGGGAGGCTGTGACGGATGGCGCGTGAATATGCGTTGTTTGTTGCAGTCTTCTACTCTAACGAGCCCTGGTCGGGGAGCCAGCTAAATCAAGGCTTTACAGACTCAGCCGTTTTCCCCGAATTCGTAACGTGACCAAAACGTGACATCGGAATCACTTTGCTGTCACGGGTCGACTCAATTCTGGATGCAGCAAACGCCAGATTTTCAGTTGCAAACTTGGCGTAACGATCCACCATATTCCGGGATTTCCAGCCGCCCAGGTCTTTCAGTTCATCGCAGCTCGTGCCAGCCTGCCGATGCCATGAAGCCCAGGTATGCCGTAAATCATGAAAGCGGAAATCTTCAATACCGGCTTTCTTTATCGCATTAACCCAGGCCGTGTTGGTCAAGTCCCAACGGATAGGATTGCCGCGATAGGTGAAACAGTATTGCTGATGCTTCCCGATTTGTCCTTGCAATACGGTGATTGCATCCTTATTCAATGGAACGCCTCTCGGCGTGCCGTTCTTGGTATGGTTTAACCATGCCGTGCATCGATTCAAATCGACGCGACTCCACTCCAGTCCGGTAATCTCTCTAGCCCGGCATCCGGTTGCCAACGCAAAACGAATCAAAGCCGCCAGGTGTTCAGGTGCAGCCTGTATTAAGCGATCCGCTTCATCTTTGGTTAACCAGCGATCCCGTTCCACTTCACCCGGCAATAACCGGATTTTGGGTATGCTGTCGATCCATTGCCATTCATCGCGTGCCGTTTTCAGCAAATTGCGAATCAAGGCCAGATAACGGTTCACGGTTGCCGGTGAATTGCCTTGCTTGAGCCGTTGCTGAACCACATACCAGATCATGTCGCCATTGACCTGATTCAAGGTAAGCTTACCCAGGTAAGGATCAAGCATTCGGCAAATCCGTTGCACATCCCGGTAGCTTTTCAGGCTTGCCTTAACCGCGAGATACCGCACGACGGCTTCTTGCCAGGTGCGTTGTGGCTTGATATCGAAATGATATTCCCGAAACGCTTCCAGCCTGATTTTGGCTAGCAGTGCTTCGGCATCTTTGCGGTTTTTAGTCCCAGCGCTTTGGCGTATTCTTTTGCCGTTCGGGAGCATTGTTGTAATCCACCAGAAACGTGAATCTTTTCTCCGGTAGACACCTTCTTGTGTTTGGGCCATATAAATTCCTCCTTAGCCCGCCCATGCTCGCGCTGCTTATAATCCTCTATCCAAGCATCTAAATCAACCTTATCGTACAAACTGCGCCGACCCAGTTTGACACATGGAATGCCCAGTTCATTAAACAGCGTAACCCCGATACCCAGGTATGCAGCTGCTTCCTTTTTGGACAAAAAGCGAACCGCAGGCAGTGGCAGGCTAACTTTTTCCATTGTTAGTTACCTTTTGCCTTGCGGTAGGCGTTGGCGGCTTGCTGGGTTTCCAGGTGTTGGCGTTCTTCTTGCGATTGATTCAACAGCGTGTTGAATTCCTTGGCCCGTAGCCGCACCTTTTCAAGAATGTAGGCTTCAGCAGATAAACCCATATAAAAGCCGCGTTCATGGAAATACTTGAAGATATCCATCACATAACGGTCGATGCCTTCGTCATAGTCGGTAATGCCATACTTGGCCATGTAGGAAGCGATTGAACTCGCACCAAGCGAAAATATACGGCTATCATCGGGTACACGTGTGGCCTTGAATGAACGCGATAGCGGCCCACCATCGCCTCCCCAATCTATTGAGGAAATATACCCCCATAAAGGATGAATCGGCCAACGTGAACGGGTTTTATCATCGGGATTGGGTATGGTTAAGCGCAGCCATTCAGTGACAGCGTAACTCCACAAACCATTGAGATTGGATAACACGCTATCCAGACCGATTAAGCCATACTGCACCAACACTTCACGCATGAACTGGAACTCAATGCGCCAGACGGGTTCGTTTTCCTGTCTTCCGCCAGCTTTCCACAATGGCAGTAAATCGGTACGTCCGCTGGCCTGTATTTCCAACAATTTGTCATACAAACGGCAAGAGATACGACCACCCAAGCCAATCGACCAACCTGAAAACTCTTCACTGACTGCATGTGCATCCTTTTTCTTTCCGCGTGTCACCCATGCGTGGCGATTCCAAGATTCCATGTTTTCACACGATACGAAATCAGCGCACAGGTCTATGCGGCTGACATGGGCAACATCGGTTATCGTGCCTAATGTATCCAGAAGCTTGCGTAAGTGAATTTCAGCATTCCTGGGTGTAGTGCTGCACAAATACCTTGAAGATAGCTTCACATACGCCATAGGCGTTTTCTTGCCTGCTCTGGATAGGCTGATACGAAATGCGCCATCTTCCATGACATACGGGAATATGGACGATCCTTTATCCTTGACTTCAAAGATATGATCACCGATAGGGAATCTCTAAAAATATACTTAAAGCGAATCTTTCCAAGCCAGGGAACGATTAGCTGGATTTCCGACTATTTTTCTGTTCAAGAATTTGATTT
>NZ_FOIA01000073.1 GCF_900111605.1 Nitrosomonas marina | reverse complement strand
TTGTTCATGTGTTGTCATCGGCCATCCTCCTGTGAAAATATTCGAGGATAACCAGTTCAATTTCTAATTTATATATGGTGGGGCTAAACGCTTACACAGGGAAGAAAAAGGTATTGAAGGATTTGCTAAATTTTGTGCTGACTTCCCGTGCATCCTGATAAACACAATTTTCAATCAGGTCGACATGCTTGAGTTTCAGGGATGAAATGGCGCTGTCTCGCGCACCAGTCAGTAACGTAAATGCGATCAGCGCTCGATTTCTGCGTTCAATATCTGTGCTGACTTGCATTGTCATAACGACATGCCGGATTTGCTCGAGCGTTGGTGTTTTTTGCTCACGCTGAGCTGTTGCAATGCGTGTATCTTTATCCGATAAATTGAAATATTCTGCATCGGAATATTGAATACGGGATTTGTAGCCGGGTTGCCATGCAAGCCATTGGAAGAAGCGCTTGAGCTGAGTCAATGTTGCATGCAAAGTTGCTTTGCTTAGTTTTTCACCAGATTGTTGCGCCTTTTGTTCAGCCAACTGTTTTTTGAATGCAATGGCTTGTTCATAATGAAAAGCCTTAAAAGCCTTGTGCTTGGTGTGATACTCAAAACGTGCCAGCGCTTTTGCAGCTGCATCGATTGTTGCCTCGCTGTTGCGCATTGCTTCTTTCAGATATGCGAAATATTTACGCTTGATTCGTTCATTCTCAGTATTGTATTTGGTCATGTTTTATTACTCCTGTTTCAAGTCACTGTTAACGCTGTGTTGATGATTATCAATTAAGTGTTGCAGTGCTTGCGGCAGTGTAATCGTGATTTTTCCGGTTAATTGTTCCAGTTTGAGTAGACTGATTCTTTTATTCATAATGGATTCGCAATCAGGGCAAATCGCTATCAGGTTGCCGATTTTATCGGTAATGATCTGGTAATCGACCATTTTTCCGGCTGGCTTTCTGGGTGTGCGGCAACGAACACAATACAATTCATCCGGTTTACATTTCTGTTTGTTTTTCTTTCGACGTGCCTGATGAAACGCAACAAGATCGCTGCCAAGAATAAGCATGGGTCGTTTGTCGTTGATAACAGGCAGCCCGGCCTTGATCCAGGCACGGACAGTTCCTTTAAAAACTCCATACAGACTAGCCGCTTCTTCAATAGTGTAGCTGCGATGAATTTTGGCAAGGTGTGGGTTATACAGCCTTTTCTTCATATTGACTAATAACCTTTACTTGCTCTGGCGTAATCGCCTGCCGTGCATTGCTCGGCTGCTTCATATTCCATAACAAACGGATCATCAATAACCCTTTTACTGCTGAGCTGGTTTAGTCTGGGTTTTGCTTTTCTGGTTTGTACTGAGGACTCGACACTATCTTGGCAGGGTCCTTGCGAGTCAGTTGACGAGGTACTCGACATGGTACCTGGCAAGTGAGTCGATAGGGTAGCTGATGAGCATGTCGCAGACTCTTCAACGGATTGATGAGTTTCGCGTTTACGTTTCCTGTTTGTAATGGTTGAACCCTTTTTTCCGCCCTGGCTTTGTTTAAATCGCCGTTCTGCAAGATGTTCTCTATAGCTTTCTAACTCGGGACAGATAATAAAATCACCTTTGACGGCAAAAAAAGTCATCACGACAGGAAGGGATGTGTGCACTTCATTGACTGGCAGCCCTAATACTTTTGCCAGATCATTTTTGTCTTTTGGCAACTGTTTGTTTACCCAGCATTCAAGCCGCATGGTGTAAAACAGTCCGCGATCCTGTAAGGTCATGGTTCGGAAAGGTAACTGTGCCAACATGGTTGCTGCGTATTCCTGGTAAGCAGGAGCATCACGGTTCTGACTCATATCAAAACCCTCAGGCCATTGTTTTACGGGCGGCAACGAGCCTGGCAACCAGTGCGCGGATTTCTTCGTCGGATTTACCGGCTACAAGTGCGGCGTTGATTGCATTAATTTCGAAATCCGGCCATGCGGATGCACGTATACCTATTTTTACCGGTTCAGGTAATAAGCCTTCAGCTATACGGTTGTAGATGGTTGAGCGTGAGTATCCTGTTCTTTCTTCGACATCAGAGCATCGTAAGAACTTAAGCTGCATGTTAATACCTCTTTAGATGTTATTGAACATGCTGCTATTTAAAATCAGCTAGGGGGGTATCTAGCAATCTATCTAGTGTATTTGGCTATAAGTCTTTTATTTTGTTGGGTTTTCATTTTTTCCAGCTAGCCCGGTTTGCGCTGAACAGTGTGTCGGCCAATGAAGTATTATTCAGAGAATTACTTTCTGTATCGGAAGTTTTACTTGTTAACTGCTTAAGTCGGGATATCGAAATGCCTTCCTTTTCTGCCACCAATCTGAGAAATGCTTTTGTTCCTTTTGCTTTTTCTTTTTTAACACTAGTACTCCTTCAATAAAATAACTTAGGATGTTAAAGTTATTCCTCAACAGATAACTATAACCTGTTGAGGATTATGACGATGAGAAAACGCTA
>NZ_FOIA01000077.1 GCF_900111605.1 Nitrosomonas marina | reverse complement strand
CGCAGGTCCCAGGTTGCACGCCGTTACCGGCAATCTATCTAACGGGTTGAAGTCCAGTCCGGGGAATTGCTCATTCACCCCGGTAGCACTGTGGAGCAGTATTTGAGTAATTGAATACTGTAAGTTCCGCGAAGGCAAAGCTGCAGGCCGCAACGCAAGTGAATCTTTATTAGCCTCGATAACCAGCTGAGGATGTTGACCCTCTAACCTGAAGGGGAAAACTGATACTACCTGCCTGACAATGAGCATTTCAGGTAGATCCTCCGGGGTTGTAGGAGTGGCATGTGGTGGAAGATAGATTGTGCAGGACGGGAGATCCAGTACAGTGGTTTGCAGAACCAACTGATTTATATAAGCGGGGAGCGAAATTAAATTAGGCTGTATTGGAAGTCTGAGGGGTTAAAAGTACCGTTTGAAGATGAGCGAACCATAACGCCATCTGAGGGAAGTGACCCTACTTTGTTCAAGCACGACTTTAGAATACAAGGCAATGATGATTGCAGAAAAGCTAACAACATCACGAAACTCGCAAGAGAGCGTCAGTGTATTCCAGAGGAAGCTATACCTTAAAGCCAAGCGCCAACCGACTTTTCGATTCTACAGTCTTTATGACAAGGTCTATCGGAGTGACGTACTGCAACGCGCTTATGATCTTGTCAGGCAAAACCAGGGTAGCCCCGGTATCGATGGGGAAACCTTCGAAGCAATAGAGGCCGGAATAGGAAAGCTGGCGTATTGTCATGCAATACAAGCATCATTGAAAGCCAGAACTTACCGGGCCATGCCGGTAAAGCGGGTAGAAATACCCAAGCCCAATGGCGAAACACGGCCATTAGGCATACCCTGCATCAAAGATCGGATCGTGCAAATGGCAGCCAAGCTGATCATTGAACCGATATTTGAAGCCGACTTCAGTACAAACTCCTATGGATTCAGGCCCAAGCGCACGGCGCACCAAGCGATGGATGCCATCAAGGAGGGATTGCTGAAAGGGCACGTCCATGTGATTGATGCCGACCTGTCTAAATATTTTGACACCATCCCACACCACAAACTGCTGCGAACAGTGGCAGAGCGTGTAGTGGACAGCCGGATACTCAGTTTGTTGAAACAATGGTTGAAAGTGCCGGTAGTCAAAGCGGATAGGGGAACGGACAAGATCATAGGCGGCAGGAAATCTCGGGCAGGAACCCCGCAAGGTGGTGTTATCTCGCCGTTGCTGGCTAACATCTACCTCAATATCCTCGACCGGATATGGGACAGGCATCAACTGGCAGCAAAGTACAAAGCGCGACTGGTTCGTTATGCAGATGATATGGTTGTACTTTGTGCAAGAGGCACGTCCAAACCTTATGCTATTCTGCAACATGTTCTCGGCAAGCTTGATCTCAAGCTCAACGACGACAAAACGCAGATTCGGGATGCCCGAAAGGAAACATTTGGTTTTCTCGGGTTTAATATCAGCTTTGTTACGGGCAGACAACCGGATAAACATTTCCCGTTGGTTGAACCATCAGATAAAGCTATACAAACCATCAAGCAGAAAATCAAATATTACACTCGTCGGGAAATGATTCCGGTGCCAATCAATATTATCGTAGGCAAACTCAATCAAACAGCCAGAGGCTGGAGTAACTATTTCTACTATGGTCATGGTCACAGGAAATTGAAGTCGATCAAATACTATATGGAATCAAGCCTGCGAAGCCAGCTAAGGTATAGGCACAAAGTGCGGAATCATGGAGCAGCTTTCAGGCGATTCCCAAGCCGTTATATTTATGATGACTTGAAACTGTATAAAATGCCAACTGCACCAGCATGGAAGGCGCGCATGCTTAAGGAAGAAGAGCATCGGAAAGCCGTATGCGGGAGAACCGCGTGTCCGGTTTGATGAGGGGAGGCTGTGACGGATGGCGCGTGAATATGCGTTGTTTGTTGCAGTCTTCTACTCTAACGAGCCCTGGTCGGGGAGCCA
>NZ_FOIA01000082.1 GCF_900111605.1 Nitrosomonas marina | reverse complement strand
GCGATAAGCGGGTTATATCCTCTATTGGCCATGGATTGCAGGTAGCTTGAAATCCGGCAATAGGCATGTGCATATTCGGTGGTTCTGAAACAACCTGATACTTTTTGTTTGACCTTTGACATCCTCAAATCGCGCTCAGCCCTGTTATTGGTAAACGATACATGTGGGTCTTTGGCGAACAGCAATACTGCCGTTTCATAATCTCTGAGTCTTTCCCAAAGGTTATGTGCATCAGATTTGGCCAGTTTACCGCGTTTGCCGCTGGGCTTGGGCGGAATGTCCGGTAGTTCTTTTGCGCCGCGCGTTAAAATATTCCGATAGCGTTTTTGCAGATTAGCTAATTCTTTATCGCCTAAACATTTTTCCGTGCTTTTAGAGACTGTCTTGCAAGTTTGCTGTAGCAGGCGTTTCATATTGCGCGCCCAGGCATAACCATTCGTATTAATAATGAAGGTCAATTCGCGTAACAAATGCGAACCACACAAGCCATGGTTGCAATCATGGTACGACAAGTATGATGACCAGCAATCATGAATGATAGCGCCGCCATAACGCGGAATGATATTGATTTCGTCAATGGCGGCTTTACCTCGCTTGCGGTGCAAAAACTTGAGAGTAACGTCACCTGAAGAATAAACATGAATCCAGTGGTTTTTGCTATCAACCCGGAAAGACGTTTCGTCCACGTTAATTGCTGGTGTGTTGAGCATTGATGCTGTGGCTTGACACTCCCAAGTTGCTAATGCCTGGTGAAGGCGCAGTACAAACTTCAGCAAACTGGCTTCAGCAATCACCACGCCGATCATTGATTTTATCAGCTTCTGTACCCGGTTCAGGGCAACCACCTGGCCCACCAACAGATTTATCACAAAAGCCTTTAAGCCATCACCATACTGCAAAGGACCATGCCTATCCGATGGAAATGAACCTTTCACGGTTGCATTACAGGACGGGCAATGTTTGACCTCAGCATCCACATGATCAACAACTTTCTCGAATACAATGTCGATCCTGGTGCGCCTTTCGTGATCAACGCAAGCAACATTGCTTAGATCTTCTGCACAGACATCGCAGGTGACTACTTGAGAAATCGCAACAGTTTCTTTAACACGGGTGTTTCTGGCCTGGTCCTTATTCTCATTTTTGCCCTTGCCGTTACTTCCAGGGCGGCTTAAAGCCGAATCATCCTTGTCTGTCTGAGAAGATGGTTTGCTGGAATTTTTGCTGTCTTTCTTGGTGCTGCGTTCAAGAAAAATAGCCAATATCAGCTCGATAATCATGAACAGGCTATTCATGAGCGCTCGAATCTCGGCGGATATTTTTCCTTCCGCACTAAGACAATCAAAGTCTGACTTTAAACGACCAACTTCTTCTCTAACAGAAGCTTTATCCAGATTTGCCACACTAATATCAATGGGTTATTCTCAATAACACCATCATAACATGGCTTTTTTTGACTCCTCGTCAGCCAGCTGACAAGG
>NZ_FOIA01000080.1 GCF_900111605.1 Nitrosomonas marina | reverse complement strand
CTAACGATCATTTCGGTAGACGCCACCCCTGATCATGAAAGAAACTTGAGAGGAAGGTGGCAGGAAGAGGTCGCACATTTTTTTGGTGACTTGATCCCGTACTCTAACGTGACCCACCGAACTGACTCGCACCCCGGATTGCTTCCATAGAGAGCGTACGTTAAAAAGGCCGAAAGCAGATTAATGCTTTCAGGGATTTTCAGTTCCGGTTCCTCCATCTTCCATTGGCAAGTATAAAATGAATGGAGGCGTTATGGAATTGGATGTAATTTATAAACGTGTGATTGGACTCGATGTTCATCAGTCACAGATTACAGCGTGTGCCTTGATTGAAGAAAACGATGGTTCGGTGTGTACTGAGCAGCGACAATTCGGCACATTCAAGAAAGACCGACGCGCGTTGGCACAGTGGGCAACCCAATTGCAGCCTGACGAGGTTGTAATGGAGAGTACCGGTATTTATTGGAAAAGCCCTTACGCAGCACTGGAAGCAGTAGGCATTTGCGCGAAAGTTGTGAACGCCCGTCACGTCAAGAATGTTCCTGGACGCAAGACTGATATCAGCGATGCACAATGGCTGGCAACATTATCACGCGCCGGACTGCTGCGCGCATCCTTCATTCCGCCCGCAAAAATGCGGGAGCTGCGCCTGATTGCCCGGCAACGGCAAAAGCTGGTTGGACAACTCGCTTCCGAGAAGAATCGTCTGCACAAGGTACTCACCGATGGCGGTATACGCTTAGGTGTCGTGGTTAGCGATGTACACGGACAATCGGCACGCACCATGGTCAAGGCGCTTATCGCGAACAAAACACCTCAAGAGGTTCTGAAATTCGCATCACGACGGCTTAAAGCCAGCCGTGAAGAACTGCTTGATGCCTTGCAGGGAGAACTGACCGAAAGTCACCGTTTCGTACTCAATGAACTGATGCAGCATATCGAAGAAATCGAACAGCGCATCGCACGATTCGACCAACACTTGCTTGCCGAGCTGGGGAGCGAACGCAACTGGCTGGTGTTGCTACAAACCTTGCCCGGTGTCGATCTCATCGGTGCTGCCATGTTATTGGTAGAAATCGGCAACGATATGGACGCTTTTGGCAGTGCAGACCGCCTGGCTTCCTGGGTCGGAATCTGCCCAGGCAATAACGAATCAGCAGGCAAGCACAAGTCTGGACGAACACGAAAAGGCAACGCCTATGTTCGCCGTCTGCTATGTGAATTCGCCCACGCTGCCAGCCGAACCACCTCCACATTCAAGGCAAAATTCCAGTCTCTCATCGTGCGACGTGGGTACAAACGATCTATCATCGCATTGGGACACAAAATACTACGCACCATCTTCTTCATGTTCAAACGCCGCGAATATTACCGGGACAGCGCTATTGACTACGAGAAGATTTCTGTTCAGCGCAACGCTGCGCGCTGGATAAAAACATTGATTCGATACGGCTTTATCAAACCAGATCAAGTTTAAAAATGCCAATTCTGCGATGACCTTAGCTGGTCAGGATTATGTGCGCCTGATTAGCGGTTTCTTTCACGTTAA
>NZ_FOIA01000084.1 GCF_900111605.1 Nitrosomonas marina | reverse complement strand
GTAAGCGTTTAGCCCCACCATATATAAATTAGAAATTGAACTGGTTATCCTCGAATATTTTCACAGGAGGATGGCCGATGACAACACATGAACAACAAGAGCATCATATCAAAGCGTGGCAGGCGAGCGGTTTGTCGCAAGCGGCATATTGTCGTGATCATGGATTGAACAGCAAGACATTTGGGAATTGGCTACGGGTTTATCGTGATGTGCAAAAACACAATCAACGGACTTCGTTGATACCGGTGACGATCAGAACTACCACAACACCATCGGATTATTTGAAATTGCGTTGTACAGGTGGTCATACACTCGAACTGCCGGCAAATGTATCACCGCAGTGGTTGGGCGAATTGTTGAAATGTCTGGACTGATTGCTCATGTTGGACAAATCTGGATGGTTGTTGAGCCGGTGGATATGCGCCGGGGCATCGATGGTTTGTCGATGATTGTACAGCAGACGTTAGGCCATTCACCCTGCGCGGGTTCCGCGTTTGTTTTTTGTAATCGTGCCAGGAATCGTATCAAGGTACTGTTATGGGATGGTACGGGCGTCTGGCTATGTCATCGCCGATTGCATCAGGGCCGGTTTGTGTGGCCGCAGCTGGAAGCGTGTTGTTTTGAATTGACCCAATCACATTGGGAATGGCTGACAGCGGGCGTGGACTGGCAACGTTTGTCGGCAACGCCACCTGCACATCTTCGGGCGTAATAATGTTGTGTTTACAGTAAGTTAGTCAGGTTTTGTGGTATAATAACAGCCATGAAATCACTGGCGCAGCTTGATCAATTGAACCTTGATGCGGATACCAAACAACAGGTCACCGGTATTGTTCAGACGCTACTTGAACAAGCGCAAAAAGAGATTCGTACACAGGAACTCAAAATCCAAGCACTCACGATGGAACTGGCGCATTTGCGCCGTATCCGCTTTGGCAAGAAGAATGAATCGTTGTCTGCAGTGCAACTCAGTTTATTTGAAGAATCGGTGCTGGCTGATATCGCAGCCGTTGATATCGAAATCGAGCAGATTGACCCAGCTGCAAAAACAGCGCCGGCAAAACCGCCGCGTTCCCGTGCAGGCCGCCAGCCGCTGCCGGATCATCTGCCACGCATCGAACACCGCCATGAACCGGAATCCTGCCAATGCGGACAGTGTGGCAACACACTGGTCAAAATCGGTGAAGACGTCACCGAACAACTTGACGTAGAACCGGCCAGATTCTTTGTCCATCGCCACATTCGTCCGCAATATGCGTGCAAGACCTGCGAAACTGTCACCGCAGAACCGGTGCCGCCGGCCGTCATTGACGGCGGCATGGCTGCACCCGGTTTGCTGGCCTGGGTGATCAGCAACAAATACCTCAATCACCTGCCGCTCTACCGCCTGGAACAGATTGCAGCACGAGAACAGGTCACGCTTTC
>NZ_FOIA01000086.1 GCF_900111605.1 Nitrosomonas marina | reverse complement strand
AGTAGCTTAGCAAAAATAACTTGAACACTTTGGCTTAGTGTATATCTGACAATTGATGAGGTTTGATTTGGTAATTCCATTCACCATGGAATTTGTCACGTTCTATGACCACTGTTGCTAGTTCATCATCTGTCACTTTAATTCCTGACTGATACCTATTTTCATCCAGCTCTGCCCGAATACGCAATCCAGCTTTCGTTGTTGTGTTACCGATTAAATTTACGACAACTTGCCGACTAAGTAATGGTCGTCCTCGCCAATTTTGAGTAATGTGGCAAAACATACGATGCTCGATTTTATTCCATTTGCTGGTACCAGGCGGAAAATGGCATACCTGTATCGTGACTCCCAGCTCGTCAGCCAGTTTTTGAAGCTGCACTCGCCACAACTTGACCCGATAACCATTACTTCCCCCACAATCAGCCGTGATTAATAATCGTTTGGTTTTGGTATAGAGGAGGGAGCCCATTTCCTGCCACCAGCGCCGGATACTTTCAACAGCAAATTCAGCTGTATCATGATCAATGCCAACACTGACCCAGCCCTGATTCGCCGTCAGATCGTAGACACCGTAAGGTGCCACTTTCCCTAACTCTTTATCAATGAAGTCATAAACTCGTACTTCTTCAGGCTTGCCCTGTGGCTGCCATTCTTGGCCGCCATTTTTAAAATCGCCAATCAGTTCTTTTTTCTTTGTGTCAACTGAAATTACCGGATCTCCATTATTTTGGTAATCAGCTACTTCGGTGGCAATATGCTGAAACTGCATATCCCGGTCAGGATGAGTCCCTCCTTCACGGGTTTTCCGGGTAGACTGCAAACTATAACCAAGCTTTGATAGCAGATCGCAGACAGTCCTTTGGCATACTGCATGTCCTTGCTCTTTCAATTCTTTTGTAAGTTTCGGAGTGCTTTTGCATGTCCAGCGTAATGGAGATTGAGGATCTCCTCTTGAAACGGGTTCAACCAAAGCATCTAAATCAACAAGCAAATCCTTGTCTTTTTCAATCAGTTTTTTTCGGCCTCCTCCTTTTGATCGTACTCTGCGCCGTTTGTCGTCAGAGAGAATTCCTTTTTCCTCTGCCTGGAGGTCTTTCAATCCAGCATAGATAGTTGTTCTCGATATTCCTGTTGCTCTAGCCACTATGCTTACCCCTCCACGGCCTATGGATTGAGCTTCTATTGCTGACCAGATTCGTAAGCTTAATTCATCGAGATAACTTACAAGTGACTGATATATTTTATTGATCTGCTGCTCCAAGTTCATACTTGAAGCATAGCCTTATACGCTTAGTTGTTCAAGTTATTTTTGCTAGCCTCCT
>NZ_FOIA01000091.1 GCF_900111605.1 Nitrosomonas marina | reverse complement strand
AACATGCGTTTTGTATCTGTTAAGACGGTTGATCAACAAGATATGCAGGCAATTCATCGCATACGTAGCGAACTGGTCAAGCAGCGTACAGCTAAGGCCAACCAGATCAGGGGCTTGCTGTCAGAGTATGGGATTATAATTGCACAACAAATTGGTAAGTTACGTATCACGTTACCGGAGATACTGGAAGACGCAGAAAATGGATTGACCATCCAGCTACGTCGTCTACTGAGAGGATTGGAGGAAGATCTGATACAGCTGGATGGTCGGGTACATGAAATGGATAAAGAAATTCAACGCCAAGGAATGGAAAATAAGGCGGCGCAGCAATTGCAGCAAATTCCTGGTATAGGTCCAATCACCGCGACGGCCTTGGTTAGCGCGATAGGTAATGGCACACAGTTTCGACGTGGCAAGGATATGGCGGCCTCATTGGGATTAGTGCCGCGTCAGCATAGTAGTGGCGGAAAAGATCGGCTGCTTGGTATTAGTAAGCGTGGTAATGCTTATTTGAGAACTTTACTGATCCATGGTGCGCGAGCTGTGTTGCAGGCTACCAAGAACAAAGATGATCCGCGTAGTCGTTGGTTGAAAGCATTGAGTAAACGACGCAATAAAAACATCGCAGCTGTTGCCCTGGCCAATAAAAATGCCCGCATTGCCTGGGCGTTGTTGATTAAAGAGCAAGATTACAAGTTAGCCTAAAGTTGGCGGAGAAATTATTAATCATTCACGATTGCGAAGCAAAAACAGTGATGGCAAAACAGGTCGAACCGGCGTCTTGTAAGCCTAAAATATTCAGAGTGCCTTTGAGCACGATAGCCCGATCAGGACAGGACGCGCGAATAGCCCATTATGGCCCGAGCAATAATGCTCAACTGAAGGCCGGATATACGTATGCAATCGCACCTTTCTGCTAAAACTAAGATTTGCTTGCAAAACTGGAGGAGTCCATATATGAATATTGCATGAATGGTTGAGGCAATTCCCCTTAAATCTTTTATAATTCAGTTACCTAGTCTGTATAAAAGAGAGGAATTGCCAGTGACAGAT
>NZ_FOIA01000087.1 GCF_900111605.1 Nitrosomonas marina | reverse complement strand
CTAGTACTCCTTCAATAAAATAACTTAGGATGTTAAAGTTATTCCTCAACAGATAACTATAACCTGTTGAGGATTATGACGATGAGAAAACGCTACGTAGTGAAATTGACGCAGGCAGAACGTGAACAACTTGAGGGGCTTGTTAACAAAGGCAAAGTGGCGGCTTATAGGAGAAAGCATGCGCAGGTGCTGTTATTGGTCGATGAAGGTAAACAAGGGCCAGCGTTTTTCGACAAGGACGCCGCAGAACGCACCGGCTTTAGTCGTCGGACGGTTGAACAGATTCGTGAACGTTGTGTAACGGAAGGGCTCGATAGTGCCCTGGAACGAAAGAAACGGTGTCGCAACCGTTCACAAAAACTAGATGGCGACGGAGAGGCTCGCTTGGTCAGCTTGGCTTGTAGCGATGCTCCCGAAGGTTATGGCCATTGGAGCTTGCATATGTTAGCGAACAAGCTTGTCGAGTTGGATGTTGTCGATAGCATCTCCCACGAATGCATCCGTCAGGTTTTAAAAAAACACCATCAAACCCTGGCGTAAGCGTATGTGGTGTATACCGGCAGAAGGAGACGCCCATTTTGTCTGTCAGATGGAAAGCGTTCTGGAGGTTTATAAAAGGCCCCTTGATCCATTGAATCCTGTGGTTTGTATGGATGAAACGACGGTACAATGTATTAAAGAAGTGCGTGCTCCTATTGCGGCGAGGCCTGGAGAAACAGAACGCTATGATGTTGAATATGAACGTAATGGTGTGGCGCATCTACTGTTATTTTACGCACCTTTCGAAAACTGGCGGCGTATCCAAGTTGCAGATAACCATGCTGCTTGTGAATGGGCAGAAGGCGTACGTCGACTGGTTGAGGAAGATTATTCTAATGCCAACAAGATTACCCTGGTAATGGACAATCTGAATACGCACAGTGGCGCTTCGTTTTATAAAGCCTTTACACCTGAACATGCCAGAAGGTTGTTAAACAAGCTGGAATTTGTTTATACGCCCAAACATGGAAGTTGGCTGAATATGGCGGAATGCGAGTTCAGTGTTTTAAGTCGTCAGTGTTTGGCAAGGCGGTTGTCAGACAGTGAGAAAGTGGCAAATGAAATCACCGTCTGGACAAGAAGTCGCAACCAAAATACCGCACCGGTTGATTGGCGTTTTAGCACTGAGGATGCAAGGATAAAGCTAAAGAGACTTTATCCTAATTTATTAAGTTGAAGGAGTACTAG
>NZ_FOIA01000088.1 GCF_900111605.1 Nitrosomonas marina | reverse complement strand
ACCACGCCGGCACCGACCGTTCTACCGCCTTCCCGGATCGCAAAACGCAAACCCTCGTCCATCGCAATCGGCGCTATCAGATTCACCGTCACCGATATATTATCTCCAGGCATCACCATCTCCGTCCCTGCCGGCAATTCAATCGAACCGGTCACGTCAGTCGTCCTGAAATAAAACTGCGGACGATATCCAGGAAAAAACGGCGTATGTCTTCCGCCTTCCTCTTTACTCAGCACATAAATCTCCGCCGTGAATTTCGTATGCGGTGATATACTCCCAGGTTTTGCCAGCACCTGACCGCGCTCAACCTCTTCCCGCTTGGTTCCTCGCAACAGAACCCCTACGTTATCACCCGCCTGGCCCTGGTCCAGCAGCTTGCGGAACATCTCCACTCCCGTGCACACCGTCTTTAGCGTTGGCTTCAATCCCACTATCTCAATCTCTTCACCAACCTTGATAATACCTCTCTCAACACGGCCCGTTACAACCGTTCCACGTCCCGATATCGAAAATACGTCTTCCACTGGCATAATAAATGCACCATCAATCGCGCGCTCAGGTTCAGGTATGTAACTGTCCAGTGCTTCCGCCAGCTTCAGAATCGACGGCTCGCCAATTTCGCTCTGATCTCCCTCCAACGCCTTCAGCGCTGACCCTATTATGATCGGCGTATCATCTCCCGGAAAATCATATTTGGACAGCAGCTCGCGTATCTCCATCTCCACCAGCTCCAGCAGCTCAGCATCATCAACCATGTCCGCTTTGTTCATGTACACAATGATGTAGGGTACCCCAACCTGCCGAGCAAGCAATATATGCTCCCTCGTCTGCGGCATAGGACCATCGGCAGCAGATACAACCAGTATCGCACCGTCCATCTGCGCCGCGCCCGTAATCATATTCTTAACATAGTCAGCATGCCCCGGACAGTCAACGTGCGCATAGTGGCGATTTGTTGTCTCATACTCAACATGCGCCGTGTTAATGGTTATACCCCGCGCCCGTTCTTCAGGTGCAGAATCAATCTGATCATAACTCTTTGACTCTCCGCCAAACTTCGTTGTCAGAATCGTCGTAATCGCCGCCGTCAGCGTCGTCTTACCATGATCCACATGTCCTATCGTGCCCACATTTACATGTGGTTTCGAACGCTCAAACTTGCTCTTTGCCATGACCTGT
>NZ_FOIA01000090.1 GCF_900111605.1 Nitrosomonas marina | reverse complement strand
GAACAAATAAAGTAAAAAGACAACTCGTCATGCGTTGGAAAAATCTGTGTTCACATTGGACCGGAATCAGTGTTCAACTTCGCCAGAATATGCAAAAAAAATATTTCCAGCTGATTTCCAAGCGTTCGCCCAATGTAGGTGGGAAAATAGCTATGACTTTGGGTAGGGCGTCGAGCTGTTTTAGAGCTTCGTATTCAAATTTCAAGCCTGGAGTGTCGCCTAATATAATGACTACAACCCGAGCTTGTTTTATCAATTGTTTTACCCGTTGTCGCCATTCTTCATTGAGAACATATTCCCTTGCAGCCCCTGCTGGCGGCATGTTTTCCCCAGGCCGTCCGATTGCGATGAGCGGTCCGTATGAAGTCAACTGTTTTTCAAGAGTTTCTTCCAATGTCCATAATGTGGGTGCTAATAATCGACGAACCATGGCACCTTGACCATCGTTGCGTAGTATGGGTGTCATATCGTCGGCAAATGAGCGTAATAACAGGATAGGTTGCCGTGCATCAATATGACCAATGGATGCAAGCGACAAAGTGTCATGACTTTTGGCTACCGCAATTAACCGTAATCCGGTCAATAAGCCAATTAAAGCTAAAATAAATAGTGCGAGAAGCCAACCGATTTCTGTTCGCGATTCGAAATACAGATAACTAAATGGGCTAAATACGGTTCCAAAACATAGCCAAACTGCGAACCAATACAGCATCCCCTTGGTAAAGACCTTGGCGAAAAACATTTGTAGGTTTAATTTCCATCGCTGTCGCCTAGTTAAACGGGGAGCTAGTTTGAGCGCATTTTGTCGATATCGTAATACTATGATTAGGGCGATAAAATAGAGCGATGCGGCAGCACCCATAGCATATACTAAATAGCGTGAATTTTCGGCCATCGCTAATTGCATATTTTTCCTGCGTTCAAATTGTTTGTGATTCTCGTTGCTATCTTGAACAGATTGTAAAGTTAATTTACCTCCGGCAGAGCCGGAGGCTTATCGCTTGAGCCCCTCAAAGGGGCTGTTGGTTAGCCGCTAAAGCGGCGTGTCTATATCCAGCGTCATTTGCTCAATACGCTCATCTTCTTTTTCCTGCTCCCGTATATATGCTCTTACCATTTC